>JAFQUN010000128.1 GCA_017408525.1 Oscillospiraceae bacterium
CGAGGTTTGACGCAAAACTCAAAAAAGGGGCTGTGCCTCTTTTGCGAATTCTATTTCCCCGTACTGCCGAAGCCGCCGTCGCCGCGCTCTGTTTCATCGAGCGCATCGACCTCGCAAAAATCCACCGCGAGGTACGGCATCACAACAAGCTGTGCGATGCGGTCCCCGTTTTTGATCACCTGCTCTGCCGCGCTGTCGTTGTGCAGCGCCACGATATACTCCCCGCGATAATCGCTGTCGCATACGCCCACCGCATTCGCAGGGCGCAGACCCTGTTTTGCGGCAAGCCCGCTGCGGGCAAACACCGCACCAAAGTATCCATCCGGTATCGCAATGGAAAGTCCCGTCCCGATCCGCACCGTTGCGTGCGGCGCGATCGTTACCTCGCCATCGCCTTCAAGGCAGGCGCAAAGGTCATATCCTGCCGCCGCCGCACTTGCCCGCACAGGGATCTTTGCTCCCTCGCGCAGCTTTTTGACATTTACATAGACCATAATGTTTCCTCCTCCCACAAGCATAAACCCGGAGCAAAAAGCCCCTTTCATACTCTTGATTATGGCACAAGTGCCCCCTCTTCGTCAATCATTCGCGCGGGCGGGCGGCGATCTTTCAGATAAATAATCTTTGCTGTTTCTTTGCTGTTCCTGCCGCTTTGCAGATGCGTTTGCGCCGGAGGAATGTTATAATGCACTCATGCAGAGCGATGGAGGTGCGGCATGAAAGCCAGAAAGTCTGTATTTTCTGACGGGCTGTTTTCTTTACTTACGCTGCTCATTGCGTTTTGGGCAAATCTTTTTCTGGTCGAAAAGTTCGATGCAAGGACCATGACCCCCATGATCTTTGTGCTCGGCGTGTTTCTGATCTCTTACCGGACGCAGGGCTACTGGTGGGGTATCGCGGCAAGCTTTGCAAGCGTCCTGGCAGTAAACTGGGCGTTTTCATATCCGTATTGGGCATTTGACCTGCTCTCTCCGGAATGCACCTCCGTAGCCGTTGTCATGCTGATCGTTTCCACCATGACCGGAACGCTGACCACCCGCCTCAAGCAGCAGGAAAAGCTGAAGGCGGAAACGGAAAGGGAACGGATGCGGGGAAATCTGCTGCGGGCGGTATCTCACGATCTGCGGACGCCGCTGACTTCGATCTACGGCTCCTGTTCAGCCTTGATAGAGAACTTTGACACGATCCCGCGCGAACAGCAGCTGCTGCTGCTCAAAGACATAAAAGCAGATTCGCAGTGGCTCAACCGCATGGTTGAAAACCTGTTGTCTGTAACGCGGGTCGACGTGGACAAGATCCGCCTTTCAAAGCACAGCATCGTGCTGGAAGAGCTGATCGACAGTCTGCTGGTCAAATTTCAAAAGCATTATCCCGGGCAGAAAATACAAGTGCAGATCCCCGATTCCTTTGTCAGCATCCCCATGGATCCCATGCTGATCGAGCAGGTGCTGATGAATTTGCTGGAAAACGCGATGCTTCATGCCCGCGGTATGCAAAATCTGTGGCTGCGGGTCACACTTGAAAAAAGGGGTGCCGTCTTCTTTGTAGAGGATGACGGATGCGGGATCCCCTCGGAAAGGATGGCGCGGCTGTTTACCGGCACACTTGACAGCGATATGCCGGCAGACTCCATGCGCAGCAACATGGGTATTGGGCTGAGCGTATGCCGGACGATCATTAAAGCGCACGGCAGCGAGCTGAAAGCCGGAAACCGTCCCGATGGCGGCGCTGTATTCAGTTTTTGTCTGGAAGTGGAGGCATCCGAGCATGGGGAACAATAAATTCAAAATCTTGGTCGTTGAAGATGACCGCAGTGTTTCCAGAATGCTTCAAACCGTTTTGGAAAACAACGGTTATCAGGTTTTGACCGCCTCTAAGTGTCAGCAGGGGATCTTGATGCTCTCCTCTCATGTGCCGGATCTGGTCGTGCTGGACCTCGGACTCCCCGATCTCGACGGCGAAGAGTTTATCCGCATCGTCCGCACGGACAGCATGGTGCCGATCATCGTCCTCTCTGCCCGCACAGACGAAATGGATAAGGTCACCGCGTTGGATCTGGGGGCGAATGATTACGTCACGAAGCCCTTTGGAATAGAAGAGCTGCTGGCGCGCGTTCGGTCAGCACTTCGGATCAACCGCATGAATCTGCACGCTGCTGCTCCCGGCAGTATTTTCTCTCTCGGTGCGCTTGTGATCAATTACGACAAACGCCAGGTCCGCGTGGATGACCATGTGGTCCATCTGACGCAGACAGAGTACAATATCCTCTCTTTTTTGAGCCATCATCTCGGAAAGGTGATGACCTATTCATCTATTATCAACACCATCTGGGGCGGAATGGATGACGGCAGCATCAAAAAATTGCAGGTGAATATGGCAAACATCCGCAAGAAGCTCGGCTGTAAGCCCGGCGAGACACGCTATATTGTCAATGAGCTGGGCGTCGGATACCGTATGCCGGACCAGGACGATTGACTTTGCATATCCTTTGCCGCACCTTAACCGCAAACACCTCGAATTAACTCCATCTTTGCCGCCCTGTTCTTATAATGAGCGGGGCGGTCATATTTTTGTAAAACGGAGGCGTTGCGAAACGTGAGTCTTTTTGATGTGTTGACGATGATCGGCGGTCTATGCCTGTTCCTCTTCGGCATGGGCATTATGGGCGACGGTCTGGAGCGGCGGGCAGGAGGCAGCTTGAAGGCACTGCTCGGGCGGCTCACAGACAGCAAGCTCAAAGGCTTTTTAACAGGTCTTGGTGTCACAGCCGTGATCCAGAGTTCCTCTGCGACCACGGTCATGGTGGTGGGTTTTGTCAACTCCCGCCTTATGTCGCTCAAGCAGTCTGTCGGTGTGATCATGGGTGCCAACATCGGCACCACCATCACCGCGTGGATCTTGAGCCTTGGCGGCATTTCAAGCGACAATCTTTTCATGCAGCTGCTAAAGCCTTCCTCCTTTACCCCCGTTCTGGCACTGGTGGGTACGATCTTCCTGATGTTTTCAAACTCCGACAAGCGGAAAGGTACGGGAACGGTCCTTCTGGGCTTTTCCACGCTGATGTTCGGCATGGAGACCATGTCCGATGCGGTGTCAGGTCTTGCGGATATTCCGGCATTTGGGGAGCTGTTCCTGCTTTTCAAAAATCCCGTTCTGGGGCTTCTGGCGGGAGCTGTGCTGACAGGCGTGATCCAGTCCAGCTCCGCCTCCGTAGGCATTTTGCAGGCACTCTCCGCTACCGGCGCAGTCAGTTATGCTGCAGCTATCCCCATTGTCATGGGACAGAATATCGGCACCTGTGTCACCGCACTGCTCTCTTCTGTTGGTGCGAACAAAAACGCAAAGCGGGCGGCGGTCATCCATCTTTCGTTCAATGTGATCGGCTCGATCGTGTGGCTGAGTCTGTTCACGCTGACATCACAGTTTCTCCGGCCTGCAGTATTGGACCGGGCAGCATCTTACATGGGGATCGCCGTTTGTCACTCAGCATTCAATATCCTCTGTACGATACTGCTGCTTCCGCTTTCCTCCCTGCTCGAAAGGCTCGCCTATCTGGTCGTGCCGGAGGGAGAGGAGACCGCCCGTGCGGTGGAGCTGGATGAGCGGCTGCTTGCCACCCCATCCATCGCTTTGGCACAGTGCCGCAGCGTGGTGATGAAAATGGCATCTGAAACCGTGTCCGGCATCCGTATGAGCCTGCACGCCCTCGCCTGCAGAGATCTGTCTTCTGCCGAAAAAATCCGTACCGCCGAGAAAAACGTGGACCATTACGAGGATATTCTCGGGACCTACCTGACAAAACTCGGGCGGGCGCAGATCTCCGACGATGACAGCTCGGAGGTTTCCATGCTGTTGAAAGTCATCGGCGACCTGGAGCGCATCTCCGATCACAGCGTCAATGTGCTGGAATCTGTGGAGGAAATGTACGAGAAAAAAATCGTTTTCTCTGACAGTGCAAAGCAGGAGATGGCAGTGCTGTGCGATGCGCTTGCAGAAGTGCTGGAGATCACGATGGATGCTCTGCGCCGCAATGACTGTGAGGCAGCCGCGACGGTGGAGCCGCTGGAGCAGGCGATCGACCACCTGAGGACCGTTCTTCGAAACCGGCATATCGCACGGCTCAAGCGCGGCGAATACAGCGTGGAGGCCGGATTCGTCTGGTCTGATCTTTTGACCGATCTGGAAAGGACATCCGATCACTGCTCGAACATTGCGCTGAGCATCATTGACGCTCGTTTTCACAATATGAATGCGCATCGGTCTGTTCATAACATGAAAGAAGGCGACAGCAGCTTCTTTGAACGGCTGGAGCAATATGCAAGAAAATACGCCCTGCCCCGGGAATGATACATATGGGAGCGCGCAAGTCGGAGGAATAGAGAACGATGAAACGATATAGTGCCGGCATTGATATCGGCTCCACGACAGTCAAGCTTGTCATTTTGGACGATCAGGGTCAGATCGCTTTTAGTGAATATCGCCGTCATCACGCGGAAATACAGTGGACCTTGGCGCAGCTTCTGCATGAAGCGCAGCTCCGGCTGGGCGCGTGTGCTTTACAGCTGAAAGTGACCGGCTCCGGCTCTATCGAGCTTGGAAAATCGCTGCATGTCGGTTTTGTGCAGGAGGTGGCAGCTGTTGCCGCAGCCCTGCAAAAAACCGCACCCCATACCGACGTAGCTATTGAGCTTGGCGGCGAGGATGCAAAGATCATCTATTTCAAGGGCGGTCTTGAAGAGCGGATGAACGGTATCTGCGCAGGCGGAACAGGCTCTTTTATCGACCAAATGGCAAGTCTTTTGCAGACTGACGCGGCAGGCTTAAATACCGAGGCAGCCCATTACAAGCAAATCTATCCGATCGCCGCACGATGCGGCGTGTTCGCAAAAACCGACATTCAGCCCCTGATCAACGAGGGCGCGGCAAAAGCTGATCTTGCCGCCTCCATTTTCCAGGCGGTGGTGAACCAGACGATCTCCGGACTTGCCTGCGGCAAGCCGATCCGCGGAACCGTCGCATTCCTGGGCGGACCGCTCCATTTTCTTCCGGAGCTTAAACGGGCGTTTATCCGCACACTGCGCTTGACACCGGAGACAACGGTGGACCCTGCCGATTCTCATTTGTTTGCCGCTATGGGTGCAGCGCTGAAGAGCGGGGATGAAACACCCCTTTCGATAGATGAGCTGATCGAGAGGGTGGAACGCGGCATTAAAATATCATTTGAAATGCCGCGTCTTCCGGCTTTGTTTGCCAACGAGGCAGAGTACGCCGCCTTTTACAGCCGTCACAAGAAAGCGGTCGTTGCCAAGGCGCCGCTCGCAGACTATACCGGTGAGTGCTTCCTTGGTATCGATGCCGGCTCTACCACGACAAAGATGGCGCTGATCGGCGCGGACGGACAGCTTCTCTATTCGTTCTATGCCGGAAATCAGGGAGACCCTGTTAAAACCGCCATGGGTGCGATCGGACAGCTTCGCAGGCTCATCCCCCCCACGGCGAAGATCGCGCGCTCCTGTGCCACCGGCTACGGCGAAACACTGCTCAAGTCCGCTTTTTCTCTCGACGAGGGCGAAGTGGAAACAGTATCTCACTGCACAGCGGCGGCATTTTTTGATCCAAAGGTGGACTGCGTGCTCGACATCGGCGGGCAGGATATGAAGTGCATCAAGCTGCGCGGAGGTTTCGTGGATACCGTACAGCTCAATGAGGCGTGCTCTTCGGGCTGCGGCAGCTTTTTGGAAAACTTCGCAAATTCGCTGGGGCATACGGCGGAGGAGTTCGCCCATGCGGCATTGTTCGCAGCGCATCCCGTGGATCTCGGAACGCGCTGCACGGTGTTCATGAACTCAAATGTAAAGCAGGCGCAGAAAGAAGGCGCGGCAGTTTCCGACATATCCGCAGGTCTTGCCTATTCTGTGATCAAAAACGCCCTATACAAGGTCATCCGCCTGACAGACGCCGCAGACCTTGGAAGACACATCGTTGTCCAAGGCGGAACATTCCACAATCAAGCTGTTCTCAGAGCCTTTGAGAAGATCGCCGGAACCGAGGTCGTTTGCCCCGATATCTCCGGCATCATGGGTGCGTTCGGCGCAGCCCTTATTGCAAAGGACCGCTACTGCGGGCAAGCGACCACCATGCTTCCCCTCGAAAAGATCGAAACGCTTTCGTATACAACAAATACTGCCCGCTGCGGCGGCTGCTCCAACAACTGTATGCTGACTGTCAACCTCTTCCCAAACGGCAGGCGGCACATAACCGGCAACCGCTGTGAAAAACCGCTGGGAGGCGAGGCTGACGCCGTGCGGGGCGAAAATATGGTGGCATACAAGCGCCGGCGCATCTTTGATTACCCGCCGCTGTCTCACGCAGCCAGAGGTGTCATCGGCATTCCAAGAGTGCTGAACATATATGAAAACTACCCCTTCTGGGCAACTTTTTTTGAAAAGCTCGGCTTTCGTGTGGAGCTGTCTCCCTTCTCTGACCGAAAGCTCTACGAGCTTGGGATGGAGTCGATCCCGTCGGAATCGGAATGCTATCCGGCAAAGCTCGCACACGGTCACGTTCAATGGCTGATCGATCACGGCATCCGAACGATCTTCCATCCCTGTGTTTTTTACGAATATCAGGAGTCGAAAGCTTCCCAAAACCATTATAACTGCCCCATCGTGATCTCGTATGCCGAGAATTTGAAAAACAATGTGGAGGCGGTTGTCGACGGCAGCGTTCGATACATACGCCCGTTTATTGCATTTACAAGCGAAAAAACTGCGGCAGACCGGCTCGTGCAGCTGTGCGCGGAAGAATGGTCTATTGAAGAGCAGGAGGTTCGCGCGGCAGTCCGCGCGGCATGGGCAGAGCAGCAGCACGCAAAAGAGGATATCCGCAGGAAGGGCAGCGAGCTTCTGCAGCAAATGGAGAGAGCCGGCGCCAGGGGGATCGTGCTCGCCGGTCGGCCATATCATATCGACCCCGAAATCAACCACGGCATCCCCGAGCTGATCGCATCTTACGGTCTATATGTATTCACAGAGGACAGCCTGCCGACAGATGAATGCCCCGTGCAGCCCCTGCGCGTATTGGATCAATGGGTGTACCACTCCAGACTGTATCGGGCGGCAGCGTTCGTTTCCCGTCGGAAAGATATCGAACTGGTGCAGCTCAATTCCTTCGGCTGCGGGCTGGATGCGGTCACAACAGATCAAGTAGGCGAGATCCTGGAGCAGAGCAATAAGCTCTGCACCGTTCTGAAGATCGACGAAGTAAACAATCTCGGAGCCGTCCGCATCCGCATCCGAAGCCTGATCGCAGCCATGCGGATGCGGGAGAGGCTTGAAGCTTCCGCCGAGCCGAAGCACGAGGCATATCGCCGCAGCGAGTTTTCCGCGCAGATGTACCGCGATCGGTATACCATTCTTGCGCCGCAGATGAGTCCCATCCACTTCGACATCCTTGAACCCGTGTTCAAAAAGTACGGCTTCAATGTGACGGTGCTCAATAACGACGACCGCACTGCCATCGACACGGGGCTGAAATTTGTCAATAATGACGCCTGTTTCCCCTCCATCACAGTGGTCGGGCAAATCATGCAGGCAGTCCTGTCTGGAAAATATGATACCGGCAGGCTCGCCATCCTCATGACCCAGACAGGGGGCTGCTGCAGAGCCAGCAACTATGTTGGCTTCATCCGGCGGGCGCTGAAAAAGGCAGGGCTGTCCCATATTCCGGTGATCTCACTGAGCGTGCAGGGCTTAGAGAAAAACAGCGGCTTCCGTCTGCCCGTCCCGCTGTATATAAAGGCAGCGCAAAGCATCATATACGGCGACCTGCTGATGCGCTGTTTGTACAGGGTGCGTCCTTATGAGAAAACAAGCGGGGCTGCCAACGAATTGCACAGGAAGTGGAAAAACATCGCCGTTGATTCTCTTGTAGATCCGAAAAGCCGGTGGAGCTATAAAAAAGTCTGCCGCGGGATCGTTGCCGACTTTGATGCGTTGCCGATCCGAGAAGACATCCGCAAGCCAAAAGTCGGTGTGGTAGGCGAGATCCTCGTCAAGTATATGCCGCTTGCCAACAACCATCTGGTCGAGCTTCTCGAACGGGAGGGTGCGGAGGTCACAGTGCCGGACCTCATGGATTTTATGAATTATTCCCTATACAACGGCACTTATAAGAAAAAGTTTCTCGGCGCGCCTTCCGACCTTGCCGCAAGGGTCGGTGTGTGGGCGATCCGCCAACTCAGAAAGCCGGCATCGGATGCGCTGGCAGGCTCTCGCCGGTTCGATGCCCCCATCCCCATCGAGGAAGTGGCAGAGCTTGCAAAGCCATTCCTTTCCATCGGCAACCAGTACGGGGAGGGATGGTTCCTTACCGGCGAGATGGTGGAGCTGATCCGAACGGGCGTTCCCAACATCGTATGCACCCAGCCGTTTGCCTGCCTTCCAAACCATGTGGTGGGAAAGGGCGTTATCAAAGTTCTGAAAAAGGAATATCCGCAGGCAAATATCGTCGCCATAGACTACGACCCGGGCGCATCGGAGGTCAATCAGCTCAACAGGATCAAGCTGATGCTCTCGACCGCACAGCAAAACATGGAGATCGAAAAAATCGCAAACTAAGCAGCAAAAGAACGGCAGCCGTCAGTGGCTGCCGTTCTTTTTGAAATTAGAGAATATTCTCGCAGAATCGCATCAGGATCGCCGCGGCGAGCGCCAGCGCCCCCGCGACCGCCCATATCTTCTTCCGTGGGCGCATTTTTGCAAGCGCAGAACCGACCGTTTTCGGCGCTTTATGCCTTCGACCGAAGCGTCTTTTTCATTGTCAGGACGTTCTTCCCGTCCTCGCGGCGGTAGGAGACATGATCCATCATATCCTTGACCATGAAAATGCCAAGCCCGCCGATCTGGCGCTCCTCCGCGTCAAGCGTAATATCCGGATCCTTGCGGGAGAGCGGGTCGTAGGGGATCCCCCCATCGACAAGCTCGATGGTTGCCTCCGGTGGAGATGTCCGGCTTACGGCACAGCGGATCGTAGCATCGCCCGCCCCCGACGGGTATGCGTAATGGGCGATATTGACATATATTTCCTCCACGGCGATATCGATTTGGAGCAAAATATCGGGAGGGCAGCCGGCAAGCTGTTCGTCGACAAACGCGAGCACCTGCCCCAGATTTTCAACAGCCGCGGGAATGGTAAGCTCCGTCATGGTATCGTCCTCCTTGCTCGTGGTGCGCCGGATAGTATTGTTGATTATACCATGCTTTTCCCTTTCTGTCTCTATGTATCTCGAAAATAGCACGAAAAACACAGTTTCGTTTTCTTTACAAGTGAAACAAATCGCAATATAATAAACTTGATATCAAGCGGATGAAAAGGAGACAGCAAATGAAAAACGTGCCTTCCCCCCCTACGGGGCTGAGTGATAACGGTCATTTTCTGCGTTCCGCCTTCAACCGCCAGCTCTTGCCGGCGATTCTGTCTGTGGGCGGCGTAATGGCCGGCACGATGGCAAACAGCATCATCGCCGGAAATCTTCTCGGGCATGAGGCGCTCGCCGTGATGAGCATTGCAAGCCCTATTTATTCCGTCTTTGCCACCATCGGCTCGTTAACGGGTGTCGGCGGCGCCGCCATGGCGTCGTGGAGCGTAGGACGCAACGATCCGCACGGGTGCAGCCGCGCCTTTACGATGGCCTGTGTGCTGACGCTCGGCGGCGCGGTTTTTGTGACGTTCCTCGGTCTTTTGCTGCTCGATCCTTTTTTAACGCTGCTTGGCGCGGAGGGGGCGCTGCACGCGCTCGCAAAACCGTACGCTGCAATTTTTCTGCTCGGCGGGGTCGGCGTTTCGGGCATCTACATACCCTATTTCTTTTTGAAGCTTGAAGGGCGCGTGCGCCTTTCCGTGCTGCTTTTTGTGTTTCTTGCGGGACTCAATGTGGGACTCGACCTTTTATTTGTGCTGTATAACCCGATGGGCATTGCCGGCATTGCAGCCGGCACGGCGATCTCCAACGTTTTGGCAGCAGTCGTCGGGACCGTTCTTTTGCTGCGCGGCGGCTCGCTGCACATCTGCTCCCTGCGCGGACACTGGCGCTCGGCGCTGCGGCTGATAATGGCAGGAAGTCCCGCCGCGCTGAACAATCTTTGCAATGTCATCCGTTCCATCGTTTTGAACCGCCTGATCTTCTCCCTCGCGGCGGAGGCGGGTCTTTCCGCGTTCAGCATCGTCACCACGGCAAACAGCCTCGCGCTCATGGCGATCAACGGTCTTTCGCAGACGACGGTACCCTTTGTGGGTGTCTTTTCCGCCGAGCGCGACAACGCAAGTCTGCGTCAGCTTGAAAAGCGTGCCATGCTCGAAGGGACGGCGATCATCGTTCCGATGTCTGTTCTTCTTGCGCTCCTCGCGCGTCCCTTCTGCACCCTTTTCGGTGTGACCGAGCCGCAGGTGCTTGCCGAAAGCGCCGCTGCCGTCGCCATTTTCGCGCTCAGTCTCCCACCCGCCATGCTCTCTACCGTTTTGGTGAACTACTACCAGGCCTCCGGTTTTACGGCGCTTGCGAACTTTCTGACCGCGTGCCGCTCACTTGTTCTGCTGCTTTTGCCGGCATGGGCGCTTTCCGGCGTTCTGGGCGTGCGCTCGGTGTGGCTCGCGTTCACGCTTTGCGAGCTTTTGAGTTTTGCGGCACTTGCTGCGGCGCTGCTTTTCTACCGCAGAAGGCACCCGCGGCGGCGCGGGATCTTGCTGCTCGACCGGCATTATGAGGATAACGGGCGCTACATTTCCTTTTCCGTGAAAAGTACACCGGAGGACATCGTGGAGACCTCGCAGCGCATTTCGGAGTTTTGCGACCGCAACGCGCTTGACGCGCAGCGTGCGATGCTCATCTCCCTCTCGCTCGAGGAGATCCTTATGAGCATCAAAGACCACTGCTTCGCCGAGCGCGGGGATGCGGACATGAGCGTTCGCATCCTCATTGCGGGCGAAATGGGCGAAGACTCCATCGTGATACTGCGCATCCGCTGCGGGGGAGAGTCTTTCAATCCCATCGCCTATTATGAATCGCGCCGTGCCGCGCTCTTACAGGGTACGGACGAAGAGGGTCTTTTGATGGACGACAGTCTCGGTATCTCCATGATCGTGCAGGCGGCGCACTCCGTGGACTACCAAAGCACCTTCGGCGTAAATAATCTGACCATCCTGCTGTGAGGTTTTTTATGAGAGAATTTGTCAACCGAAAAACAGGCGAACGTCTGCGCTGCACATTTGTGCTCGCCTGTCAAAGTGCGTCGAATGACGCGGTCGCAGACGGTCTTATCGAGTGTCTGCGCGAGGAATATGGCGAGACCTATGTAGACAAGCGCGTCTACGACCGCGCATGGATAGCGCAGGAGGTCGCCGCAGGACGTCTTTTGATCGCGGCTGCTCTTGATGAGAGCGGAACTGCCGCCGCTTATATCTGTCTGCGGGAAAATCCGCCCTTTTACGGCGTGGGTGACCTTTGTATGCACGTTGTGCGCAAGCGCTTTCGCGGCTTTGGGATCGCTGCTCCGCTCGTTTCGTGGATCATCGAACAGCCGGAGGCGGACTGCTTCAGCGCCATCGGCTCGCACAACGCGACCTTTCACACCATCAGCCAGCGCACCTCTTACATCTGCGGTCTGCGGCCGTGCGGCATGGAGTTCGGGCTTTACAAAAGCGAGGGATTTATCCACTCGCACGAAAATATCGGCGCGAAGATGAGCTATGCCATCGCCGCGATGCCGCGCGGGCGGCAGACTGTGTCGCTCTGTCCCGTCGAAGGGTACGGCGATTTTCTGGAGGAGTATTATAAAAGCGTCGATACCCCCATCCAATGGATCACCCCCGCGCCGTGTGCCGCAAAAAGCGAGGTGGACGCGATGCAGGATACCGCGCACAGCGCCTTGCTGCTATATACGCAGCGCTGCGGCGCAGACCTTGGGGAGCTCGTCACGTCGCAGATCAAGCGGTATGAAAGCGACCCTCTGCAAACGCTCACCGCCTGCGTGGAGCTCGCCGACCCGTGTGCGCAATGGGGCTGCGATGTCCTTGAAAGGCTCGGTTTTTTCTTCTGCGGCGTACAGCCTTTTTGCCGCGGCAAAAACTATCTTCTCTTCCATCATCCCATGCAGGTGAACATCCCGTTCGACGCGCTTTGCATCGACGGGCAGTATGAGCGTATGTATCGCCGCGTCTGCGGCGCGGCTGAAAGAAAGGCGGGTGCAAAATGAAAAGTATTCGTGCAAAGATCCTTCTCACCGTCCTCGCGCTGTCCGCATGCTCTATCGGCATCGTGGCTGCGGTGACGCTTGCAAATCTCCACTCCATGCGCGGCAGCGTCGTGGAGATGAGCGACACGCTGGGTACAAAAGCAGCGGAGGACAGCGGCAGCGCCATCGAATCGCAGGTCTTGCAGCAGCTCGCCCTTACTGCGGCAGATAAGGCGGACTATGCTGACGAGAAGATGAACAAGCAGCAGCTCTACACCCACCAGGTCGCCGAATATCTCACGCAGCTCTACAGCGATCCGGAAAGCTACCGTGCGCGCGAGGCGCGCGCGCCCGATCCTGCGCTTGAAGGCGAGCTTTCCGCCCAGCTTTTGTATTTTAACGAGACCATCGACCCCGCAGCTGTCGCCGACGAGATCGCCCTCACGGCAAACGCCGGCGATGTGCTCCTTTCCATCGCCCGCAGCGATCCGGAGATCGAGTGCGGCTACTTCGCCGCCGCAAGCGGCTTTTCCCTGACGGTCGACAATATCTCGGGGCAAAAAACGGAGTATCTCGACTGTCCCACCCGCGGCTGGTATCAGGCAGCAATGGCGCAGGAGCAGCTCATCTGGACGGATGTTTTTGACGATGCGATGGGGCGCGGACTTGCCATCACCTGCGCCGCGCCTTACCGTGACGGCACTGGTGATATCCGCGGCGTCGTGGCGTTCGGCTCGCTCATCACAACGCTCAGCAACACGATCATCGAAACAAAGATCGGTGAAACGGGCTATGCCTTTGTCGTCAACGAAAAGGGACAGACGATCATCTCCCCTAACATCACCAAGGACGAACAGGGCAGGATCGTTCGTGAAAACCTCACCGAAAACGAAAATGCCGAGGTCCGCCATCTTGCCGGGCAAATGCTCGACGGGATGAGCGGTGTCTCCCGTGTGGAGTTTGAAGGGCGCGATGTCTACATGGCATACGAGCCTATGGAGGTCTTGCCGTGGACGGTCGTGACTGTGATGGACGTTGCCGAAGCGCTCTCCCCCGCCGCTGCGACCCGCTCCGGCATTGAAGCTATGACCGCGCGCACCGTCGCGGACGTGAACCATTCCATTCGCGGCGTGACGCTTGCCGTTATCGTTGTTCTGGCGCTTTCGGTCCTTGCGGTCGTCATACTCTCCGCCGTTCTTGCAGGGCGCATCACGCGCCCGCTCGGAAGACTTCTGGAGGGCGTCGGGCGCATCAGCGGCGGCGATCTGGACGCGCAGATCACTGTGGAAACACGCGACGAGATCGCAAGCCTTGCCGATGCCTTCAACGGCATGACGGGAAGCCTTAAAAAGCACATTGCGGACCTGACTGCCGTAACGGCGGAAAAGGAGCGCATCGGCGCGGAACTGAACGTTGCGACCGATATCCAGGCGAGTATGCTCCCGAGCATCTTCCCCGCCTTCCCCGAGCGCAGCGAGTTTGACATCTACGCGACGATGGTGCCTGCCAAGGAGGTCGGCGGCGACTTCTATGACTTTTTCATGGTCGACGACGAGCATCTGGGGATCGTGATGGCAGACGTTTCCGGCAAGGGCGTACCGGCAGCACTCTTCATGGTCATTGCAAAGACGCTCATCAAAAACCACGCACAAAATGGCGAAAAGCCGGAAGATGTCTTCACCAATGTGAATAATCAGCTTTGCGAGAGCAACGACGCGGGGATGTTCGTCACCGGCTGGATGGCGGTTTTGAACATCCGCACCGGTGAGCTGACTTACGCGAACGCCGGGCACAACCCGCCGCTGCTGCGGCGCGCGGACGGCGGATTTGAGTACCTGCACAGCACGCCGGGCTTCGTTCTTGCGGGGCTTGAGGGAATGCAGTACACGCAATCGAACCTGACCCTTCGCTCCGGTGATGCGCTCTATCTTTATACCGACGGCGTGACCGAGGCGACCGACCTTAATGAGCAGCTCTACGGTGAGGAGCGGCTGCAAGCCGTCCTCAACGCAAACGCCGACGCATCTCTTTCGCAGCTTCTCGCCGCAGTAAAGGCAGACGTAGACGCATTCGTCGGCGAGGCACCGCAGTTCGACGATATCACGATGCTCGCGCTGCGCTTTACGGGCGACGCCGCTGCCATCTGACGCCCTTCGGGCGGAGGCTGTAAACCAAATCACCTGTGCGCTCCATTTCGGCGTTACATTCCTCATGGTCTGCGGCCTTTTCTGGTGTGCCCCCCCTTTTTAATCCTTGATAGACAAAGACCGCTTGCTTAAAAGCAAACGGTCTTTGTAATTCTAACATTCTTCGAGCAGCAAAGCATCCTATGATTAAATCAATTTAGGATGCTTTCCAAAAAGCAAAAGAGCCTGAAAACCACAGTTTTCAGGCTCTTTGGTAAATGAGAGGCAGCGCTTGACAAAAAGAAAACGTCGTCGCGAACAACACAAAGTCCGCGACGACGTGGAGCTGGAAATCAGACTCGAACTGACGACCTGCTGATTACGAAGAGTGTCCAAACTCTCAAATCACAGCTTTCCAGCCCTTTCGCGCCCTTTCCTCTGGGGGATTTTCGCACAAACCTGCTCTCGTACCCTTTCCTTCCCGCCCCGTTTTTTCCTGTTGTGGGTCGGGACGTGGGTCAGAAAACCGCTGCGCAAAACCCACTTTTCAAACACATGAAAACATGATAAACTATATACACGCAAAACGCAACCCACGGAGGTGTCCACA
>JAFQUN010000129.1 GCA_017408525.1 Oscillospiraceae bacterium
ATAACAGACAGACGCCCACACGGGCGAAATGCACAAAAATGTGCATACAAATTATGAATTATATGAAAAAGCAAGGAGAACATGACATGGCTAAGTTTAAGGTCTATTACACCGTAGAGCTCAATGACGTCGCCACCGAAATTTTTAATAAGAACGATTTTGAGGTCAAGGTCGCCCAGACGCTGACCGAAGAGGCGTACATCGCAGACCTCGAGGCTTATCAGCCCGATGCTATCATGTGCCGCACCGAGCCCATCACCCCGAAGATGATGGATACCTGCAAGAACCTCAAGGTCATCGGCAAGCAGGGCGCCGGCCTCGACAACATCGACATGGACTATGCGCAGGAGAAGAACATTCAGGTCGTCTTCGCCCCTGCCGGCAACGCCAACGCTGTTGCAGAGCACGTTCTGCTGCTCATGCTCGCCTGCGCCAAGCGCTTCAACCACGTTGACCGCGAGTTCCGCGGCGGCAACTTCCTCGTCCGCATGGATCTTGAACATACATACGAGCTGGAAGGCAAGACGCTCGGCATGATCGGCTGCGGCCGCATCTCCCAGCTTGCCATGAAGAAGGCAAAGTACGGCTTCGGCATGAACGTCATCGGTTACGACCCCTACCTCACGCAGGACAAGGTCGGCGATCTTTGCGAGCTGAAAGCGACCGCCGAGGAAGTCTGGGCAAACGCCGACTTCGTCAGCATCCATCTCCCCGTTGTCGACTCCACGTTCCACTCCATCGGCCGTGAGCAGTTCAAGCTCATGAAGCCCGCCGCTTCTTTCATCAACTGCGCACGCGGCGCTCTCATCCGTGAGGAAGAGATGATCGAGTGCCTCAAAGACGGCACGCTCTTCCAGGCCGGTCTCGACGTTTTCGAGGAGGAGCCCATCAAGGAGTCCAGCCGCGTCCTGTTCGACATGGACAACGTCGTTATGACCCCGCATACCGCCGCGACCACCGTGCAGTCCGTCCTCAACTGCTGCACCAGCGTTGCCGAGGATATCGTTGCCGTCTGCAACGGCAATGCTCCCAAGTGCCCGGCGAACAAGCCCAAGTTCTAATTCGGTTTTTCAAGAAATGCCGCCCGAAAGGGCGGCATTTTGTTGTTTTTGTTGACGCAGTGCCTGCAAGGGGATGTTCCGCGCTCCGGCGCGGGTTACTTTGCCATCAGGCAAAGTAACCAAAACTGATTTAGAAACCGTAGGTTTCTAAGCTGACTTTTTTGGCGACTTTTTTATTCAGCGATAAAAAAGTCGCTCGCCGCCGGAGCGGCGAAACAAACCCTGCAGACCTTTCGACTCCTTTTTCCTCGGTGCAAAAAAGATGTCCGCTCCCCCTTTGCCGCTTTTTCGACAGTCTGAAAAAGGCTGATGCACCGCAGTGCATCAGCCTTTGGTTTTTACCGGATCGTGCGCGAGAAAACCGCACCGGTCTTTTGCAGGTCAACATCCAGCCGAATGCTGTCCGCGCGCATATAGCTGCAGGTGTACTCATAGACACTGCCGCCTTCGGCGCTTGTCACACGGCGGTGGAAAAGCGCGGGACTTCCGGCGGTGCAGCCGAGCAGCTCCGCCTCGTTCGGCGAGAGGATCACGGCTTCATACGACTCCTTTGCAGAAAAAGGGGCAATACCTACATGGTAGAGGAGGCTGTAAAAGCTGTGCGACTCCAAAAGCTCGCGTGTGAGGTTCGGATAGATGTAAACGGGGTAATAGGAGGTTTCCAAAATGATAGGCTTTCCGTTCACCTTGCGCACACGGGTGAAGCAATAAACCTTTGTCTCGCGCCGCAGGTGCAGCATCTCTGCAACATCGCGCGACGGATCGATCACATTAAAGTCGATCAGCGTCGACGAAGGGTCTTTCCCCATTGCGCGAACCTCGGTCGTGAACGAATACTGCACGCCGCTTTTGCGGCGGGAGGCGGGGTCTGTCACAAATGTACCTTTTCCCCGCTTGCGGATCACAAGACCGGCTGTCTCAAGATCACCGATCGCCTGACGCACGGTGTTGCGGCTGATGTCGAGCGTGCGGCAAAGCTCTGCCTCGGAGGGAAGCAGTGCGCCGGGTGCAAGTGTTCCGGCGGAGATGGCGCGGCGCAGCAGCGTGGAAAGCTGGGTATATAAGGGGATGTCACTGTTGAAGTCGAGGGAATTTTCCAAAACAAGGCTTTTTTCCATGGTAAAGGGGTCCTTTCGCCGTGTAAAAGACTCGGAAAAGAGGCAAAGCCCCTTTTCCGAAAGTCCCTTGTTTACTGATTGTCAACGCTTGCCATGTAGGCGATCAGGTCGAGCAGCTTGTTGGAGTACGCGACCTCGTTGTCGTACCAGCTGATGACCTTCACGAACGTCGGTGTGAGCATGATGCCGGCAGTTGCGTCGAAAACAGAGGTGCGGGGATCCTCCAGGAAGTCGGAGGAAACGACCGCCTCGTCGGTATAGCCGAGGATGCCCTTGAGCTCGCCCTCGCTCGCACGCTTCATCGCCGCGCAGATCTCCTCGTAGGTGGTTGCCTTTTCGAGGTTCACAGTCAGGTCGACGGCGGAAACGTCCAGCGTGGGAACGCGCATCGCCATACCGGTCAGCTTGCCGTTGAGCGCAGGAATGACCTTGCCCACAGCCTTCGCCGCGCCGGTGGAGGAGGGGATGATGTTCGCCGTGGCCGCGCGGCCGCCGCGCCAATCCTTCACAGAAACGCTGTCAACGACCTTCTGCTTGGCGGTGACGGAGTGAACGGTGGTCATAAGACCGTCGCGGATGCCGAAATTCTCGTGCAGGACCTTGGCGACGGGAGCGAGGCAGTTGGTCGTGCAGGAGGCGTTGGAAACGATATCGAGATCCTTGGTATAGGACGTGTTGTTGACGCCCATGACGAACATGGGGATATCATCCTTGGGGGGCGCGGAGAGGATGACCTTCTTCGCACCGGCGGCAAGGTGACCGGCAACATTCTCGCGCTGCAGGAAAACGCCCGTCGCCTCGACGATATACTCGGCGCCAAGCTCCTTCCACTTGGCGTTTGCGGGATCGCGCTCAGCGGTCAGGGGGATGGAGCGGCCGTTGACGACAAGGCAGTTGTCCTTGAGCTCGATGTCCGCTTTGATGCGGCCGTGCATGGAATCGTACTTGATAAGATATACAAGGTAGTCCGCCGGGAAAAGATCGTTGATAGCGACGATCTCGATTTCGGGGTGGTCAAGACTTGCGCGGAAAACCATGCGGCCGATACGGCCAAAACCATTGATACCAACCTTGATAGACATTGATTAGAACCTCTCTTTTATTTGGGATGTTACGAACGTATGGTACGTTTGGTGCTTTTTATTATAAACCGTTGTTTCACAAAAAGCAAGAGTTATTTTAACCGATGAGGGAGAAAATTTTCAAGTCTTTTTTTGCAGGGTAAAAAGAACGCTCAAAAAGCCGAAACAGAAGGAAAAGACCGCCGCCCGCATTGCGGGCGGCGGTCACAGCTTATCAAAAAAGTCTCACAGAGTTGCGGCTTTGCCGCAAAGAAAATTTGATCATTTTCTCCGGCAGTGTGTACGTCGGAGAAAATTCTTCTCACGGCGCAAACGTGCGAGCACAGCGAGTGCGATGCAGCGCCTTGCAAAAAGATTCGCCAAAGAGACCGAAGTCTCTTTGGCGAAGTTGTTTTAGCACTTTTCAAAAATAGTGGCAACGCCCATGCCGCCGCCGATGCAGAGGGTCGCAAGACCGCGCTTTGCTTCGGGACGCTTCGCCATCTCGTGCAGGAGGGTGACGATGATGCGCGCGCCGGATGCGCCGACGGGGTGACCGATGGCGATCGCGCCGCCGTTGACGTTGACCTTGCTCATATCGAAGCCGAGCTCACGGGCAACCGCGATGGACTGTGCGGCAAACGCCTCGTTCGCCTCGATCAGGTCGATATCCTTCATGGTCAGACCGGCCTTTTCCATCGCCTGACGGGAAGCGGGAACGGGACCGACGCCCATGATCTTGGGATCGACACCGCCCTGACCCCAGCCGATGAGCTTTGCCATGGGCTTAAGACCATACTTTTCAACAGCCTCGCCAGAAGCGAGAACGATGGCGGCAGCGCCGTCGTTGATACCGGAAGCGTTGGCAGCGGTGACGCGCTGCTGACCCTTATCCTCGGTCTCCTTCGCGCCGGTCATCTCGAAGGTGTGGACGACGTCGACGTTGGGGGATTCGGGGCTGACAGGGAAAGCGCCGCGGAGCTTTGCAACGCTGTCGGCGGTGACGCCGGCCTTGGGATACTCGTCGCGCTTGAACTCAACGATCTCCTTCTTCACCTTGACGGGAACGGGAACGATCTCATCGTCAAAGCGGCCGGAATTGAGGGCAGCCTCTGCCTTCTGCTGGGAAGCGGCAGCGAACTCGTCCTGCTCGCGGCGGGTGATGCCCCAAACGTCGTTGATGTTCTCGGCGGTGGTGCCCATGTGATAGTTGTTGTACGCATCCCACAGACCGTCGTTGACCATGGTGTCGACGATCTTGTTGTTGCCCATGCGGGCGCCCCAGCGGGCGGCGGGCATAGCATAGGGAGCGGCGCTCATGTTCTCGGTGCCGCCGGCGACGACGATCTCCGCGTCACCCGCGAGGATGGAGCGGGCAGCCTCGATGACGGACTTCATGCCCGAGCCGCACACCATACCGACGGTGTAGGCGGGAACGGAATAGGGAAGACCGGCCTTGATGGAGACCTGACGGGCAACGTTCTGACCGAGACCTGCGGTCAGGATGCAGCCGAACATCAGCTCATCGACGTTTTCAGCCTTCACGCCGGCGCGGCTGAGCGCTTCCTTGACGACGATCGCGCCCATATCAGCGGCGCTGACGTCCTTGAGGCTTCCGCCGAAGGAACCGACGGCGGTACGGCAGCAATTGACGACATACAAATCTTTCATGTTGAACCTCCGTATATAAAAATTAGGGTATTCTGTGCAATTACGGCTCTATTATACACACTGCGCAATGAAAAATCAACTGCAAGAAAAACCTTTTAAGAAAAAATTTTGCAGGATTTCCTGCAAAAATGCGAGTGAAGGCGGTTCCTGCTGCAGCGGCAAGCTTCTTTTCCGGATCGCAGTGATTGCAAAGGAGGCGGCGCAAAGCAAAAGCCGAAGCGGGAAAAGAAAAACAAAAAGCATCGACGCATTTCCCGCACTTTTCCGTCGTCTGTAAACTACAATGGAGGCAGGATATGGCAAAAAGGAGGGCAACGGCGTGGAGCGTGTACCAAAGAGCGATTTTTTGTCCCGGCGTGTACTCTATCTTTCGACAGAGGAGCTGCGCCCGAATCCGGCGCAGCCGCGGCGTTTTTTTGAGGAGGAGCCGCTTTATGAGCTTGCCGACAGCATCCGCCGCCATGGGATCTTGCAGCCGCTGACCGTGCGCATGGGGCGGAGCGGCTACGAATTGATCGCAGGAGAGCGGCGGCTCCGTGCGGCGCGCATGGCGGGGCTTCGCACCGTGCCGTGTATCGTCGCGCAGGCAGACGAGGAAACCTCCGGCACGCTTGCCCTTGTCGAAAATTTGCAGCGGCGCGATCTGCACTTTTTTGAAGAAGCGGTCGCCATTGCGCAGCTTATCTCCACCTATGGGCTCTCACAGGAGGAGACGGCGCAGCGGCTCGGGAAATCGCAAAGCGCCGTCGCAAACAAACTGCGCCTTTTGCGTCTTTCCCCCGCGTGTGCCGCGCGGATCCGGGACGAGGGGCTTACCGAGCGGCATGCCCGCGCGCTTTTGCGTCTTGCGGGGGAGGAGGAACGCTGCGCCGCACTTTCACACATCGTTGAAAAAAGACTCAATGTCACACAGAGCGAGGAGTATATTGAACAGATCATTCAAGGCAAAAACAAGACCCCGCCGCCGAATCGACCGACGTACATCATAAAAGATACGCGTCTTTTCCTAAACAGCGTCAACCGCAGTGTGGAGCTTCTCCGGCGCGCGGGCATCGCAGCGCAGCTCGCGCGTGAGGAGAACGAGGAGGAGATACGCCTTTTGATCACGGTCCCACGGCGGCGTGGACAGTAAAATCGACAAAATTCCATCTTTTCATTTTCCTGCCGCTGTGCTACAATGAGAAAAATGTCGAAACCGCTGCACGCTGTGCGCAGATCAACTGGGAAAGGGGGCGGCAGTATGAGTGCGGCAAAAAGTGAAGCTGCCAAAAAAGGCGGGAAAAGGGCGGTCCTTGTCACTGTGATCGTTTTATGTGTGCTGCTTGCCGCTGCCTGTGCGCTTTGCGCTGCGGCGTGCTATATGGCAGACACGGACGAGACCATCCGCCGCAATGTCCGTGTGATGGACATTGCGCTTGACGGCATGACCGAGCGCGAGGCGAAAGAGCACCTTACGCGCGAGCTTCCCGCGATCCTTGCGGAAAACGGGCTCCGCGTGATGCGAAACGGCGAGCAGATCGCTTTTTTCTCGCTTGCCTCCCTCGGCGCGCAGATGGATGTGCCGCGTATCGCCGCAACGGCTTACAGCGCGGGGCGCACGAGCAGCTCGGCGCTTAACGGACTGCGCTATGTCGAAACGCTCCTCGGGCTTCGCACATACAGGATCAATGTCCATTGGAGCTGCGATGAGGAGGCGCTTGCGGATGCCGCTGCAAGTGTTGCCGAAAAGGTCAACTGCGAGGCGGTCGACTTTTCCTGGGAGATCGGGGAGGACTGCGTTTTCATCACGCGCGCTGCCGATGGCGCATCCGTGCGCCAGGAGGAGCTTTTGTACCTTCTTCGCAAGGCGCTGCAAAGCATCGATCTTGACAGCGTGGAGTGTCCCGTCAATACGCTTGCGGCAGCGCGCGGCACGGCGCAGCAGGTGCATGATGCCGTGTGCGGCGAGCTTGTGGAGCCGTCTTTTGATAAGGAAACGCAGCAGGTCATCGGCGGGCGCGCCGGCGTTGCGTTTGATGTTGCTGCCGCGCAGAGCGCACTTGATGCCGCAAAGGACGGGGAGACGATCCGCGTCGCCGCAGAGGTGAATATGCCGCAGCACACCGCCGAGGAATACGAAGCGCTTCTTTTCCGCGATGAGCTTTCATCTTACTCCACATCGGTGAGCGGAACGAGCGGGCGGCGGGAGAATGTTCGTATCTCGGCGGCGTATTGCAACGGGCAGATATTGAACCCGGGAGAAAGTCTTGACTATCTTGCGCTGGTCGGTCCCTGCACCGTCGCAAACGGGTACTATCTCGCGCCCGTTTACGTCGGCGGCAAAACGGTCGACGGCATCGGCGGCGGCGTGTGCCAGACGGCATCTACGCTCTATGCCGCAGCGCTGCACGCGAACCTTGCCATTTTGCAGCGTGTAAACCACGGTTTTGCCTCGAGCTATATCCCGCTTGGTCTTGACGCGACTGTCAGTGACGGCGGTCCTGCTTTTGAGTTTCAAAATAATACGGACTATCCCATCCGCATCGACACGCTTTATGAAAAGAACAAGCTCACTGTTGTGATCCGCGGTACAAAGCTGGACGATACATACGTCAAGATGGTGACAGAGGTCCTCTCTTCCACGCCGTATGAGGTCGAAAAGATCGAAACGACAGACCTTGCCCCCGGCGAGACAAAGGAGGAGCAGTCGCCCTATACCGGATACGATACGCGCACCTACCGCAATGTCTATGCCGGTGACGGTACGCTCATCTCGCAGACGTTTGAGTCGCGCAGCATCTACCGTGCGCGAAACCAGATCCTTCTTGTGGGCGTTGATCCTGCGGCGCAGGAGGGCGCGGCTGATACACCTGCCGTGGCACCGCCTCCGACGGAAGAAGTCGTATAAAAGTAAACGAAGAGCCGGTGCG
>JAFQUN010000130.1 GCA_017408525.1 Oscillospiraceae bacterium
CTCTTGTCACGTCTCGCCTTCGAAACTTTTCCCTTCGGAACCGCCATGTTGACACCTCCTTGGCTATATCTGCATTTGCAGTAATTTGATCATTCATCTCTGTTCAAAAGTGCGCCGAGCGCCGCCCAGCGCGGATCAATGTCCGCCTTGCAGGAGCACGGCCCGTCGTTGAGATTTGCGCCGCACTTGGCGCAAAGTCCCTTACAGTCCTCCGAACAGAGGGTTTTTGTATCCATTCCGAGGATGAACACAGTCCTTGCAAGCTCGCCCAGATCGACCTCGTCGCCCTCAAGCAGAACGATCTCGTCATTCTCGCCATTTTCCAACTGCTCTGCGAGCATAGCGGAAAACGGGATAGATACATCGTTTTCAAACTCCCTGGCGCATCGGTCACAGACGCTTTGCAGCACCGTGGCGACCTCCATGTCAAGCAGAAGCACTCCTGCCGCGTTGCGAACCTGTCCTACCACTGAAACAGGGCGCACCGCCGGACACACGCCGCCGAAGTCCACATCAGAAAGGTCCATCTCAAAGCGAAAGTCCAATCTCTCTCCGGGGGTGTTGATGATCCTCTTAACATTCAATCGCATAGTACACCTCTTAACGACACGAATAGTATTATAGATGGAAGGATCTGAATTGTCAAACATTTTCTTTCTTTTTTATTGCTTTTTTTCGTCCGCGCTGTAAAATAGTATCGACCGCTTCAAAATGGCGGTCGGAGGTCATCTATGAAAGAGTTCACCATCGGAAAAAATGATGCCGGAGCGCGCGTTGACCGCTTTGTTGCAAAAGTCGCGCCGCTGCTCCCTCCCGCGCTTTTGCAAAAGTATATCCGCATCAAGCGCGTCAAGGTCAACGGTGTGCGCACCGCACGCGATACGCGGCTTTGCGAGGGCGACGTGGTGCAGCTTTACATCAATGACGAGTTTTTCGAGGCGCCGCGCGAGGACAATGTTTTCCTCACGCTCTTTAAGCCGTCGCTTCGCATCGTGTATGAGGACGAAAATCTGATGCTGCTCGATAAGGTCCCCGGCATCGTCGTTCACGCCGACGAGACGGAGAAGGTCAACACGCTCATAAACCATGTACAGGCATATCTTTACCAAAAACGCGAATGGAATCCCAAAAGCGAAAATGCTTTCACACCCGCCCTTTGCAACCGCATCGACCGCAACACCGGCGGCATCGTCATCGCCGCGAAAAATGCCGAGACACTTCGCATCATCAACGAGAAAATTCGCGATCGCGAGATCGCAAAGCACTATCTCTGCATCACGCTCGGCGAAATGAAGCCCAAATCCGGCACGATCGAGTGCTTTTTGCGGAAAGACGAAGCGAAAAACCAGGTCTTCGTCTACCACCACCCCGTACCAGACGGCAAGACCGCCATCACGCGGTATGAAACGCTCCAAACGCGCGGGGAGCTTTCGCTTGTGGAGGTCGACCTTCTCACAGGGCGCACACATCAGATCCGCGCAAGTTTTGCCGACGCGGGGCATCCGCTCCTCGGCGACGGAAAGTACGGCATCGGCAGCGTCAACCGCCGCTACGGTGAAACGCGGCAGGCGCTCTATTCCTATAAGCTGTCGTTCGATTTTACAACAGATGCGGGTATCCTTGAATATCTGCGCGGTAAGACATTCGTTGTTGACGATGTGCCGTTCCGCAGAAAATATTTTGGCTAAAAACACATGTACAAGGCGGCTTCGCCGCCTTGTACATGTGTTTTTTTGTATAGCACTTCACCTTTACAGATTTGACAGCAGAAGCGTATCAGCGCTGCACGCGCCGTTTTCGACGGTCAAAACGCCATAAGACGGAAAACGGTAGTCACCAATGCTGCCGGGGTTTAGCATTGTCAGTCCATTGTGCATCTCACAGCAGACGCGGTGCGTGTGACCGAAAAGCACGACATCCGCTCCGCGCTCGCGCGCAGCGGCGGCGATGCCTGAATACCCGCTCTTCACGCCGTAGGCGTGTCCGTGACAGGCGAGGACCGTCACGCCGCCTTCGCTGAGCAGACGCTCCGGTGCGTCACGCGAAAAAAGGTCACAGTTGCCCGGGACGCTTTCAATTCGGAGGTTCGGAAACCTATCCTCCACCGCCTGCAGATCGCGAAGTCCGTCACCGAGGAAGATGAGAAGGTCAGGGCTTGTGCGCTCGACGGCAGCGATCATATTATCGCTGTTTCCGTGGGAGTCGGAAAGAACAAGGATCTTCATCGCACCACCTCAAAAGAACACGCGGACAGCGCCATAGGTCACAGCGGTGATAATAAGTCCTGCAGTGAGAACACCAAGCGTGATCGACGGCAGCGCCTTTTTGAGGCGCATATCCAGTATAGCGGCAACGAGCGCCCCTGTCCACGCGCCCGTACCCGGAAGGGGGATCGCGACGAGGATCATAAGCCCCCAAAACTCATATTTAAGGACAACATCCTTTTTCTCATCGGCGCGCCGCTCCAGCTTTTCGACAAAGCCGCCAAGAAAAGAAATGTTCTTACGGATCCACTGGAACACGCGGCGAACAAAGAGGATGATGAACGGAACGGGGATCATATTACCGATGACCGCCGCGGTAAACGATGCCGGTACACTCAGCCCCATCGAAACGCCAAGCGGGATACCGCCGCGCAGCTCAAAAACAGGGAGCATTGAGAAAAGAAGCGTAAAGATAAATTTCCCCACTACCGTTTCGTGGAGAAAAAGTGAGATCGTTTCAAGCATTTGTCTGTTTCCTTTTTACGAGAGTTTTCGCGCAGAAAAGATGCCGTATACATTATAACGGAAAATATCGAAAAAAGGAAGAGGGAATTCAAAAGGGACTGTCGCAAATTCGTTTTGCAACAGTCCCTTTTTTCAGATGAGTATACCTGCCTTAGCGGCGGTTCTGCTGATCCTGATTGTTGTTCTGGTTCTGGTTCTTGTTGTTCTGGTTCTGATTGTTGTTCTGATTCTTGTTCTGGTTCTGGTTGTCGTTACGATTGTCCTTCATCTGCGCGCACCTCCCTTCGTTCCGACTGCTATGTGAGCAGTCTTCCCGAAAGGATGAAAAATATACGCGCAAATTTTGAAAATACTAAAATCCAAGCTCTACAAAACTTCTGAACCGCTGCTTCCCTTCAAGCGCACGGTCGATCATTTCGATCATCGCCGCGCGGTCACGGTTGAGCGTTCCGGCAAGCGGCAGGTAGTTCGAGGCGTGGTTCGAGCGGAAAACACTTCCTTCGCTGTCGATATTTTCAAGCAGCACACGCGTCTCGAGCGCCAGCTCGTGCGGTTCGGGAATGACCATTTCGCCGCGCTCTATCCACTCGTGCAGGGGCGTTCCCTGATACACGCGCAGTGTCAAAAGCGCCATATAGTCAGGCTTGATCTGCGAGAGCGCCCGCGCCGTGTCGATGGCGTGTGCTTCCCAATGCTCCGTACCGCCCATGCCGTTGATAGCGGTGATGGAGATGGTCATGCCCGCAGCCTTCGCGCGCAGTGACTGCTCAATGATCTGCGCGGCGGTAACACCCTTACTGTACTTTTCAAGCAGCATCTCGTTGCCCGATTCCAGCCCGATATAGACGATGCCGAGCCCTGCGGCGCGGAGCTGCGCGAGCTCCGCGTCCGTCTTTTTCATGATCGCCTTCGTCGACGCGTACGCCGCGACGCGGTCACATTCAGGGAAGTTTTCGCGGATAAAATCCAAAACGCGCATGAGGTAGTCCATCGGAAGGATCAGCGCATCGCCGTCGGCGAGGAAGATGCGCTCCACGCGGCGGTAGAGCCGGCGTGCGCCCTCGAGATCCTCCAAAACCTCCTCAATGGTTCGGATGGAGAACTTCTTCTCCTTATACATATTGCAAAATGCGCACTTATTATGGCTGCACCCGAGCGTACACTGCACGATCAGGCTGTGTGCCTCGCTTGGCGGTCTATATACACTTCCGGAATAACGCATAGTCCTCTCCTTTCCTATTTCGCGCGCTTCGCCTCGCACTTTGCAAGGAAACGCTCCATATTGACGATGGCGCGTCGGTGCGTTCCCTCGCCGATGATGCCCGCCTCGTCATACGCCGTCAGCTTAAAGTCAACGAGCTTTCCGTTTTCGGAAACGGCGGCAAGCTCCGCCTCGGCAGTCACACGCAGCCCGACGGGCGTTGCGCTGACGTGCGAAATATCAAGCGCGGTGCCAACGCTCGTTTGTCCTTCATCGAGCATCGGCGCAAGGCAGTGATACGCCGCGTTTTCCATCAGCGCAGCCATGCGCGGCGTCGCGTAAACGTTAAGCCCGCCCGAACCGACCGCCGCAGCAGTCACGGCATCGGTCACGGTTTCTTCTGCGCGGTATTTTGCGCCAATTTCGATCATTTTACATCTCCTCCTTTTATACCTTCAAAAGTCTCACAGAGTTTCGCCGCTGCGCGGCGAAAAAGAGTGAAACCATTTTCTCCGGCGGCGTGTACGTCGGAGAAAATACTTTCCGCGGAGCGAGTGTGCGAACGCAGTGCGTGCACAGAGCGAAGCGCAAAAGGCTCGAAAAAGAGGCAAAGCCTCTTTTTCGAATTTTTTACTTTGACGCTTTAACTTTCAGCCAAAGCTCCGAGAGTGTCTTTTGAAGCACCTGATTGTCATGGAACGTCTCGTCAAGTTCGTACTCCGCGCGCGGCAGGAAAGCGACATTCTCGCCGTAAGGACCATCCGGCGCACTCATTTCTTCGAGCACTTCCGCGTTGGGCGAAGCGTAACCGACCCATTCGCAGTTGTCATACGCCGCCTCATAGGTGAGCATATAGTTCATAAACTCATGCGCGAGCAGCGGATTTTCCGCGTTTTTCGGAATGACCAGCGCGTCGCACCAGATGTTCGTGCCCTCAGCCGGCGTACAGAAGCCCATATCCTCGTTCTCATCGAGGATCACGACCGCGTCGCCGCTGTAAACGACGGCAATATCCTTGTAGCCGTTCATCATGTTGTCAATGACCTCATCGGTGACATAGACCGGCTCCATGGTGCTGTTCATCTGCAAAAGCCACTCGTAGGCTTCGTTGATCTCGTCGTGATCTTCGGTGTTCATCGAGTAGCCGAGTGCCTTGAACGCCATCATAAACGAGTCGCGCTCCGAGTCGTAGATGTAGATGCTTCCCTTATAGTCCTCGTTGAGAAGGATGCTGTAGCCCTGCTCCTCGATCACCTCAGGGTCGACATTCTGCGTGTTGTAAACAAGCCCGACACTGCCCCAGAAGTACGGCACAGACCACTCGTTTGTCGGGTCGTAGGACATATTCTGCACGGCAGGGGCAAGGTTTTTCATGTTCGGCACGAGCGAAAGGTCAAGCTTTTGCAGGTAGTCGCCCGCGATCAGGCGCTCGATCATATAGTCGGACGGAACGAGCACATCGTAGGCTTCGCCCGCCTGCAGCTTCGTATACATCATCTCAGTCGAGTCGAAAGACTCGATGATGACATCGACTCCGTACTGCTGCTCAAAATCGGAGATAACGTTCTCTCCGAGATACTCACCCGGGATGTAGAGCTTGAGCGTCGACGAACCGTATTTTTCGACCGCCTGCGCCTTTTTGTGCGACTCGGACGTGAGAAGCGAGATGCCAACGCCGCAAACCGTTACGACCAGCGCACCCGCAAGCGCGCCGGC
>JAFQUN010000131.1 GCA_017408525.1 Oscillospiraceae bacterium
CGACTGGACCGTTCCCAAGGATCTTGAAAACGTCCCCGCGATCGTCGGCGGCAAGAAGATGGACTTCACCTACGGCGACTGCAAAAAAGAGATGGACATGGTCAACCGCGCCTTCATCGAGATCATGACCGAGGGCGACGCGAACGGCCGCGGCTTCCAGTATCCCATCCCGACCTACTCCATCACGCGCGACTTCGACTGGAGCGAGACGGAGAACAACCGCCTGCTCTTCGAGATGACGGCCAAGTACGGCACGCCGTATTTTTCCAACTACATCAACTCCGACATGGAGCCGAGCGACGTTCGCAGTATGTGTTGCCGTCTGCGTCTTGACCTGCGCGAGCTTCGCAAAAAGTCCGGCGGCTTCTTCGGCTCGGGCGAGTCGACCGGCTCGGTCGGCGTTGTGACCATCAACCTGCCGCGCATCGCGTACCTTTCCAAGACGCCGGCGGAGTTCTATGAGCGCCTTGACCACATGATGGATCTTGCGGCGGAGAGCCTTAAAACCAAGCGCACCGTTATCACAAAGCTCCTTGAAGCGGGGCTTTACCCCTACACCAAGCATTACCTCGGCACGTTCGACAACCACTTCTCCACCATCGGTATGATCGGCATGAACGAGGTGGGTCTCAACGCCCGCTGGCTTCGCAAGGACCTCACCCATCCCGAAACGCAGGCGTTTGCAAAGGATGTGCTCAACCATATGCGCGAGCGGCTTCGTGACTATCAGGAAAAGTACGGCGATCTTTACAACCTTGAAGCCACGCCTGCCGAGTCGACGACCTTCCGCCTTGCAAAGCACGATATCAAGCTCTATCCCGATATCATCACTGCGGCGAAAAAGCCCGGCGATACACCGTATTATACCAACTCCTCCCATCTGCCCGTGGGCTACACCGCCGATGTGTTCGAGGCGCTCCCCGTGCAGGATGAGTTGCAGACGCTCTACACCTCCGGTACGGTCTTCCACGCCTTCCTTGGCGAGAAGCTTCCCGACTGGCGCGCGGCGGCGAACCTCGTGCGCAAGATCGCCGAAAACTTCAAGCTGCCCTACTATACGCTCTCTCCGACCTATTCCATCTGCCAGACGCACGGCTATCTTGTCGGTGAGCACGCGACCTGCCCGCACTGCGGCGAAAAGTGCGAGATCTGGAGCCGCATCACCGGTTACTACCGTCCGGTGCAGAACTGGAACGACGGCAAGGTGCAGGAGTTCAAGGACCGCAGGGAGTACGACATCGAGCATTCCGTTCCCCCCACGCAGCCGTATGTGAGCGCACAGGAGGAGGAAAAGCCGGTGCAGACGAAAACTTCCGCTGAGATGGAGGACGGACTGTACCTCTTCACGACCAAGACCTGCCCCAATTGCGGCATTGCAAAGGAAGCGCTCGATCAGGCGGGCATGGTATACAGCGTGATGGATGTGAGCGAGAACTTGAAGCTCGCGCGTAGCCATGCCATCATGCAGGCGCCCACGCTTGTCGTTTATGACCACGGCGCGATGCAGAAGTTTGTCGGTGCAAACGCGATCGCGGGATATATCGAAAAGTAAATGAAGCAATAAAAAGCGTCCCTGCCCATTGCGGGCAGGGACGCTTTTGACTATCGAAAAATCGGTGAGACCTTTTCAGACTGTCAAAAGGTCTTAGCATCAAAATATACCACCAGAAGATCGACGACCGCGCCGTAGCTTTGCATCCCGCGCTCCTCGCCGTAGCTTTGTAAAAGTCCCTCGTAAACCGCCTCCGACGCGTCGGTGACGGGAGAGCGGAACTGCGCCCAGTAGGCGTTGTTTGCGGCAAGGTCGGCGCGGATGGCAGGGTCGAGCGCGGCAAAAATTTCGCTCCACGCCTCGCGGTCGGCATCATAAAGCGCGTTTGAAAGATGGATATAGCCAAAAAGCCACCCTGAATATGCATATTCCGCGTCGCCGCTTGAAAGGCACGCGAGGACAGCAAGAAAATTGCACTCCTGCTCGGAGGAGATACCGCGCAGATGCGAAAGCTCGTGGGCGATCGTCGCGGGCAGGAGCGCCTGCGGCACATCGACATTGAGATTCGCCTCGCCCGTAAACGGGCAGTAAAAGCCTGTGAAGCCCATGGTGCTGAACGCGCGTGAGAATGTCATGCGTTTTGGCACGGTGTCGGAAAGCGTGAGGAACGGGAAAAGCTGCTCCGCCCCATCGTAGACCGACGGCGCGCGCGCAAAAAGCGCGTCCTCGTCGGCGAAAAAGGTGTTTTGCTCGCTGCGCGCGGTGTCCTTTGCCGCCGCGGCAGCATTTTTCGCAAAATACGCCGTCACGCGCGTGAGCTCCTCGACCGAGATCTCGCGCGGAGAAACACCGCTTTTGTCGCAAAAGCCGTCCGCGTAATAGTTCGCGCCCCAAAGGACGCTGAACGCCGTGTACGCCGTCAAAACGGCGCAAAGGAGCGTCGCCCCGTGCCGTGCGGCACGGCGGAGACGATGCTTTGTCCGCAGCGCATCGTCAAGTGTGTAAACGCAAAAGCAAAGCGCGGCGAGGATCGCAAAGACATACAGCCATTCGGCAGCCGAAAACGGAAGCGGCGCGAAAAACCTCCCAAGCGCCAGCTTCAAAGGCTGCGTTATATGCTCGGTAAAGGCGGTCATAAGCGGCTTGTTCCCGCGCAGCAGATAAAAAAGCGACAACACCGCCGTGTCAAGCGCAAAGAGAGCGCAAAGCACGCGGTGGCGGCGAAATGCCGCCTTCATCTCGCCCGCTCTCCATAGGCGGTGGTGTTGTGCATGACAAAGCTTGCCGTGGCGATGAGCGTCTCGTCCTCATCGGTGATGCGGATGGAGTAAAACGAGGTCGTGCGTCCCCGCTTTTCCTCCTGCGCCCGCGCGATAAGGGATTTTGCGCCCTTCGCCGCGTGGAGAAAGTTGAGCGTTCCGCTGACCGTTACAACGCCGTTATCGCGTCCGCCTGTCGCTGCCGCGCCGGCGGCAACATCAGCGATCGAGTAGAGCAGTCCCCCGTGCGGGATGCGCCAGACGTTGAGACTTTTGTCCGTAAGCGCGACGCGCACCTCGCTCATTCCCTCGCCGCAGCGGACGACGTGGATGCCGTTGTGCGCGTCGAAGCCCTCGTGGGCGATGACCTTTTCAACCCCGGAATGTTCCATAAGATCCTCCATAAAGGCTCGAAAAAGATGCCTTGCATCTTTTTCGACATCCTCACTTCCGCTCCGCCGCGTCAAGCAGCGCGCGGGTATATTCATGCTGCGGCGCGCTGAAGATCGCCGCTGTCGTGTTTTGCTCCACGATGCGGCCGTGGTGCATCACCATCACGCGCGTACAGAGCTGCTGCACGACGGCAAGGTCGTGCGAGATGAAAAGAAAGCTGATGCCCTCGCGCTCCCGAAGGCCGCGAAGAAGCGTCAAGATCTCTTTCTGGATCGTCACATCGAGCGCGCTCACCGGCTCGTCGGCGACGATCAGCTCCGCGTGGCGCAAAAGTGCTGCTGCGATCGAAACACGCTGGCGCTGCCCGCCGGAAAGCTCGTGCGGAAAACGGGAAAGGTGCTCCTCCCCCAGTCCCACGCGCGCGAGAATGTCGCGCACTTGCTGCCGCCGCTCCGCCGCCGTATAGCCGCCGCAAAGGCGCAGCGGCTCTTCCAATATCCAGCCGATGCGCCGCGCGGGATTGAGCGAGGCGGAAACGTCCTGAAAGATCATCTGCGGAAGCTTTGTGTGATGCGTGACCGTGCCGCGGTAGTCGCGCACAAAGCCCAGGACGCTTCGCGCAAGCGTCGATTTTCCGCTGCCCGACTCCCCGACAAGACCGAGCGCCTCGCCGCGGTGAAGGGCAAAGCTCACGTCAAAGAGCACTTGACGGCGCGTGCCGTGATCGTCACGGTGCCATGCATCAAGGTGCGAAACCTCCAAAACGAGGTCGTTCATCACGCGTCCCTCCTTTTGATCTCGATGACCGCGTCAAGCAGCGTGCGTGTGTATTCATGCTGCGGCGCACGGAAAATCTCCTCCACCGTGCCGCGCTCAACGATGACGCCGCGGCGCATCACTGCCACGCGGTCGCAAAGCCGCCGCACAACGCCGAGGTCGTGCGAGATGAAAAGCATCGATGTGCCGAGCTCTCCGTTCAGCCGCCGCAAAAGCGCGAGGATCTGCCCCTGCACCGAAACGTCGAGCGCGGTCGTTGGCTCGTCGGCAATGAGCAGCTTCGGGCGCGTGACGACCGCTGCGGCGATGAGCGCGCGCTGGAGCATCCCGCCCGAGCATTCATGCGGGTATTTTTCATAGATATCCCGTGCGTCAAGGTCAGCTTCCGAAAGTGCCTCCATGACGCGTGCGCGCCGCGCAGCCGCGTCAAGCCCGCTGTGGAGCGCGAGTGCCTCGCCCACCTGCGGACCGATGCGCATGAGTGGGTCGAAGGCGGTCATCGGCTCCTGAAAAACAACGCCGATCTCGCTGCCCTGTATCGCACGAAGCTCACCGCGCGGA
>JAFQUN010000132.1 GCA_017408525.1 Oscillospiraceae bacterium
CACCGGATGTATCACACAGAAGAGCCCCAACCTGTGGGAGGGCCGTTACTCACCCACCTGGATCGACGGCAAAAAGCACGCCCGCAACGTCTACGCCCACACCCGCGAGGAGTGCGAGGAGAAACTCAAGGTGCTGATCATTGAGATGAAAACCGAGCTGGCAGAACTGAAGCGGCAGAAAGCGGAGGGAACGCTGACACCGCAGGCAGTGGAGAAGAGCAAGAAGAAAGGAAAGAAGCAAACAAAGAAGACAAAGAAAAAGAGTAAGCGTAAATAAAAAGAATCACCGCCATGGGTACCGAGTCATTGGTACCCATGGCGGTGAGATTGTTATGGAGCGGTGTTGGTTCTGTTAGAAGAATACCGCTCGATTTTTGTGGTAGCTTAGTGTGAATCACTTACAAAATCGAAAGGATGCCCAATACGCGACAGCATAACTCCATATTCTTTTATAATATCAATGGTGGTTAACTCGTTGAGACGGCAAATCCTTTTTACAGGGAATGAAACGATGGTGTCAAAAGCATCATATTCTTTCAAATTGGGATCAATTTTGTCGAGTTTGACATAAGCCTTACAAGCATCTTCGGAAGAAACCGAGGATGGATCATCCCAAAACTTTTGTAGCAATGTGCGATTAGAATGAATTTGTGCGATTCTCTCAAGGACTTTATAGAAACGTGCTTGATAATTTACGGTATACAACTCCAACTCTTTCTTAAATTCTGCGGGGTCTTTGATGCATATTGTAGCTTGTCCAGAGGCATTGAATGTGCACAAGTCCAGTATATCAAAGGGTAGAATTTTAAGTGAATGGTATACAACAGTCGGCTTGCTCATTGTGTTGAAACATGACAAACAATAGGAGTACTCCCGTTTCTTTCCGTCGTCTGAAATCTCGAGCAAAGTTGCTTCTGTTAGTTTGCGTTCACCATTTTTCCGCAAGTATGTATCACAAGACTGCGAGACTAACAAATAAAATGAGCCAGCGATTTCAAAAATATCACCGGTAGCAACTTCGCAATGCTGCGAGTTAATATGCTTGTTGAAAAGTTCGATTTCACGGTACTCCTTGAGCACATCTGTTAGTTCTTTACTATTCCCATCATTATCAACAATGACAGAACAAAGTGATTCATAATATTTGGCTTTTGTAGCAATCGCATTGTATTTTTGAGCAATTGCTCTATTATATCCATCATAATGAAAAATTTGTACAAATCGCCCTGCAAAGTCTGTATAAGACTCACCGTTCTTCTGAACTTTGTTGAAAAAAAGAGAATTCAGTGTTTTTTGTCGGACATACTGGATTTTAGTAGAGGCATCAGTCAGACCGTCCGATAGACAATCGCTGAAAAGTTGAAGCAGTTCATAACACGCTTTTCGTTTAAATCCCTGTGCAAGGCTTTTAGCAATTCTGTCAGTCTTGTTTTTGAGGATTCTTTGTTTATTTATGTAATAAATAAACGAGTGTGTTTCTGCTGAGCACTTTTCAGCTAAAACTCGGTCAAATTCAAGTTCGATTTCATCTTCACTCTGTTGAGAATCGGCATCAACTGCAGACAGAACATAAATGTATCTGGATACACCATCTGTTTTTTGAACCAAGTTTTCTGCCAAAGCAAGACCAGCATCAGCCGACTCTCCAGCACGCAAAAAATTTCGATCAAGCAACCAAAGAATTCCGCCATCTGTCATGCCGGCTGCTTGTACATCAAATTCATTTGCTTCTAATGTCGATGGAAATGTCAGATACTCTGTGATTTGTCCCCCACTCTTCAGCCCCTCGAGGAAAGCAATAATTCCATCACGTTCCTCGGTGTATGTTATCCCATTTTGTTCGCAGATTTCATAACACTTTAATAACTCCGCATCTTCCAGACGATCCAAAAGCGAATGGACAAGTGCAGAAGACTCTACTCCCATGCTCAGCATTTCGTCAATTTCATCAACATATGCAGTTTGACCACAGGAAGAAAGGAGTGCTCGAAATGGATCCAAAGAGTTACACATTTCACTGTAAACAACTGCTTCCATATCTTCTCTCTTGAGTGCAAAAAAGCAATCGTCAACACTAATAATGTATTTGATATTGTGCATCGAAAAAAGTGTGTTAATCATATATTTCTACCCACCTTAATCACTGCGTCACTTGCGAAACATCAATTTCAAATTTAAACAGATTGCCAAACTGATTGCGTTCATTAAGAAGCCGAATTCGCGAAGAACTATACTTAAGATTTCCGGCAGCAATATAAAGACCCAATCCGCGCCCATATTTCTTCTTGGTTTCAAAAGGATCAAACAAGCGAGTCTCGAGATCTGAGCTAATTCCAATACCATTGTCCCAGACAACGATGATACCGCGTTCTGTTGTTGAAATGCTGTATTGCTTGTTCTCTATTAACCCTTGTTGCACAGAATAATCGAGCCAATACTCAGCGTTACTGAATAAGTTGTCAAAAACCTGATTTAGCATGCCTCTATTGAGCCGCAAATCAAAATCCACGCTGACATCTATACTGAATTCGATATTCTTGTTATTACAGCGCTCAATGTAGAATGATCTATGAGTCTCAATAAATTCCCTAAAACTAAAAATCTGTTTTTCTGCGCGGACAAACTTCAACCCAGGATTAAAGTACGACATCTGCTTCCTGAGTGCATCCAACGAATATGTCACATAATTAATATGACGAACTAAGCTGTCGACTGTTTGGGCAGCTCTATTATCAACAACTTGCTGGTTCTTCTGCCGGACACTCCTGATAGAAGAATCGAACTCATGAGTAAACATCTCAACAGAAAGACCTAATCCAGCAAGTTCAAAAAGATCTTGGATGCGTTCGCTCATTTTTTCGAAATCCAAATTAATTGCATCCAGTTTTCTGCTAATGGCATTTCTTTCACTAAGAAGAAGTCGATAGTCGTCGGAAGCAGCTTGAATATACCCATAGATTTCATCCATTTTGCTAACTGTTTCGGAAGGAATAAATGGTGCATCTGCAATTAATCTTTTGGCAGTTTTGTATTCTTCGAGTGCAACATCAATGTGCGCACACTTTCCAGCAACCGAAGCATCTACCGTACGGAGGTCTTCTCTAATTTGCTCAATTGTTGGCTTGTAATTTAATACGTCAGTGCTTGGATTACCAGAAAAGGCAATTGAGTCAACAACATACCGCTTCATGGAATCGTTGAGTTTTTTTCTATTTCGGTTGATTCTCTTTACAGAACCGTCCAATATGGACTTGAATGCACGGAAATACTCGTCTTCAACAAAACCTTCTCTATTGGTTGTTTCTTTTAGCATGGAATTGGAAACACCTGTAAGATATACACAACCAATAACACTATCGTTTCTTAAATCAAAGAAATAACCTGTAGTTTTTGAAGAAGATGACAAACCCAACCAGTCACCGCCATCACCATCGCCAAAGCCTTGAATGACAAATCCATCTCTGACTACTTTAATTCCGTGGTAGCGTGAAACAAAATCACGATACTCGTCTCGTTCAATGAGTCTACTATAGCTTATATTGTCATACAGATAGTCCAAAAGTTTCTGGTCTAAGGAATACTCATATATTTCGCATTCAAAAGTGCCTGGATCAATAGAAACAGATTTTTTTATTTCGCGTGAATCAGATTCATCAGCGGATATAGGAGTCACAATGTCAGGGAAAGCGCAAGAGTCTTCACAAATTAGGGATATTCCTTCTTGGAAATATGTGCTTACATTGGGGAATTCCTTGTTGTAAGTCTGCAGGAAATCCCTGACTGCGGTTTCGCTCAGTGTAAACTCGCCAGACATGACTCTGGACAGCACTTCACGGTTATAGAAAAAAGAGTTTTTGAACTCAGAAACAATGGCAGCTGTTCCCAGGCTATACTTGATTGTGTGTTTGGCTCGCGCAGATGAAAGTAGTTCGTCAAAAACCTTATTTTCGGTGTCGATAGGCTGACCGTTGATCTGAGCAGCAACATGGAAACTACTTTTCTTGCTACGAAACGGGGAAACAATCTTGTTTATACTGTTTGTGAGCAAACTGATTTGTTCTGTTTCTCCCCACATTTCAGGATTAATAAGATCTTTGATAATAATTTTGGTATACGATTTTTGAGAGACAACATCTTGTTTTTCGATAGTGACCGGAATCTGGTCAATCGTTGTATTTTTCAAAAAGTCTCCCCATGGAATTATCACACGATATTCAACATTCGAATCAGCAGCCTTGGTCGTCATTTGCATATACCGACCAAGTTTTTGAACCGAAAGTCGCCCCAAACCCTTATCACCCAGAGGATAACGATGGTATTTGGGGGTTGTTTTTTGCTCTTTCTTCATTTTCTTCTTGGGCGAATTTGAAAGAGTAAGCCATCCGTTTACAATTGTGGTTAAATCCATACCACAACCATTGTCTGATAATTCAATACATCCTTTGCATTCTTTGCCATCGATTTCCTCAATATAATCCGAACGAATGGAAAGCGTGCAAACAGTTGCATCCGCATCGTAGGTATTTTTAATAAGCTCAGATAATGCAGTTATTTCATCGGCAATGAGGGATTCGCCGAGCTTGTAAATTAGAGAAGCATGTACACGGAACGATGCACTCTTACTGTCAAAATCTCTTACTGATGATTCCAGATAATCAGAATCGCGATCAAACAGGGTGAGCTGGCTATTCATTGTCGGAATCACTCCTTACGAAAATCAGAATATGCTCTCTTGTCATTGTGCTCTGCAACCCTTTTTCTTCCCCTTGGTATCCATTCAACTTTGGCATGCGCTTGTTCAGTATCTGCCGGGTGAAGCTGGTTAATAGTTGCATATGATAAGGTTCGCATAGCTCGATCATTATTTTGTTCATGAATATTTCTTGCTTGGCAACTTTACGATTTCCGAGCGTCCACACAGAGATTGCATCTGGTTTCATTTTCCTGGATAGTGCGTCGAGAAACCTATCATAATCACTATAAAATGCAATTATTTTGTTGCTCTGTTGTGATGCAAGATTATTTATTTGCTCCAATTGAGCTTTTAATGTTTCTGATTTTTTGACAACTTTTTTTCTTGCAGGTGTCAGCGCTTTGTTTGAACTTTTTCCACCGAGAGACTGGTTGTCAATTTCATATAATGTAGCAAGTAGTGCATCATCTACCGCTTCGTCTATATCTTGATAATTAATCCATCGAAGAGGCATGATTGAATACTGACCATACGAAACCGTTGTATGGTTATCTCCATATGGAGGTGAAGTAAATACTAAACTGTATTTTTGTTTCGAATGGTTGAGAAAGGCTATAGAATCACCCAAAATGATTTTAACCTGACCTTTGTATGCTAAGCCATCCTTTTTCAAATGACCTCGTTTTCTAAGTTCAGAATAGAACTCATTGTATTTACTGATATTGTATTGAAGGGTGGATTTAAATAAGTCAATAGCATCGACAGCATACGCATCAATGTCTTTCTGTTCTTTAATATGTAGCTTATATGTACAATCGCGAGAATTTGATACAATTCTTACAACCTCACAAAAAGATGCCCAAAAGAACCGCCGATAGTCAACGGTCTCTTCTGTAATAATACCTGCACGAATTCTGCTCAAATCAGAAATCGCTTGTTTCGTAAACCACTTATTTATACCATCAAATTGGTGTAGAGGGGTTTTGTCATGAATGGTAATCCATGTGAAAAGCTGTGAGGTTTTCTCTTGTAATGTTTTGGGGTTTAAGATCGTTGTTTTCGCTTTGCATAGTAGAATGGCAAGTGGGTTTACATCAATGCCCACGATATTCAATCCTCTAAGCATTCCTTCTACTAAGATTGTTCCAGACCCGGCAAAAGGATCCAAGAGACGAAGAGATGTATCTTGCAGGTGTTCCAAACACACATCCAACATTTCGCGTTGCATCTTAGGAACCATCATAGCAGGATAGGTGCAAAAGCCATGAACATAATCACGTTCACTATTGTTATTGCCTCTATAATCCCAATGGTTTTCAGACTCCAAAGTTAGGCTATTAAATTTTTCTTTTAATGCTGATATACTCATATTTTTGCCTCACTTTATATCGGTGCTGATTTCATTGGGCGTATCGACGAAAAGAAGGTATGCGTCTATTTCGAGTGCATCCGCGATTTTCTCGATATTGTCAAGCGCAATGCTACGTTTGCCGCGCTCAAGTGCACTAATGTACGTTCTATGAAGGCCGGCCTTATTCGCAAACGCTTCTTGCGACAGACCGGATGCATTCCTATATTTGCGCAAGTTATTGGAAAATACCTGGAGTAATCGCATAGATATACCACCTCATAATAAGTATATCCTTTTTCATACAATAAGTCAACATACAATAAGTTTCAAGGGGGGTATGTCAGAAAACCTCCTCGACAATTCAACCCCTGCGCCGCAATAAACAAAGAAAACGCCCCCAGGAGCGATGCTCCTGGGGGCGTTGGTCCGAGTGACACGATTCGAACGTGCGATCTCCACATCCCAAATGTGGCGCGGTACCAACTCCGCTACACCCGGATATTCAATTTTTGCCATTATACCACGCTGGGGGCGAAAATCAAAGATGTTCCTGTCTGTGGTCATTCCTGTGGTCAGGGCCGCTTTTCAGCCCGGTTTTACAAACCAGCGAAATCCCGCTTACGCCCGTGTTGCAAGGCTTTCCGGGCTTCGGCTTTTACCATCGTGGATGGCGTCAGGACCACTCCCAAAGCAGGCGCGCTACCAACTGCGCTACACCCGGTTATTTTCATGCGCGGACAATTATACCTGATTTATATGCGCACTGCAAGCCTTTTCTGTTGCAGCAGGAAAGACTTGCAGTGTTTTTAAGCATATCCCACCGGAAATTTCCGCATCAATGTCTGCCGCATTCGCCCGTTGTGCCGCGTAAAATTTCAACACCGTGGCGCAGGGCGGGGAGGACGGCGCCGATGCACTCGCGCGCGGCCTTTTCACTGCCCGGGCAGTTGACGATGAGCGTGCCGCCGCGAAGACCGGACACCTCGCGTGAGAGGCAGCCCATCGGTGTCACGCGCATCGACGCTGCGCGCATTGCCTCGGCAATGCCGGGCGCTTCGCGTTCAATGACAGCGCGTGTCGCCTCGGGCGTGCGGTCACGCTGTGAAAATCCCGTGCCGCCTGTCGTGACAACAAGGCACACGCCGCGCGCGTCGGCACAGTCGACCAGCGCGCGCTCGATCATCTGCGGCTCATCGGGAAGGATCTCGGTGTGAACGATCTGCCACCCCTCGTCTTCCAGTATCGCGCACAGCGCGGGACCGGATGTATCGACCCGCGTTCCGGCGTAGCCCTTGTCGCTGATGGTGAGAACGGCTGCTGTGTACTCCATATCAAACGTCCTTCCTTTCAAATGTGCCCGACTTGCCGCCGCTTTTGCGAAGCAAACACACGCGCTCGATCACGATGTCGCGCTGGACCGCCTTGCACATGTCGTACACCGTGAGTGCGGCGACGGATGCGGCGGTCAGTGCTTCCATCTCAACGCCTGTGGGACCGACGCACTCCGCTGTTGCAAGGATGTCCACGGCGCATTCGTCCGCGTTGAGGTGCAGCTCCACGGAAACACCGCTTAAGGGCAGATTGTGGCACAGGGGGATGAGGTCGCTTGTGCGCTTTGCACCGAAGATACCGGCAAGCTGCGCCGTCGAGAGAACGTCGCCCTTTTTTGTGCCGCCCGTTTCGATCAGGCGGTATGTTTCCCTGTTCACGCGCACACGCGCCATCGCCGTCGCGCTGCGGCGCGTTGCGTCCTTCGCGCCGACGTCGACCATGCGGGCGCGCCCGCCCTCGTCAAAATGCGTAAAATCATTCATAATGTGTTCTTACCCTCCAATGCGGATCATGTCTCGCTCCTCGTGCGCGCCAAGCGGCTCAAGCGGCGCATCCTCCGGCACGGTGTACGTCATCGCGCGCATAAGCTGCATTTGAAGCTGCTCGTCGGAAAGACGGCGCACGAAAAATTCCTGTCGGCTATCGACTGTCGGCTTCAAAAACCCGTCCGCCGTCAGGCGGAGCACACCATCCGCAGCATGAAGCGCTGTTTTCGGCGAGGCGATGAGTGCGACCTTACCCGTCGCCTCGGGGAGACAGTACAGCTCGCCCATGCCGAGCCTGTACGGCAGGGGGATAAGCTCCGGCAGCGTGCGCAGCACGAGATCACGCGGGAGAAAGGACGCGCGTACAAGGCGCTGTGCGCAGCCGACACCGACCAATTCGTAGAAGCGGATCTCAAGCGGGTCGTTGCGCGTGAGGTCAACAAACGACGTGATCTCATCGTCGTTCACCCCGTCGATGAGTACCGTGCCGATACGGATGGGGAAAAAACCGGCCTCTGCGGCAGCGCGAAGCCCGTCGAGCGCGTCGACAAGCGAGCCGCCGTTTGTGAAGGTGCGGTAGCGCGTTGAATCGAGCGTGGGGATGCCGACTTCGACGCTGCGAAGCCCTGTTTTACGCAGCGTGCGCGCAAAGCGGCGCAAAAATGTGCCGTTGGTGCAAAGCGTCACCTCGCGCAGACCATCGATCGCCGACAGCTGCTCGCACAGGGGGATGAGATCGCCGTACAAAAGCGGCTCACCGCCCGTGAGCTGCACATAGCGGACGCCGAGCGCAGCCACCGCGCGCACGATGCGCACGGCCTCATCGCAGGGAAGAGAAACATCCGTGTAGCCGCCGCTTGAGCAGTGCGCACAGCGCAAAGTACACCGCTCCGTCAGAGCGATGCGCAGCGTATGCGTTTTCGGAGCAGTGAGCGGCATAGAGAACTCCTTCCATCGACAAATCAACACACTAACATTAATTATAAACATCCTTTGCACCAAAGGCAACAGCGGATTTTGGGGAACTTGCTTTGCGCGGAGAAAGTGGTAGAATAGACAAAAGAAGAATACAAACGCGAGGTGCAGAATGAGAGAAAAAGTATATGCGTATCTAAAGACAGTTCCGGAAGGGAGGGTGGTCACATACGGGCAAATTGCATCTGCGCTTGGAAATAAGAATTTGGCAAGGGCTGTCGGCAATATCCTCCACCAAAACCCTGATCCCCAAAACATCCCCTGTCACAGAGTGGTGAACCGTAAAGGAGAGCTTTCCGATGCGTATGCTTTCGGGGGACGCGAAGCGCAGAGGGCGCGATTGGAAGAGGAGGGAATCGTGTTTCGAGGGAACGGCACGGTGGACATTGGGAAATACGGTATGGCGTAAAATGCGGCGGCAGGGATACCGCGCATCCGTGGATACGGAAACGAAGAAAAGGGGACCGGGACATGGAATACATAACGAAGAGAGAGTTTTTCAAAAACCACGCGGGCAAGAAATGGAAGGATAGCGTGATCATAGGCTCGCGCATTGCCGCAGCTTGTGTGATAGTTTTTCTTATACAGATCGCGTATACGGAGCGCACAAGCCTTCTTATGCCGCTCCTTTTCCCAAAGCACGAATATCTTGCCTTTTTTGTGGAGCTTTTCGCACTGCTCGCTCTCATATTCGGCATACAATTTGCGTGCAGCCGCATCTGTGCGGCGCTGCTTTTGCTTTACGGCTTCGCCCTCCCTGCAGCTGCCACAGCGCTTGAGGGGGAGGCGGGCGTGGCGGTGCTGCTCGGCTTGGCACTGATTGTTGCCGGTATTTTGTCAATCAGAGGCACCTTTGGTGTGCGCAGGGAATACGAAAAGTGCCTGCGGGACGGCACGCTCCCTGTAAGCGAGGCGGAAGAGGCGGAGGAGGTTCTGCCGGTCAGGGAGGCAGAAAGAGGGCGGAAGATAGATGATGTGACAAAAAGGGAATTTTTCGCGCAGTACGCGAGCGCGAAAAACAGGCGTATCGTGGCGGTCTCGGCACTTTCTGCCTGCATCTTTTCGTTATACTCTATTGCCATGGCGGTGTTTAAGCAGAACAATTCGCAGCTGTGTGGCTGTATTCTGGTCATCGTTCTGGCGATGGGCGTCCAATTTTTCAAAAGCCGCGTGTGCGCCGGTGTGCTTCTGGCATACACATTTATTGATATAGTGTTGGGGATCGTCAATGCGGGAGGACTGTACACCGGGGCGATGTTCGGGGTCGGGATCGGCGCGATGATCGGCACCTTTGCCTTGCACAGAGAATGGGCAGCTTTTAAGGAAGACAGTACCGTTTTGACAGAAAACGAGCAAAGAAAACTGGAACAGAAGCAGAAAAAAGTGAACGAAAAGAGCTACGGGCTGGTGTTCATCCCGGCAGGAGGTATGTTTTTGGGCATGGGCCTTGTTGCGCTTTTCATGCATCCGTATCTTGTAAAGCACTTTACAAAAGCCGCAGACTCGATAGAAATGCTTTTGCAAGGGTACATTGATTGGTACACGGCGATCATTTTCGTACTGGTCGCCGCACTGCTGCTGCCGCTCGTTGCTTTCGCTCTTGCTGCGCGGACAGGGTATTTGAAAAGATGCTCGCCCATGACGGCGATACAGTCCATTCTCATTTTGGTCGTCTCGGTGGCGGGCCCTCTTCTTTTTGGCGGTATCCTGCTCGTCGGTGCGGATGTCCCCGGTCTGATCACCCAGACAAAAGAGGATCTCGCCCAGATCGAGAGCGGTGAGCTGCGCGAGGTCACCGTGTGGCTGAGCCCCAAGTCGCATGCCGCCCGGATGCCCGGACTGTCCGGCAGCGGTTACCCGGAGCCGTTTACGCGCTACGCCGGCATCAGCCACGAAACGGACGGCGAATGGGTGTGGTTTTACGTGCCCCAAAGCCTCGGTTTTTCGCCTGATTTGAGTGCGCCCTATAAGGAAAGCAAAAGCGTGCAGTGGAACGAAGAAAACGCACGGCAGTATCAAATTCTCTATACAGACAACCTCCGTGTGGTCGTTTCAATCGAGCCTGTTCCCTGACCCCTCACACCGCCATGTCTAAAACCTTGACAAAACTGGCAAAACTATATACAATGGCGTGTACGCGGGAATAGAAAAATCTTCCGCGAGGAGAGAAATACAAGGAGTGCGTAACGATGGCGAATGACAAAAATCAGGTCCGGCAGATCACAAACATGGAAGAGGATTTTACGCAGTGGTATACAGACGTCTGCATCAAAGCGGAGCTTGTCGATTATACGAGCGTGAAGGGCTTTTTCGTCCTGCGTCCATACGGCTACGCGCTTTGGGAAAACATCATGGGGCAGCTTGACCGCGAGTTTAAGCGTCTGGGGCATGAAAACGTCGCAATGCCGATGCTCATCCCCGAGTCGCTGCTGCAAAAGGAAGCTGATCACGTTGAGGGTTTTGCGCCGGAGTGCGCGTGGATCACTTACGGCGGCAGCGAAAAGCTCGAAGAGCGCCTTTGCGTGCGCCCGACCTCCGAAACGCTTTTTTGCGACCATTGGCACCGCGTCGTCCATTCCTGGCGCGACCTTCCCAAGCTCTATAACCAGTGGTGCAGCGTGCTTCGTTGGGAGAAGACGACGCGCCCCTTCCTGCGCCACAGAGAGTTTTACTGGCAGGAGGGTCACACCATCCACGCGAGCGAAGCGGAGGCGATCGAAGAGACCGAGCGTATGCTCGAGGTCTACGCCGATATCTGCGAGAACTATCTTGCCATGCCCGTCGTGCGCGGCGTGAAGACCGACAAGGAAAAATTCGCAGGTGCGGAGCGCACCTATACCATCGAGTGCATGATGCACGACCGTAAGGCGCTCCAAAGCGGCACGAGCCACTATTTCGGAAACGGCTTTTCCAAAGCCTTTGACGTTGAGTTTACGAATAAAAACAACGAAAAGGAATATCCCTATCAGACCTCGTGGGGCATGTCCACGCGCATCATCGGCGGCATGATCATGACCCACGGCGACGACCGCGGACTGGTTCTGCCCCCGCGCATCGCTCCCACGCAGGTCATGGTCATCCCCATCGCCATGCACAAAGGCGGTGTGCGCGAGAAGGCGGAAGAGCTTGTCAGCGCGCTTGCGGCTGCGGGCATCCGCGCAAAGGCGGATTACTCTGAAAACAGCCCCGGCTGGAAGTATGCCGAGTATGAGATGAAGGGCATCCCCCTGCGTATCGAGATCGGTCCGAAGGACATCGAAAAGGGTGAGTGCGTCGCCGTCCGCCGCGATAGCGGCGAAAAGATCACTGTTTCCATCGCGGATGCGCCCGCGCGCATCGCGGAGCTTTTGGAAACGGTGCAGAAGGGCCTCTACGACAAAGCACTTGCAAACCTTGAAGAGCACACCTACACCGCCTCGACCGCGCTGGAAGTGTCCGACATCATGGCGGACAAGGGCGGCTTCGTCAAGACCATGTGGTGCGGCGATAAGGAGTGCGAGGTCGAGATGAAGAACATCGCCGGTGTCACTTCGCGCTGCCTGCCCTTTAAGCAGGAGAAGCTCGGCGACAAGTGCGCCGTCTGCGGCAAGACCGCGCACAAGATGGTCGTCTGGGGCGTTGCGTATTAAGCTTTCGGCGGCATCGCGCAATGTCGTCTGCGGCGCTTTGCGGATCTTTTGCGCCGCAAATGCGTTGCGCTTTCTTGAAATACACAAAGTATTCCTGCGAAACCGCGCCTTTTTCCGGCGCAAAATCTCGCACAAATCGCTCTTGCCGAATTGTGCGATGCAGCCTTTGTAATTTCCGTTTAAAGAAACATGAGATCCGGAAAAGCACGCTCTTTTCCGGATCTTTTTCTAAAAAACCTCATGAGGGGGACCTTTATGAAAGAGGAACTGCTGCGCACCATCCCGAAGATGGACGCGCTTTTGTCGCGCGAGGAATTTTTCGATATCCCACGCGCTTTGTGCGCCCGCGCGGCACGGGAGTGCGTTGACGAGCTGCGCCGTGCGATCCTTGCCGAAGAAGTGACTGCGCTTCCCACAGCGCAGGAGCTTTGTGCGCGCATCCGTGCGCGCGCGGCGGCGCTTAATGCGCCGCACCTGCGCCGCGTCATCAACGCAACGGGCACTGTGCTGCACACGAATCTCGGGCGCGCGCCGCTCGGTGATGCGCTTGCCGATGCGGTGAGCGCGGTGTGCCGCGGGTATTGCAACCTTGAGTACGACCTTGCAAACGGTACGCGCGGCAGCAGGTACAGTCATGTCGAGCCGCTTATCTGCGAGCTTACGGGCGCGGAGGCGGCAATGGTCGTCAACAACAATGCTGCCGCTGTTTTTTTGATGCTCGCGGAGCTTGCGGCGGGGAAGGGCGTTGCCATCTCGCGCGGCGAACTTGTGGAGATCGGGGGCGCATTTCGCGTGCCGGAGATCATGGAGCAAAGCGGCTGTACGCTCATTGAAGTCGGAACGACGAACAAAACGCGCATCGCGGACTACCGCCGCGCCGTCGAGGAGCGCGGCGCGGGCATCCTTTTGAAAGTGCATACGAGCAACTTCAAGATCCTTGGCTTTACCGAGGAAACGCCGCTTTGCGAGCTTGTTTCACTCGGTGCTGAAAAGGATATCCCCGTCCTCTACGACATCGGTGCGTGCTTTATGCTGCCGCCGTCGCAGCTTGGACTTCACCTCGGCAATACAGCACGCGAGGCGGTCAGCAGCGGCGCGGATGTAGTCTGCTTTTCGGGAGATAAGCTCCTTGGCGCGTCGCAGGCGGGCATTATCGCGGGCAAGAAGAAGTATATCGACGCGATGCGCAAAAACCCCATCACGCGCATGGTGCGCCCCGATAAGCTGACGCTTGCCGCGCTTGAAGCGGCGCTGAGTTTTTACCGCGACGCGGGCGAAGCGATGGAAAAGCTCCCCGCGATGGCGATGCTTGCCGCAAAGAGCGAAACGCTCCGCGCCGTCGCCGAGCAGTGGCACCGCACACTTTGCGGCGCGTGTCCTGCATGGCAGTTCACCGTGCGCAGCGTTGACGAGGAAACGGGCGGCGGCTCGCTGCCGGAGGAAAAGCTGAGCGGCTGGGCTGTCGGCGTCACGGCGCCAAACCTTTCGCCCGACGCGATGGAATCGCATCTGCGCGGATGGGAAACGCCCATCATCGCGCGTATCCACGAAGGAGAAGTGCTGCTGTCCGTGCGCACAACGACGCAGGATGAGCGCAGCATCATCACCGATGCTTTGCGCGCGGCGGCGCAGAAAGCCGGAGAATAGGGAGTTGTATGAAGCATATCGTCATCGGAACGGCAGGACATGTTGACCACGGCAAAACGAGCCTTACGCGCGCGCTTACGGGTATTGATACGGATCGGCTGCGCGAAGAGCAAAAACGCGGCATCACCATCGAGATCGGCTTTGCCGAGCTTGTGCTCCCAAACGGGCAGACGGCGAGCATCGTCGATGTACCCGGGCACGAAAAGCTCGTTGGAAATATGCTCGTCGGCGCGTCGGGGATGGATGTTGTTTTGATGGTCGTTGCGGCGGATGAGGGCGTTATGCCGCAGACGAGCGAGCATCTTGGCGTTTTGACGCTGCTGGGCGTGCAGCGCGGGATCGTTGTTATGACAAAATGCGACATGGTTGAGCCGGAATGGCTCGACGCGATCTGCGAGGAAACGCGCGAGAAGCTGCAGGACACTTTCCTTGCCGGCGCTCCCATGGTGTGTGTTTCGTCACATACCGGTGCGGGACTTGATGCGCTCAAAGAAGAGATCGTCCGCCTCATTGACGGAACGAAGGAAAAAAACAAAAACCGACCGTTTCGCCTGCCTGTGGACCGCGTTTTCACCGTGGACGGATTTGGAACCGTTGTCACGGGAACGCTTGCCGAGGGCGAGATCAGGAGCGGCGACGAGGTGATGATCTACCCCTACGGTGAACGCGCGCGCGTGCGCGGCGTGCAAAGCCACGACCGCAGTGCCGAGAGTGTCTGTGCCGGTATGCGTGCCGCGCTCAATCTTGCGGGGCTTGGCAAGCACGGCATCGCACGCGGCTGTACCATCGCGAAGGCGAACAGTATGACGCTGACAGCGCGTGTGGATGTACGGATCGAAATGCTCCGCGATTCGCCGTTTCCGCTTAAAAGCGGGACAAGGGCGCATTTTTACCACGACACGCATGAGCTTTTGTGCAAGGTGCGCCTGCTCGATGCCGACGTGCTGGAGGCAGGGGAGAGCGGTTTTGCCCAGCTTCTGTTCGAAAAGCCGTTTGCGGCAAAGAGCGGCGACCATTTTGTACTGCGCTTTTTCTCTCCTGTGGTCACGATCGGCGGCGGTACGCTCCTTGACCTTGAAGCGCCGCATCATAAACGCTTCGACGAGTCTGCGATCGAATCGCTCCGCGCGCGTGAGAGCGGCGGCGGTGAACTTGTCTTGCGTGCGCTTGCCGGAAATGAGCAGCTCTCCCATGCAGAGCTTGCCAAAAGCTGCGCAATGACAGAGAATGAACTTGCAGCCGCAATTTTGCCGCTTATTGAAAATGGTCAGCTCGTGCAGCTTGGCGGAGGGTATCTTTCGCGGGACTCCCTTGAAGCATTTACGAGACGCGCGGCGGAGCTGCTGGCGGAATATCACACACACTATCCGCTGCAATATGGCATGAATCTTGGTGAATTCCGGTCCAAACTATTCCCCAAAAGCCGTGCCCGCTTTGCTGATGACCTCATTGCGCACCTTGCGGCGGAAAAGATACTCAAAACGGAAAACGCTGCGGTCGCACGGTACGATTTCGAGCCGCGCTATACGACCGAAGCCGCAGCCTCCCGCGCACGGATCGCCGCCCTCTACGACGAATACGGCTGCCAGCCGGAAAATATCGCCGATGTCGGGGCGCGGCTTGGAGGGGACACAGAGCTGGTACGGCAGGTCATGGCGCGTATGCGAACTGACGGCGAGCTTGTCTCGCTCTCACCGCAGCTGATCGTTGCGCGCGCACATTATGACCGCGCCAAGGCAGCGCTTTACGAGATGTTTTCAAAAAAAGAGGAAATAGCCCTTTCCGATTTCCGTGACGCGCTCGGTATCTCGCGGAAATTTGCCCTCGCGTTTTTGGAGCATTGGGACGCAAACGGCGTCACAAGGAGAAGGGACGACAACACGCGCGTGCTGTTGAAGAAGGAAGTGTGACCTTTGCAGTCCCGCCTTTGCCGCAGCTTGAAAAAGAAGCAGTTGGTTTTCGTTTGAAAACCAACTGCTTTGTTTGCCCCTAAAGGTCTTACCGATCGCCGCGCAAAAAACTCAAAAAAGTGGCTCTGCCACTTTTTTGACAGTCTCAGCACATCTTTTTTGCAAGAAGCCGCATCAAAAGCTCCGCCGCGTGGTACGCAGACTCGCTCAGCTCGCGCCACAGCGCGGCAAGACAGGTGTCGGTCGTCTCGTCTGCGGCGCGGGCATAGTTGAAGCCGCCGCACGCCTCCTCGTGATACTGCCGGCGCAGCATCGGGCAGTACGCAAGACGTTCACCGCCCATCGAACCGATTGCCGGACGGTAGCACTCGCCCGTGATGAGATAATATGCTGCCATCTGCTGCGAGGCTGCGGAAGATTTTTCCTCGGCAAGGTGCGAAAAGACATTCCTCGCCTCGCCGTTTACGCGCCTTGCAAGTGCGCGGTAGGCGGCACAGGCGGAAAGCTCCTGTTCGATAAAGCCTGCCAAAACCTCCAGCGATACCTCTGCCGCCGTTCCCATGCAGCAGGGGTTTTCTTCTGCCCCTGCCATCTGCATGGCGCCTGCTCCGTCGGATGTACGCATCTGCGGGTACGGTTCAAGCTCCGGCGCGACACGCTGCCAGATGCGCCCGCAGCGCTCGTGGTCGTATGCAATATCATTTTTTTCGCGCATTACCATGTCTAAAAATCCCCTCTCTGTGCCATACTTGCTTTGGAGTTCCTTCCAGTATATGCCGGTGCGAAAAAAGCGTGCACGGCGCATTGCTTTTCGACGCGGAAAATGGTAGAATTTGATGTGTATGAGGAGAATTGGACGAACAGACCGCATCCTCCTGCATGCATCTTTGCACGAAAGGAGCTTTTCCATGCTGGAACTGAAAAACATCACCTACCGCGTCAGCTCACCTGATGGAGGGCAGACGATTTTGAACGATATTTCCCTCACGATCCCCGACCACAAGCTTGTCGTTTTTACCGGTCCCAACGGCGGCGGCAAGACGACGCTTGCCAAGGTCATCATGGGGCTTGTGACACCTACATCGGGACAGATCTTCTACAATGGTGAGGACATTACTGACCTCGGCATCACCGAGCGCGCGCGCCGCGGCATAAGCTACGGTTTTCAGCAGCCGCCGCGCTTTAAGGGCATTACCGTGCGCGCACTTTTGACCATCGCCTCGGGAAACGAAAGCCTCTCGAAGGATCAGTGCTGCCGCTATCTCACGCAGGTCGGACTTTGCGCGAACGACTATCTTGACCGCGAGGTGGACGTGAGCCTCTCCGGCGGCGAGGTCAAGCGCATCGAGATCGCAACGCTTCTTGCCCGTGGGAGCAGCATGATGATCTTTGACGAGCCGGAGGCGGGTATTGACCTTTGGAGCTTTGCGCGCCTTACGGAAACATTTGAGCAGATACACCAAACGCGGACGGCGACCATGATCATCATCAGCCACCAGGAGCGCATCATCAGCCTTGCCGACGAGATCATCGTTGTCGGCGGCGGTGAGCTGCGCCACCGCGGCACGACGGAGGAGATCTTCCCGCTCATCATGGCGGACACGCTCGGCTCGTGCCCGGTGCTCAGCAGATAAGGAGGTTTTGCAGTATGTTCAACGAGATCGATAATTCCCTGCTTGAAAAGATCGCAAACCTCACAGGAAAGAGCGTGGATGCGCTCAACATCCGAAAAGACAGCGGCTGCGCCGCGCGCCAGAGCACCGAGCACATCGAGATCACCGAGCGCGAGGATAAACGCGGCATCGTCATCCGCATCAAAGACGGCACGGTCGGCGAAAAGTGCTATATCCCCGTCATCATCACAAAAACCGGCTTGCAGGAGGAGGTCTATAACGACTTCTATGTGGGCGAAAACTGCGACGTGGAGATCGTCGCCGGCTGCGGTATCCACAACAGCGGCTGCAACGAAGCGCGCCATGACGGTGTGCATACGTTCCACATCGGCAAAAATTCGCGCGTGCTCTACGCCGAAAAGCACTACGGTGAGGGCGACGGCGAGGGGAAGAACGTTATGAATCCGCAAACGGTCGTCTACCTCGACGAGGGCGCGACCATGCAGATGGAAACCGTCCAGATCCGCGGCGTCGATTCGACCAAGCGCAGCACGAAGGTCGTCTGCGGCGCGGGCGCGGAGTGCGTCATCACCGAGCGCCTTCTCACCCACGGACATCAGGAGGCAGTTTCCGACATGGAGATCGTGCTTGACGGCGAGGATGCGCGCGGGCGCGTCATCTCCCGCAGCGTCGCGCAGGACGAATCGACCCAGCTTTTCTACCCGCGTATGGTCGGGAACACGCGCTGCTTCGGTCATGTCCAGTGCGACACGATCATCATGGGCGATGCGAAGGTCCGCTCCATTCCGGAGATCGCCGCGAACTCCACCGAAGCGCAGCTCATCCACGAGGCTGCTATCGGCAAGATCGCCGGAGACCAGCTTTTGAAGCTGCAAACGCTTGGGCTTACCGCTGAAGAAGCGGAAGAGCGTATCCTTGACGGATTCCTTGCGTAAAGCACCACACCCCGCCGGTGTATTTGCATCGGCGGGGTGAAATGTGAATATGGGAGTAGAAGGGTGTCTGGTGAGCCCTCCGGTCTTCAAAACCGGTATGAGCAGCGTCCCTGCTCGGGTGGGTTCGATTCCCACCTACTCTCGCCAAAAAATCAGTGGAAGAGGCGCCGCCTCTTCCACTGAAAAATTTATTCCATTGACACGATGTAGTAATACACCGGCTGTCCGCCGTGAAGCATTGTGATCTCTGCATCGGGACAAAGCTCGGCAAAAACAGCCTCCGCGGCCTTTGCGTCGTCCGCACTCACATCCTCGCCATAGAAGATGCTCACAAACTCGCTCTTGCTGTCGCGTGCCTGCTCGGCAAGGTTGTGCAGCAATACCTTGATATCGCGGGAGGTGTCGAACAGCCGTCCGTCAAGGAGCGAGAGGTAATCGCCCTCTTTGATCGCGAAGCCGTCGAAGTCCGAATCGCGCGCGGCGTAGGTGATCTGTGCGGTCGAAACGGTAGAGATCGCCTCGACCATTGCCGCTTCGATCGCCTCGACATCCATGTTGGGGTCGACATTCATCATCGCGGTGATGCCCTGCGGCACGGTCGCGGTGGGAATGACGATCACACGCTTTTCCGTAAGACCGACGCACTGCTGTGCTGCCATGATGATATTTTTGTTGTTGGGAAGCACGAACACAACATCGGCGGGGGAATTTTTGATCTGGGTCAGGATGCTCTCCGTGCTGGGATTCATCGTCTGCCCGCCGCTGATGATGCCATCCACGCCGAGATCACGGAAAACCTCGGCAAGACCGTCGCCGGCACACACGGCAATAAAGCCAAGGCGCTTGTCACCGCCGATCGAGGGTGCCTCGTCCGCATCCTCGTCGGTGAGGTCATCGGCGCTCTTCGTCTTGCGGCCGGCTGCCATGTCCTCATACTGCATACGCATATTTTCGATCTTGCCGATCTCGAGCGTACCGTACTTTTGCGCTTCGTTCAAAACATCGCCGGGGACATCGGTATGGACATGGACCTTGAACGCGTCATCGTCCTCGCCGATCACGAGGCTGTCGCCGATGCCGTCAAGGTACGCACGCAGCGGCTCAATGGATCCATTCGTCGTCTTGCGCACGATAAAAACGGTGTCGTAGGTAAAAGTGATATCCTCATCGGTGAGCGAAGCGAAGTCCGCCTTGCCCTGCGTCTCGCCATCGTCTTCGACCTCGGGGAGCGGCTCGCCGCGCAGCGCATCGAGCATACCCTGCAAAATAAGAAGATAGCCCTTGCCGCCCGCGTCGACAACACCGGCTTTTTTGAGCACGGGGTTCATCTCGATCGTTTCGGCAAGTGTTTTGCTGCCCTGCTCGATCGCACTTGCGAGTACGGCATCAACATCGTCCGTTTCCTCCGCCGCGTGCATGGCGCGGTCGGCGGCAAGACGCGAAACGGTGAGGACGGTGCCCTCGGCGGGCTTCATAACGGCACTGTACGCCGCAGCGACGCCCTCCTGCATGGCAGCGGCAAATTCGCACGCCGTCGCAGTCTCCTTTCCCTTGAGAGACTTGGAAATACCGCGGAAGAGGAGCGAGAGGATAACGCCCGAATTTCCGCGCGCACCGCGAAGGAGTGCCGAGGCGGTGACGCTTGCCGCTTTATCGATCGTCTCCGGCTCGATGGCGCGAAGCTCGCTTGCGGCGGTCTGGATAGTCAGACTCATATTCGTACCCGTGTCGCCGTCGGGAACGGGGAAGACATTGAGGTCGTTGATGCTTTGCTTATGCAAAGTGATGGCGGCGGCGCCGTGGAGCATCATCTGCTTGAAGAGCGCGCCCGTGATCTGAACGTTCATGAAAGAACCTCCTTGGAAAATGGGTGACGTCACATGACGATGGAGTCGACATATACATCGACGGACTGTACTGTGACGCCGGTGCTCTTATGCACCATATAGCGCACCTCATGCATGATGGAGCGGCAGATCTCGGCGATGTTGACGCCGTGATCGACAACGATGTGCAGCTCGATGGAAAGCGAGCCGTCGTCATTCGCGCAAAGACCAACGCCCTTGCCCATCGCCTCGCGGCGGAGCAGATGCACAAGACCGTCGGTCATGGAGCGATATGCCATTCCCTTGACGCCGAAGCAGTTTGTTGCGGCGGCGCCGGTGATGTTGGTAAGGACGGCGCTGCTGATGGAAACGTCGCCCAGCGTGTTTTCTAATTTGATCATAACCGACATCCTTTCTCGGAAAAATGTTACGACACTTTATGCTTCGAAAAAGATGCTGTACATCTTTTTCGAATTTGCCTCTTTATGGCAGGGGAAATATGAAGAGGTAATTTATTATATACGAAAAATTCCGGAATAACAAGCAGAAAATATGACAAAGTGAAGAAAGTGGGAACGGCTATTGAAAAACAGGAGAAATTCCCGTAAAATAAAAAACAGGCAGGTTTTTGAGAAAGAGAGAGAATGACTTGAAAAAAGAACCGCTTTTTGTTCTTTGCTGTTATATATTGTGGGGGCTGCTTCCGATTTTCTGGAAAACGCTTGCGGAGGTGGATGCCTTTTACATCCTCTCTGTCCGCATCGTTTTTTCGCTTTTGTTCGCTGCACTGCTTCTGAGCGTGCGCGGTGGCTTTTCCGCCGTGCGTGCCGCGCTTTCGGATCAACGCGAGCGAAGGCTTCTTTTTGCGGCGGGCTGGCTCGTGTGTGCGAACTGGGGCGCGTATATCTGGGCGGTCAATAACGGGCATGTCCTCGATGCGAGCCTTGCATACTATATAAACCCCATTATGTCCATCCTGCTTGGTGCGTTCGTTTTTCGCGAGCGGCTTTCGCGGCTGCAATGGGTGTCCGTTGCGCTGGTGGCGGTCGGCATCATCGTCACGGCGGTGCGCTTTGGAACGGTGCCGTATCTTGCGCTTTTGATCGCGGGGAGCTTTGCACTCTACGGCGCGGCGAAAAAGAATGTGAAAAGCACGAGCGCCGTCTCGCTTTTTGTCGAAACGCTCATGACCGTTCCGTTCGCGCTCGTACTGCTTGTGTGGATGGAATCGCGCGGGACGGGCGCACTCGGCGTGATGCATGGGGCGGAGTTTCTGCTTTTGCCGCTTGCGGGTATTGTGACAGCTGTGCCGCTGCTTTTTTACGCCGCCGGCATCAAAAAGACATCCTATGCCGCTGCGGGCATACTCATGTTTATCAACCCCACGCTGCAATTTCTGCTCGGCGTTTTTCTCTACGGTGAGCCGTTCACATCGACCCACGCGCTTCTTTTTGTGTTCGTGTGGGCGGGCGCTGCACTTTTTGCTGTGGGAAATCTGCGGGGAAATAAGGAGAAGGATCTATGCGAGTGATTACAGGAACGGCGCGTGGGCGTCGGCTCAAGGAGCTTAAGGGTATGGATACCCGACCGACCACCGACAAGGTCAAAGAGAGCCTTTTCAGCATTATCCAGTTTGAGATCGAGGGTCGGCGTGCGCTTGACCTTTTTGCGGGAACAGGACAGCTTGGCATCGAGGCGCTCAGCCGCGGTGCGGCGTCCGCTGTTTTTGTCGACCAGCGAAACGATGCGGTACAGCTCGTGCGCGAGAATCTGAAGCTGTGCGATTTTACCGACCGCGCGCAGGTCATCTGCGGCGATGCGATGGCGTACCTTTCTTCCGTGCGTGAGAAGTTTGACCTTGTCTTTCTTGACCCGCCATATGCCGACGGGCTTCTTGAAAAGGCGGTCGCGCATATTGCAAGATTTGACATTCTTAAACCGCATGGTATAATGATTGCGGAAAGCCCGCTCGATAAAACGATGCCGCAGCTTTCCGAGCCGTACACGCTCCATCGGGAGTATCGCTACGGAAAGATCAAGCTCACGGTGTACCACCGTACGGGCGAATGAGGTGAGAGCGGATGAAAACGGCTGTCTTTCCCGGGAGCTTTGACCCCGTTACGCTGGGACACGCCGATGTGATCGAGCGTGCGGCGCGGCTTTTCGACCGTGTGTATGTCGCTATCGTTCCCAACGGTGCAAAGCGTAATCCGATGTTCACAGATGAGGAAAAGCTCGCACTTGTGCGTGCGTCCGTCGCACAGCTCCCGAATGTGACGGCGGAGCTTTGGGACGGACTTTTGACCGATTATGCCGCGAGTGTCGGCGCGCAATTTCTTATTCGCGCCGCGCGCAACGCGACGGATTTTGATGCGGAGCATCAGCTCTCGCGCATTTACGCGGATGTGTCGGGCGGCACGCTTGAAACGGTGCTTTTTTGCGCTGACCCGCGCTATCAGCACATCAGCTCCACTATGGTGCGCGAGATGGTCAAGTACGGACAGGACCTCACGCGCTATATGCCCCGCCCGGCGGCGGAACTTGTGAAAGGGAGGAAATAGGCATGGCTAATAATGATGTGCATGAGCTCAACGATGTGCAGCAGCTTCTTGATATGCTTTATGCGATGATCGATGACGCGCGGAACGCGCCGCTTAGCAACGACAAGTGCGTCATCAACCGCGATGAAGCGCTTGACCTTTTGGAGGAGGCGCGTGCGAAGCTCCCTGCCGAGCTCAAGCAGGCACAGCGCATCATCACAAGCCGCGAAGAGTACATCGAAACGGCAAAAAGCGAGGTCGAAAAGATGATGCAGCGCGCTGAGGCGGCGGCAAAGTCGAAGATCTCCGAAAGTGAAGTGGTGCAGGCTGCGCGTGAAAAGGCACGCGAGATCATCAGCCGTGCCGAGGAACGTGCGCGCGATATGTACCGTGCGGCGAATGAGTATGCCGAGGATACCCTGCGCCGCGGTGAGGAGGCATTGCAGCAGGCTGCCAAGGAGATGCAGGAGTCGCGTACGCGTTTCCGTGCCGCCTCCGCAGAGCAGATGCAGCGCAACCGCGAGGAGCTTGACCGTCAGGCTAAAGAAAAGAAGTCGAAATTTTAAGCAAAATTTTGTTAAAAACGACGAAAAAGATTTTGAGCAATTTAAAAGCGTCCGAAGGGTAAACAGGACTTTGTGCATAAAACGCCCCGCATCACAAGATATTGTGATGCGGGGCGTTTCTTTGCCCGCAAAGCAGTGAAACAATTGTTTGAATATTGAAGGAATGAGAGGAAAAGAAGGAAAAAACAGCGCGACAGCGGCGAATTTTGGAAAAAATTTTTGCTTGCATTTGTGGAAAAACTTTTGTATCATCGAAAGTGGAGTGGGGGAAAGTGGTGCCTTGTGTTGAGATGTGGTGCCACAAACCACTAAAATGGGAAAAGCGCGCCTCGACCTTTATCACAGACGATGAGGGGCGGGGTGTCTGCGCGTCCTTATTTTTGGAAAAGCGCCGCAAAGGAGGTGGAATGGATGACCGGTCAATATCAGCACTCGATCGACGCGAAGGGTCGGTTGTTCATTCCTGCCAAGCTGCGCGAAGAGCTGGGCGAGACGTTTTATGTGACGATGGGCATGGATTCATGCCTTTCGGTCTACTCCGATGCGAGCTGGGCGCGGTTTACCGAAAAGTTTGAAAGCCTTCCCTATACCAAGACGAAGGCGATGCGTCCGCTTTTTGCAAACGCTGCCAAATGCGAGCCGGATTCGCAGGGGCGCATCCTGCTGCCGCAGAAGCTGCGCCAGTATGCCTCGCTTGACAAGGATGTTGTCGTTATCGGCGTTTCCAACCGCGCGGAGATCTGGAACGCGGAGCGTTGGTATGCGATCGAGGCGGAGGAGCTGAGCGCGGAGAATCTTGCTGCCGCGATGGAGGAGCTGGGATTCTGATATGGCTTTTGATAAAAATTCCGCGCAGGATCAAGCTTACGGGCATAAGCCTATTATGCTCGACGAGTGTATCGATGCACTCGCTGTACGCGAGGACGGTGTGTATCTTGACGGAACGCTCGGGCGCGCCGGTCACTCGTTTGAGATCGCGCGCCGCCTGAAGACGGGACGTCTGATCGGTATTGACCGCGACATGACTGCCATCCATGCAGCACGCGAGCGGCTTGCCCCGTATATGGAGCGCGTGACGCTCATCCACGGCAATTTTTGCGATGTTGCAGACCTCCTGCACGCGCACGGTATTGACGGCGTTGACGGGATGCTTTTTGACCTCGGCGTTTCCTCGCCGCAGCTCGATGAAGCAAGCCGCGGGTTTTCCTACATGAACGACGCGCCGCTCGATATGCGTATGGACACGGCAGCGCCGCTCACCGCGCGTGAGGTCGTAAATCTCTGGAGCGTGGACGAGCTTCGCCGCATCCTCACGGAATACGGTGAGGAGCGGTACGCCGCCGCGATCGCCCGTGCCATCGTGCGCGAACGCGATCGCGCCCCCATCGAAACGACGCTGCAGCTTGTGGACATCATCAAAGGTGCGATGCCGGCTGCGGCGCTGCGCGAAAAGCAGCACCCTGCAAAACGGAGCTTTCAGGCGATCCGCATTGCCGTTAACGACGAGCTCGGCGCGCTCGAGCCGATGCTGCGCGGCGCGGCGGAGTGTCTGCGCCCCGGCGGGCGGCTTGCCGTCATCACGTTCCATTCGCTCGAAGACCGCATCGTCAAGCGCACGATGCAAAATCTTGCCGCACCCTGCACCTGCCCGCCGCAGTTTCCTGTGTGTGTTTGCGGTAAAAAGGCGACGCTGCGGCTCGTGTCGAAAAAGCCTGTTACCTGCTCCGAGGAGGAGCTTGCATATAATCCGCGCGCGCGCAGTGCGAAGCTTCGCATCGCCGAGCGGATCTAAACTTTGAAAATCTGAGGAAAGGGGGATACCGTTCCATGGCAAGACCGGTGCATAAACTTGACCGCTATCAGCGCGGCGCTGTAAGTGGAAGCGCGGCATACGATTTTGACTATCTTGAACGGCAGCGCCGCCGCCATGCGGAGCGTTCCGATCCTCCCGAACATATTTATCACGATGAGTCCTACCGCTCGCCGCGTGAGCAGGCGATCGAAACGAAACGCCGCGCGCAGCAGCGGATGCGTCTGCGTCCGCGCCAGCATGTTTCTCCCTCGCTTGTTTTGGGGTCGGTCGCGCTTGCCGCCATGGTCGTGGTGCTTCTTATGTGCTATGTACAGCTCAACGCCATCTCGAATGAGGTCGTTGACATGCAGACGGAGCTGACAGCGCTTGAAACGGAGCATGTTTCGCTTCTTACCCGATACGAGCAGACGTTTGATATGGCAACGATCAAGAATGCCGCCGAGCGTGCGGGGATGAAAAAGCCTGACAGTGTGCAGATATTCTATATGGATATTTCGGAGCCTGATGCGGTGACCGTCTATGAAGACAAGGGGGCGGGCGTGTTCAGCCGCATTTTCACCTCACTTGGGCAGGGCTTTTGCGCCGCCGTGGAATACTTCCGCTAAGGCGCACCATATAATCAGCAAAGAAGGAGTAAGAAGAAAACGGCTTCTTGCTCCTTGCTTGATAAAAAAGTCTCGCAGAGTTTGCTGCGAAGCGGCAAAAAAGTAAAATCATTTTCTCCGGCGGCGTGTACGTCGGAGAAAAAACTTCTCGCCCCGCAAACGTGCGAGCAGCGCGAGTGCTGTCGCAGCCGTTGGCGGCTTTGCCGCTTACGGATGCGGGCATGCCCCTTGCGGGTACTGCGGCGGGGCGCAAAAGGATCAACAAAGATGCAGAGCATCTTTGTTGACGGACAGAGGAGTAAGGAGAAAACGCTTCTTACTCCTTACTTGGCGTTTTCAAGCCAGACACAGCAAATACGCGCAGGAGGTCGTACCGTGGAAAATGCACCGAAAAGAAAACCGGAATCCGCCCGCCGCGCAAACCGCATTATCCGCGCACGGACGCTCGTACTCATGCTTGTGCTCGGCATTTTCAGCTTTGCCGCGCTTTTTGCGAACCTTTACAAATGGCAGATCGTCCATCATGACCGGCTGCAAAGTATGGCGATCTCACAGCAGACACGAAAAACGACCGTTTCCGCCTCACGCGGAACGATCTACGACCGCAACGGCGATATCCTCGCCATCTCCGCAACGGCGGAGAAGATATTCCTCTCTCCCATGGAAATCGAAAAATACATCGAAGAGGACAAAAACGCGAAAAGCCGCGCCTTCATCGCCGAAGGACTTGGCGGCATTCTGGGTGTTGATGCGGCGCGCATCGAAGAGATGATGGATAAGACCTGGTCGGAGTATGAGGTCATCAAGCTTAAAGCCGAGCAGGAGGAAGCGGACGCCGTGCGTGCCTTTTTGAACGAGCATGGCATACGGGGCGTATATATCTCCACCAACGCAAAAAGGTATTATCCCTACGGAACGCTCGCCGCGCACATCGTGGGCTTTGTCGGAACGGATGACTACGGACTTTACGGCTTGGAGGCGCTCTATAACGAGGAGCTTGAGGGTACGAGCGGCATGGTCGTCACTGCCAAAGACGGCAGCGGTGCGTCGCTTCTCTATCAGTATGAGCAGTATTTTGAGGCGCACGGCGGCGATTCGCTCGAGCTTACCATCGATACAACGATGCAGTATTATCTCGAAAAGGCGCTTGAGGAACTTGAAGCCAAGTACGGCACCGGCGCGGGCGCGACGGGTATTATCATGGATGTAAACAACGGTGCGGTACGCGCGATGGCATCGCTTCCGACGTACGATCTCAATGACTACGGAACGATCCATGACGAGCGTCTTGCCGCGGAGCTTTCCGAGCTTGAAGATGAAGAATATCTTGAAAAGCTCGGTGCGCTGCAGCTTCGTCAATGGCGCAGCAAGGCGGTCAACGATACTTACGAACCCGGCTCGACCTTCAAGATCTTGACGCTCGCGATGGCGCTTGAGGAGGGCGAGGTCAGCACGTCCAGCCACTTTAACTGCGTCGGTCACGCGTATGTGCAGGGATGGAATGACCCGATCAACTGCTCCAACCGCACAGGTCACGGCTACCAGACGCTCACCGAGGCGGCAGGAAATTCCTGCAACCCTGCGTTTATGGAGCTCGGACTTCGTGTGGGAACGCAGCGCTTTTATCAGTATCTCAAAGATTTCGGTCTTATGGAGAAGACCGGCATTGACATGATCGGTGAAACGACCGGCATCTTTGCAAACGAAAAGGATTTCAACAGCCAGATCGTTTCCCTCGCAACATACTCGTTCGGACAGACGTTCAACGTCACGCCCCTTGCGCTGATCGCGGCACAGGCAGCGTGCGTCAACGGCGGCTATCTCTACACGCCCTATCTTGTCGAGCGCGTGCTCGACGATGAGGGGAATGTTGTCAAGCAGCACACGCCAACACCCATCCGTCAGGTCATTTCCGAGAAGACCTCTGCGACAGTGCGCGAGATACTGGAATATGTCGTCTCCGATGGTACGGGACGCAACGGGCAGGTCGCCGGCTACCGAATCGGCGGCAAGACGGGTACGGCGGAAAAAACGGGGCAAAAGGACGAGAGCGGCAGCAACAAGGTCGTTGTCTCGTTTGTCTGCTTTGCTCCGGCGGATGACCCCGAGATCATCATGCTCCTTACGCTTGACACGCCCAGCCGCACGACGGGGACATATGTCTCCGGCGGCAATATGGTCGCGCCCGTTGCGAGCGCGGCGATGGCTGAGATCCTGCCCTACCTCGGCTACGAGGCGGAGTATGACGCGGGAGATGTGCTTTTCACCAATGCGAATGTACCCAATGTCATCGGACAAAGCCGCGAAAGCGCCGCACTGCGTATGAGCGCGTCCGGCTTTGCCTTCACGACTGTCGGCGACGGTCCGACCGTTACCGATCAAACGCCTGTCGGCGGCAGTGTTGTCCCATCAGCGGCAACGATCATCTTGTACCTCGGCGAGGAGAAGCCGGATACGCCCTGCATCGTGCCGAATGTTCTCGGCATGACGGCGGAGCAGGCGAATGCCGCGCTTACGAATGCGGGACTCATCATGGGGGTCTCCGGCATGACGACGAGCAGCGCGCGAAGCGTCATTGCGATCTCACAGTCCGACGTCGAAGGCACGCAGCTTCCTGCCGGCTCCGTTGTGACGGTGCAATTCAGCGACACCTCTGTATCCGACTGAAGAGAAGAATTTGCAAGGCTTGAAAGGCGGCTTTTTCAACGGATCTGAAGACCCTTTTGAACGGCATCGAGCTGCGTTCGGTCCACTGTGACACAACGCAGGAGATCACAGACGTATGTATCCATTCGGACGCTGTGGAGCCGGGCGCGCTTTTTGTCGCGCTGCGCGGCGAAAGATCGGACGGCGCGGACTATATCGCGCAGGCGCTGGATCGGGGCGCGGTGTGTATCGTGACGGAGCGCGCGGTGGAAAACTGCCCGTGCGTCGTTGTGAGCGATGCGCGCGCCGCTCTTGCAAAGCTCGCAAAGGCGTGGTACGGCGACCCCGCGTCACAAATGAAGATCGTCGGTATTACCGGTACAAACGGGAAAACGACTACAACGCACCTTTTGAAGGAGATCATCGAGCGGTGCCTCGGTGTGCGCGTGGGTCTGATCGGCACGAACCATGTCCTGATCGGAGACGAGGTCCTTCCTGCCGAGCGTACAACACCCGATGCGCTCACGCTCATGCGTCTTTTCCGCCGTATGGCGGACGCGGGGTGCGCGTATGTTGTGATGGAAGTTTCCTCTCACGCACTTGTGCAGGAACGCGTAGCGGGAATATGGTTCGACGCCGCTGTTTTCACAAATCTAACGCAGGACCATCTCGACTATCACGCAACGATGGAGGATTACTGCGATGCAAAAGCGCGGATCTTCCGCCAATGCACGATGGCTGTTTGCAACGGCGATGATGAATGGTGCGCGCGGATGCTGCGCGACGCGCCGTGCGACAATATCCTCTATGGACAGAAATTCTCCGCTGATATCGTTGGCTGGCGCCCGGCCTACACGCCGCGCGGCGTTTCCTTCACTGCTGTGAGCGACAACGATGCGGCAGAAGCGCAGCTTGCCATTCCCGGTGTTTTTTCGCTTTACAATGCGCTTGCTGCCATCGCTGCGGCGACAGCGCTCGGCATCCCGCTTGGGCACGCCTGCCGCGCACTTGCGGCGTGCGGCGGTGTTCGGGGACGCGCGGAGATCGTGGAGTGCGGCGCACCCTTTACTGTTTTGATCGACTATGCGCACACGCCCGATGCGCTTTCCAACATTCTCGGGGCGCTTGCGGGGTTTTCCGAAGGGCGCATCATCACTGTCTTCGGCTGCGGCGGTGAGCGTGACCGTGCCAAGCGTCCCTTGATGGGCGCCATCGCGGCGGAAAAGTCCGACTTTGTGGTGCTTACCTCCGACAATCCGCGCGGAGAGAACGCTTATACCATCCTGCGCGAGATATTTGCCGGTATGGCGCAAAGTGAAACGCCCTTTGCCGTTATCGAAGACCGCCGCACCGCCATCGCCTTTGCACTTGATATCGCGTGTGCGGGGGATGTGGTCGCGCTTTGCGGGAAGGGACATGAAACGTATCAGATCGTCGGCAGTGAAACGCGGACGTTCGACGAGCGTGAGGTCGTGCGCGAATATTTTGCAAAAAAATGCGCCGTGCGCGGGAAATAACAAAGGAAGCCGCTGCAGCGGCACAAGAGAGGGAAAAATATGAAACTCATCATCACCTGCATTTTAAGCTTTGCCGCGACGGCGCTCATCGGTCGTGTGCTTTTGCCGGCGCTCCGCCGCCTCAAGGCGGGACAGAGCATCCGAGAGGATGGTCCGACCTGGCACATGGGGAAATCGGGAACACCGACGATGGGCGGGCTTATGTTCATCGGCGGCATCACCGCCGCTGTGCTGGTCATGGGCTGGAGCGGTATGCTTGCGGGCGACCTTTCGCATATCTATATCCTGCTCTTTGGCGCGATTTTCGGTCTTATTGGTTTTCTTGATGACTATGAAAAAGTCAAAAAAAAGCAGAACCTCGGTCTTACGGCGCTGCAAAAATTCCTTTTGCAGCTTGCCGCTGCCATTGCATTTTTGTGCCTGCTTCGCTATGAGGGAAGTCTTACACCGAATCTCTATATCCCGTTTTTCGGAACTTCCGTCATACTGCCGTGGGCGGTCTACCTTGTCTTTGCGGCGTTCGTGATCGTCGGCACGGTCAACGCCGTCAACATCACCGACGGCATAGACGGTCTCGCCTCGAGCGTATCCGTTCCCGTCGCGCTCTTTTTTGCCGTCATCGGCGCGCGTTTTGCGATGGAGCAGGTCGGTATTTTTGCCGCCGCACTCCTTGGCGGACTGCTTGGCTTTTTGATCTACAACTTTCATCCTGCCAAGGTCTTTATGGGCGACACGGGTTCGCTTTTCCTCGGCGGATGCATCGCGGCGCTTGCCTTTGCAAGTGATATGCCGCTCATTTTGATCCCCGTCGGCATCGTTTACATCTGTGAAACGCTCTCCGACATTATTCAGGTCGCATACTTCAAAATGACCCACGGCAAACGCATTTTCAAAATGGCGCCGCTGCACCATCACTTCGAGATGTGCGGCTGGAGCGAGGTGAAGCTCGTTGCCGTATTCACCACAGTCTCGGCTGTTTTCTGCGCGCTTGCACTGCTTGGCGTTTGGGAGCGTTTTTCGGTGTAAGCGTGAAAAATCTTACCATGCGGGGAAGGAGGCGGCACCATGACATCGCAAGAGCGTGAATTGCGCCGTGAGCAGCGGCAAAGGATGCGTATGCTTGAGCGCCAGTCGCGCGAAGCGAGCCGCGGACCGCTTGACCTTCCGTTTCTCCTGCTCGTTCTGACGCTGACTGTCATCGGGCTTATTATGCTCCTTTCGGCAAGTTTCCCTTCGGCGTACAACGACACGGGGAACTATTTTTACTATTTCACAAGGCAGCTTGCCTTTGCGGCGATCGGCATGGCGGCGATGGCTGCTATCAGCAGGATCAATTACGAGCGCCTTCGCGGCGTGACGAGGATCGCGCTGGCTGCGTCGATCATGCTGCTTGTTCTCGTTTTGATCCCCGGCATCGGTATTTCGCACAACAATGCGACGCGCTGGCTCGGCATTCCCGGTACGTCCTTCCAGTTTCAGCCGTCGGAGATCGCAAAGCTCGGCGTCATCCTCTATTTTTCCGACAGCATTTCAAAGAAGAAGGATAAAATGAAAACAACGCGCTACGGCATCGTGCCGTATGTGCTGATCCTCGGCATTATCGCCTTTTTGATGATGAGAGAGCCGCATTTTTCCGGCACCGTCCTCATCCTCGGTATCGGTGCGGTCATCATGTTTGTCGGCGGGATCCGTCTTGCGTGGGTGGGGCTTGGCTTCGCCGGCGTTGCGGTCGTTGCATGGGCATTTTTTGCGGGCATCATTAAATACAACTCAAAACGCATCAATATCTGGCGTGACCCGCTCAATGACGAGTGGGCGCTCGACCTCGGCTATCAGATCCGTCAAAGTCTTCTTGCCATCGGCTCGGGCGGGCTTACGGGAACGGGGATCGGCAAGAGCCGGCAGAAGTATCTTTTCCTTCCCGAGGAGCATAACGATTTTATTTTTGCCATCGTCTGCGAGGAGCTTGGTCTGATCGGTGCGACGATCATTATGCTGCTGTTTGCGGCGCTGGTGCTCCGCGGGTACTGGATCGCGCTGCACGCGCGCGACCGCTTCGGAAGCCTTCTTGTTGTCGGTATCACGACGCAGATCGCGCTGCAAACGTTTTTGAACATCGCGGTCGTTTCCAACCTGATCCCCAATACGGGCATTTCTCTTCCGTTTTTCAGCTACGGCGGTACGGCGCTTGCGATCCAGCTTGCCGAAATGGGCATCGTTTTGAGCGTCTCGCGTCAGATGCATGCACCGCCCGGCTAACGCCGTCGAAGAAGATGCGAAATATCTTCTTCGAGCATTTTGCACTTCGCTCATCGCACTCGCCGCCGCGGAAAAGGATTTAAAATTCGCGCCGTTGGCGCAAAAGTCTTTGAAATCAAAAAAGGAGGGCGCGGTTTTATGAATGTCATCTTCACCTGCGGCGGAACGGCGGGTCATGTCAATCCTGCGCTCGCCCTTGCAGGGCTTTTGAAAGAGCGCGAGGAAAATGTGCGCATTCTCTTTGTCGGCGCAAACCGGGGGCTTGAGCGCGAGCTGGTCACGCGTGCGGGATACGATTTTCGCGCTGTCAATATTTCAAGCTTCCATCGCTCACTGCGCCCGCGCGAGCTGCGCCATAACGCCATCTCTGTTTTCAACCTTCTGCGTGCTCCGATGGAAGCGCGCGCGGTCCTGCGCGATTTCACACCCGATGTCATCGTCGGCACGGGCGGCTATGCAAGCTACCCGATGCTGCGCGGCGGCGCGAAGGCAGGTATCCCAACGCTCGTGCATGAGTCGAACGCCGTGCCGGGACTTACGACCCGCCTTGTCGAGCCGTACTGCAAGCGCATCATGGTCGGGTTCGAGGACTGCCGCGCATACTATAAAAAACCGGAAAAAGTAGTTGTCACGGGAACGCCTGTGCGCGGTGATTTTTTTAAGCTCACGCGCGAGGAGGCAAAGCACGCCCTTGGCATAAATGATGGTCGTCCGCTCATCGTTTCCTTCTGGGGAAGCCTTGGCGCATCCGTCATGAACCGCCGCATGGCGGAGTTTATCGCCCTTGAAGCAAAGCATGAGCCATTCCACCATGTTCACGCCGCAGGCAGCATCTGCTGTGCGCACATGGGGGATTGGCTGCGCGAGTGCGGCGTTGCACAAAATGCGCTCTCGCGCATCGACGTGCGAGAGTACATCCATAACATGGCGGTGCTCATGCGCGCGGCGGACCTTGTCATCTGCCGCGCGGGGGCATCGACCATTGCAGAATTGACGGCGCTCGGTGTTCCGGCTCTTATCGTGCCGTCGCCGAATGTCACGAACAATCATCAGGAAAAAAATGCCCGCATCCTTGAAGCGCACGGCGCTGCCTGCGTCTTGACGGAGGATGCGTGCGACGGCAAACGCCTTTTTGAAGCGGCGTGTGCGATCCTGCACGATGATGCCCGCCGCGATTCGATGTCGCGTGCGATGGCATCACTCGGCACGCGCGACGCAGCGGAGCGCATTTTGGATACGGTATTCTCGCTTCTTCGGTAACGCGCAGCCTTGCCGAACCATACTATGGGTTGAGCTTTTCAATCCATAGAATGGAGGAAGCAAAATGAGCTATCTTCTGGTAAAAGGCGGCGCGCCGCTTTGCGGGGAGGTGCGGATCCACGGCGCAAAAAACAGCGTCCTGCCGATCCTTGCCGCAAGTGTCCTTGCTGCAGATGTGTGCGCCATCTCCAACTGCCCGCATCTTCGAGATGTGGATGTTGCCGTGCGCATCCTCAGGCATCTTGGCTGCATCGTGTCCTTTTCGGACGACACGCTCACGGTCGACAGCCGCACCATGCATCGGTGCGATGTGCCGGATGCGCTCATGCGCGAGATGCGCTCGTCGGTCATTTTCCTTGGCGCGATCCTCGCGCGCATGGGCGAGGTGCAGATGAGCTGCCCGGGCGGCTGCGAGCTTGGACCGCGTCCGATCGACCTGCATATCGGCGCACTTGAAACGCTTGGCGCACAGTTCGCAGAGCGCGGCGGTGCGCTGCACTGCACGGCGAGGCAGCTTCGCGCGGGAGAGGTGTTCCTTGCAACGCCGAGCGTCGGCGCAACGGAGAACAGTATGATCGCCGCCTGCGCGTGCGATGGGGAAACGGTCATCAGCAATGCCGCGCGCGAGCCGGAGATCGTCGACCTTGCACATTTCCTTCGCGCGATGGGCGCGGACGTGTGCGGCGCGGGAACATCGACCGTGACAGTTCGCGGAAGATGCCCGCTCCACGGCTGTACACACCGCGTTATTTCGGACCGCATCGTTGCCTCTACATATCTTTGCGCGGCAGGCGCGGCAGGCGGGCAAGTGCGCCTTTCGGCTGTCGATTACCGCGCTGTTTCGACCGTTGCTGCCGCACTTGCGGAGGCGGGCTGCCGCTTGGAGAGCGACGGCGATGCTGTGCAGCTCACGCGGCGCGGTGAGCTGCGTGCGATACGTCCTGTCCATACAGCGCCATATCCCGGCTTTCCAACTGACGCGCAGGCAATTTTGATGGCGTCACTTCTCAAAAGCAGGGGAACGAGCGTTTTCGTTGAAAACATATTTGAAAACCGCTATCGGCACGTCGACGAGCTTGCCCGCATGGGTGCGGACATCCGCACAGCCGGGCGCGTTGCGGTGGTCTGCGGGGTGAGAAGACTCCAAGCCGCGCCCGTACGCTGCACCGATCTTCGCGGCGGCGCCGCGCTCGTTATCGCTGCGCTTACGGCGGAGGGTGAGAGCCGCATCGAGTGCATCGAACACATCGACCGTGGGTATGCTGATATCGCGCGTGATATGCGCTGTCTCGGCGGCTGCGTGGAGCGCGTGGAAACGTAGTCCGACTTGTGCCAGAACGAAAAACGAAAGAAAAAGAGGTGAGGATATGGCAAGACGCCACGCAAGGCGGCGCAGACGCGGAAGATTTTCGTTTTTGTACCGCATCTTTTCCCTGCTTTTGATATGTGCGCTTTTTGTCGCGGCACTCACACTCTTTTTTAAGGTCAAGGGCTTTGAGATCAGCGGCAATACGCGCTATACCGACGAGCAGATCCTCTCCGCCTCCGGACTTCACACCGAGGGGAATCTCTTCCTTTTGAATAAATACGCTGCGGCGAACGATATATTCCGGAAGCTTCCCTATATTTCCGAGGTCAGTATCCGCCGCGACCTTCCCGATACGATCTGTATCGACGTGAAGGAAACGGTGGCTGCCGCCGTGCTGTATGACGACATGGGTGCGCTCTGGCGCATTTCACCGAAGGGGAAGATCCTCGAACCTGTGGACGAAAAGGGTGAGCTTGCGCTTGTGAGCGGGCTTACGATCGAAGCGGCGCAGGAGGGGGAGATGACGACCCTTGCAAATACAACGAAGCAGGACGCGCTTTTCCGCCTTCTTGCCGCGCTTGATGCGCGTGCCATGCTGCAGGAAACACAGGCAATCTATCTTGAAGATGATTCGTACCTTACCATGCGTTATCAGGACCGCTTTACAGTGCGCCTTCTCTGGACGGCGGATTTCGATTACAAGATGGAAAGCCTCTGCGCCATCGTCCAGCGGCTCGAAGCGAACGAAACAGGGCTTGTCAACATGACGCAGGACGGAAAAGTAAATTTTATTCCGGAATAAAAAAGTGGAAGAAAATCGCGCTGCGGGTATTGACCGCGGCGATAACCTGTACTACAATAAAGGCGATTGTAGTAAATACTTCATATTGTGCCCTCTTTTATATGATGCGGCACCGCGATACAACAGATAGTGGGAGGAACGGCTATGGCATTCGGACTTGAGACCGGTCAGGAAAGCGTTGTCAACATTAAGGTGATCGGCGTTGGCGGCGGCGGCAACAACGCTGTCAACCGCATGGTGAAATCGGGGACGATGGGTGTTGAATTTGTCGCCATCAACACCGATAAGCAAGCGCTCAATTCGTCCGGCGCGACCTATAAGATCCAGTCGGGTGAAAAGCTCACCGGCGGCAAGGGCGCGGGCGCAAACCCTGAGGTGGGGCGTAAGGCGGCGGAGGAGAGCCGCAACCAGATCGCCAAGGTGCTTGAGGATGCCGATATGGTGTTTGTTACCGCCGGCATGGGCGGCGGCACCGGTACGGGCGGTGCGCCCGTCGTCGCGGAGATCGCGCGTGAGCTTGGTATCATTACCGTTGGCGTCGTGACATAGCCGTTCGCTTTTGAAGGAAAGCCTCGTATGGCACAGGCGGAGGCGGGCATCGAAGAGCTTCGCCAGAAGGTCGATTCGCTCGTTGTCATCCCCAACGAGCGCTTGAAGTATGCCACAGACCAGAAGATCACCTTCGTCAATGCGTTTGAGATCGCTGACGATGTCCTGCGCCAGGGCGTGCAGAGTATTTGTGATCTGATCCGCAATACGGGTATTATCAACCTTGACTTTGCCGATGTCACCGCGATCATGAAGGACGCGGGCTACGCACATATGGGTGTCGGTCGTGCCGCCGGCAAGAACAAGGCGGAAGAGGCGGCAAAAATGGCGATCTCCAGCCCGCTTTTGGAAACGTCCATCAGCGGCGCACGCGGTATCCTCATAAACGTCACCGGCTCCATGGATATCGGACTTGAGGAGATCGAACAGGCGGCATCGCTCGTGCAGGCGGAGGTCGACCCCGCAGCGAAGACCATTTTCGGCGCAACGATCGACGAGACGATGGACGATGAGATCCGTGTGACCGTCATTGCAACGGGCTTTTCCGATGAACCCGTCATCCAGCCCGCACCCAAGCAGGAGACTGCGGCAGAAAGCGCCGCAGACGAAGCGTCTTCCCAGGAGCAGGCATCCGATGCTGCAGAGCAGACTGAAACTGCCCCGCAGGATGAGGAGAAGAGCACCGACGGCGCCCTCGGCGGACTGGCTCCGCTTGATTATGAGAGCGAAAAGACGACCGCGAAGGATGATGATATCTTTGATATCCTGAAGATTTTCAGCCGCGAAAAATAAAAATTCCAATACTTACCAAAGTCACCGTGAAGTATCGCTTCACGGTGACTTTTCAGCTTGCCCTTAAAGGTCTCACCGAGTTTCTCGCGCAAGCGAGAAAGAAAGTAAAACGATTTTCTCCGGCGGCGTGTACGTCGGAGAAAATACTTCTCGCGGCGTAAGCGGGTGACGCGTCGCCGTGCAAAAAACTCGAAAAAGTGGCGGAGCCACTTTTTCGACAGTCTCCAAAGTCACCGTGAAGTATCGCTTCACGGTGACTTTTATTTTTATAAAAAGTGACTCGCCACTTTTTCCAAAGCGCAGAAGATGATGGACGCAAAGGCGCAAATTAGAACGATTATCATGGCGCGAAATGCAAAAAGTATAGAAGCCGTAAAAAGCAAAAAAACGGCAAAAGACGCATACTATGCTTTGTTGCGAGAAGGGGTGAAGGAATGGATGAAAGGAAAAAGAGCAGACGGCGGCTCGCGTGCGCGGTGCTCGCCGTAGCGTTTGCGCTGTGCACCGCGCTTTCTTCAACGGTGCTCGCTGCGCCGCAGGAGGGCAGTACGAAAACGCTCGTGCCGATGGGCTGCCCGGTTGGCATCAAGCTTTTTGCAAAGGGTGTGCTCGTTGTAGACCTTGCCCGTGAGGAGGACGCGCTGCAATCGACTGCCGCACTTGCGTGCGGCTTGAAAACGGGCGATGTAGTTGTCAGCGCGAATGGCGAGGAGCTTCGTTCGACCGAGCAGCTGCAAGCGCTTTTGCAAAGGACGAAGGGCGAGAGCGTGTGCCTTTCGGTGCGGCGCGGCGGGCGTTTGGTTGAACTGACGGCGATGCCGCAGTGCGGTGAGGACGGTGTGTACCGCCTCGGCGCGTGGATCCGCGACAGCATCGCAGGCATCGGCACGATGACCTTTTACGACCCTGCGACGCGGACATTTGCGGCGCTCGGACACGGCGTGACCGACACGGACACGGCGATGCTCATGCCGCTTGCCTCCGGTGCCGTGATGGAGGCGAGCGTCAAAGCGGTCAAGGCGGGTGCGCCCGGCTCGCCGGGTGAGATGCGCGGCGATTTTGATCTTGAACAGGATATGGGGACACTTTATGCAAACACCGACTGCGGTATTTTTGGAACGCTTGGTGAGAGCTGCGAGGTCGATACCGCGCGTGCGCTGCCTGTCGCATCGCGTGAGGATGTTAGGACGGGACGGGCGACCATCCTCTCGACGGTGCAGGGTGAAACGGCGCAGGAGTATGAGGTTTTGATCGAGAAAATATATTCACCGAGCACCGAAACGCGAAACCTCCTTGTTCGTGTCACGGATGACCGCCTTCTTGAAAAAACCGGCGGCATTGTGCAGGGTATGAGCGGCAGTCCGATCATTCAAAATGGTAAACTCGTCGGCGCGGTAACGCATGTTCTTGTGAACGACCCTACAAGAGGGTATGGAATTTTCATTGAGAATATGCTCGAAGCCGCGAAATAACAGAAATGACAGGGGTAAATTTGCCCCTGTCATTTTTTGCCCTTTCATGCTACAATGCAAAGACCGGGAAAGGAGGAAGACTTTGTGAAAAAGAAAAAATTGATGCGCTCGTCGCTGATCCTGCAAGGCGTATATACCGCCGGGTGCATTTTGGATATTATCCTTTGCCTTTTCTATCAAGCAAGCTATAAAACCTCCTTTGGGCGGCAGTGCGCCTATTTGGCGCTGCACCTGACCGTCATTTTGCTCCTTGTGCCCGCCCTGCCGCTCAGCCTGATATGGAATATACGGGCGACACCGCCCAGACAGGCGGAGGATACGAGGCGAGGATGCTGGATGGCGTGGACGATCGCGTCTCCACTTCTTTACATACTGTGCTGGACTGTGGCAATGTGTGTTTTTGTTGCGGCAACGGGAGGCGTGTGAACGGGAAAAGTTGTGAAAGAGTGTGGAGGTCTACCATAACATGCGATTTTCTTTGCATTATGTTGACTTGCGCGAAATTTGTCGAATGAAAAATGCGAAACTTTGCCAAAAGTTCCTTGAAAACGACACGCTTATGTGATAGTTTAATAATCGAGCTTGGAAAAACCACAAAAAGCGGTCGATGTCGACTAAACCGCCTGTGGGAAAATGCTCGACACTGACGAGAAATTTATGATTGTAAGGAAAGTCAACATGGAAAACAGGAACAAAGTCGTTATCGCTGACCCGAACGAGGGTTTCCGCACGTTGCTTAAACAAACAATAGAGAAAACGGGTGAATTTGTCGTCGTGGGAGAAACTGGCGACGGGCAGGAGGCGCTGCAGATCCTCCGTGAAAAGCGTCCTGCACTGTTGCTGATGGATATTATGCTTCCGGGGCTTGATGGCTTCGGGCTGCTCGACCGCATGAGTGCGGCAGAGCTGACCGGCGTGGAAACGATCGTCGTTTCCGCTGCATTTCATGAGCGTATCGCGCAGCAGGCGATGGAAAAGGGTGTGAGCTATTTTATGCCCAAGCCGTGTGACACGGATTCGCTTGTCGAGCGGATGCGCCAGACGCTTGGGAGTGAGGAGAGGATCGCGGACGAAAACCCCGCGCTTGAAAATCTCGTCACTGCCGTCATCCATGAGATCGGCGTCCCCGCGCACATCAAGGGCTATCAGTATGTGCGCGAGGCGATCCTGATCGCCGTCGAGGATATCGAGGTCATCAATGCCGTGACGAAGGTGCTCTATCCTGAGGTCGCGCGCCGCTACAACACAACGCCTTCGCGTGTGGAGCGCGCCGTGCGTCACGCCATCGAAGTCGCATGGGACAGGGGTGACCTTGAAACGCTGCAAAAATATTTTGGATACACGGTCAGCAACACGAAAGGCAAGCCGACCAACAGCGAATTTATCGCTATGATCGCCGACCGCTTGCGTTTGCAGCGCAGACAGCGCAACGGGTAAAAAGAATCCTTTCGTGTTTTGAAAATGCCCCTTTCCAAAGCGGGGAAGGTGTGGTATGCTGTAAAAAAACACGAAGGGAAGTGCTTCTATGCTGATTCGCGCGGAGGAAAGCCGCACCGAAAGGGTCGAAAATCTCAAAGGAGGCGCGGGCGTCGTCGAAAAGCGCCTTTGCCTTGAAACGCTGCCGGAGGGCGCGAAAATGTTTGCTGAGCTGACGCTTGCACCTGGCTGCTCGATCGGGCTGCACAAGCACACCGGCGAGTACGAAACATTTTTCTGTACGCGCGGCGAGCTGACGCTTGACGACGGCGGCGAGGAAAAGCTGATGCACGCGGGCGATTTTGCCATCTGCCCTGACGGCGGCACGCACGCGCTCTATAACCGCAGCGCCGCACCTGCGTCCGTTTTCGCGTGCATCATCAAAACGGCAGTTTGAGCGCAGGAGGAGAGAGATATGACCTATACCTATAAACCGCAGGGCGTTTGCTCGCGCCAGATGACCGTTGAGATCGAAGACGGTGTTATCCAATCTGTCGAGGTGATCGGCGGCTGCAACGGCAATCTTCAGGGAATCGCGAGCCTTGTGCGTGGGATGCGCGCCGAAGATGCGGTCGAGCGCCTTTCCGGCATCCGCTGCGGCTTCAAGGACACCTCCTGTCCCGACCAGCTTGCAAAGGCGATCACAAAGGCACTTGAAAATTAGATCCCTCCATACCGGCGTCCTCGGACGCCGGTATTTTTTTGTGTTTTGGGTTTTAAAGGGATTGTTCCGCTCGTGCGCGAGTGGACATCCTTTTTTGCGCCGCCAAAAAAGGATGCAAAAAAGGCGGCTCAAAAACCAAGGTTTTTGAGAATTTCCTTTCGCTATACTACCTCTGCCAAGGTGAGCCCCGGCGCACTTTGACGAATTTGCCTCTGCGATTTTTTCCGCGCGTTACGCGCTCCCTTGGAGTTGAAGATAGTGTCTTTATTTCAACCACCGCGCCTATCTTTGTTTGAGTACCGAAGGCACTCCGTGGACGGAGGTGGTCAATCTCAGACTATCGGGGCTGATTGGCAGTAGGCGCGGTTCTTGAAACACGCTCATCTCGTCAACCACCCAATCGAGCGCGTAACGCGCGGTGCAATTACACCGATGGTCGATACCCACGCGCCGAGGAAATCCTCTGCACAGCCAATCAAGCGCGAGGGAAGTTTTTAGAAACCGTAGGTTTCTGAATCAGTTTTGGTTACTTTGTCTGACGACAAAGTAACCCGCGCCGGAGCGCGGAACATCCCCTTTGCGTGGTGCAAAAGCAAAATTGGAAGAACCCCCTTGCAAAATCTCGCAAAGGTGTTATAATCTCCCTTGCGTTATACAAGTATGAAAAGTATGACCCGAAAGAAGAAAAGGAGTGTGCCATGCCCAGTAAACACATACTCGGAAAAAGCCGCTCGAGCCATGTCTTTGGCACGGCGAAGGTCGGCGAAAAAGGGCAGATCGTCATTCCGCGCGAGGCGCGTGCGCTTTTCGGCATTCAACCGGGTGACACGCTGCTGCTCGTCGGCGACGCGGAAAGCGGCATCGTCATCACAAAACCGGAGCTTTTGAGCGACCTTGCCGATGAGGTCCTTGCCAACATCAACGGAAAAGGAGAAAAGCGAAATGGAACTTGAAGCCATGTATCAAACGCTCGGTGTCTCACCGCAGGTGCTGCGCTTCGGGGAGGAGATCCTCGATTCTCTGCGCGAGCGCTTTGCACAGATCGACGCCGTTGCCGAATATAACCAGCATAAGGTCCTTGCTGCCATGCAGAAAAACCGCGTCAATGCAACGCACTTTGCCGCGACGACCGGTTATGGCTACGACGACGAGGGGCGCGACAACTTGGAGCGCGTCTACGCCGACTGCTTCCATACGGAGGCGGCGCTCGTCCGTCCGCAGATCACCTGCGGCACGCACGCGCTTGCCGTTGCATTGAGCGCAAATCTGCTTCCCGGGGACGAACTTCTCTCGCCGGTCGGAAGACCCTATGACACGCTGGAAGAGGTCATTGGTATCCGCCCGTCGAAGTGTTCGCTTGCCGAGTACGGCGTGACGTACCGCGAGGTCGCGCTCACAAAGGACGGCGGCTTTGACTATGAAGGTATCCGCGCGGCGATCGGTCCGCGTACAAAGCTTGTTACCATTCAGCGCTCAAAAGGCTACGCCACGCGTCCGTCCTTTTCCGTTGCGCAGATCGGGGAACTGATCGCCTTTTGCAAGTCTTGCAAGAGCGATGTCATCTGCATGGTCGACAATTGCTACGGTGAATTTGTCGAATTGCAGGAACCGTCCGATGTCGGCGCGGACATGATCGTGGGAAGCCTTATCAAAAACCCGGGCGGCGGACTTGCCCCCATCGGCGGTTATATCTGCGGTACAAGTGCGTGTGTGGAGCGGTGCGCTTACCGTCTGAGCGCGCCGGGACTTGGACAGGAGGTCGGCGCAAATCTCGGTTTGATGCCGTCTTTCTATCAGGGTCTTTTCCTCGCGCCGACGGTCGTTGCCGGCGCGCTCAAAGGCGCGGTGTTTGCCGCGAATATCTACGAAAAGCTCGGTTTCAAAGTCATCCCGACCGGCAGCGAAACGCGCCACGATATCATTCAAGCCGTCGAGCTTGGCTCGCGCGAGGCAATGCTCGCCTTTTGCAAGGGCATCCAGCTTGCTGCGCCTGTTGACAGCTATGTGACGCCCGAACCGTGGGCGATGCCCGGCTACGATGACGAGGTCATCATGGCGGCAGGTGCGTTCGTGCAGGGCAGCTCCATCGAGCTTTCAGCCGACGGTCCGATCCGTGAGCCGTATGCCGTTTATTTCCAGGGCGGTCTTACATGGTACCATGCAAAGCTCGGCATTTTGATGAGCCTGCAAAAGCTCTGCGACGCGGGCATCGTGAAGCTGTAAATAAAAAAGAAAGAGAGAAAGAATATGTGGTTTTGGTTTTCGATCATCGCACTCGTCTGCTGGAGCGGATCTGACCTTTTCTCGAAGATCGGCTGCCAGCATGAAGACGACAAAAATTCGCACCTGAAGATGGTCATGGCGGTCGGTCTTGTGATGGGACTGCACGCGTGCTATGAGATCTTCGTCGGCGGCGTGGAGATCAGCATGGATGTCATTTTGACCTATCTCCCCGTTTCCGCGCTCTACATCCTTTCGATGGCGATGGGCTATCTCGGTCTTCGCTATATTGAGCTTTCCATCTCCTCGCCCATCTGCAACTCCTCCGGTGCGCTCGTTGCGGTCATGTGCATCATCACCGGCGGTATCGGTGACATCGTTCCTATGCAGATCGTCGCAACGGCACTTGTGTGCGTGGGCGTGATCGGACTTGGTATCGTTGAGGCAAACGAGGACGAGGAGCTGCGCCGCGCGCGTCAGGATGCGGCGAACCGCCACTACGCGAAGTCGTGGATCGCCATTGCGCTCCCCATCGCCTACTGCATCCTCGACGCACTGGGCACGTTTGCCGACAGCCGCGTGCTGGAAACGCTCAACGAGGACAGCGCGAATGTCGCCTATGAGCTGACGTTCTTTGCCGTGGGGCTTGTGTGCTTCATCTATGTCGTTCTCATCCGCCGCGACCGCCTTGTGCCGCGCCGTGAAGCGCCCAAGTACGTCGGCGCGCTTTTTGAAACGGCAGGTCAGTTTGCATACATCTATGCGATCGCCGATGAAGAGCATGTTGCGATGGCAGCGCCCATCATCTCCGCTTACTGCGTTGCCTCCGTCCTCTGGAGCCGCATCTTCCTGCGCGAGAAGCTCTCCTATAAGCATTATCTTGCCATTCTTGTCGCTGTTGTGGGTATCGTCATCCTTGGTATCTACGACGCGTAAATACATCCGAACACATTACACAAAAAAGAAAAACCGCCCAAACGGGCGGTTTTTCACTTTATATCCTCTTAATTTTGAGCGATTCCTCCACGATCGCCTCGCACAGCGCCGCATAGTCCATGCCGATCGCTGCCGCTTCTTTGGGAAGAAGACTCATCGGCGACATACCGGGCAGTGTGTTTGTCTCCAGGCAATACGCATCACCGTTTTCGTCGAGGATGAAGTCGGCGCGCGAATAGACCGAAAGTCCCAGCGCGCGGTGCAGCGCAAGAGCTGCTTCGCCCATCGCGCGCTGCTGCGCGTCGGTGATATCGGCAGGGCAGACCTCCTTCGCGCCGTTTTGCTGATATTTCGCCTGATAGTCGAAGTACGCTGCGTCCTGCGGGATGATCTCAACAGCCGGAAGGTAGCGCTCGCCGAGGATGCCGACCGTCAGCTCCCGCCCGCGCACCATGCGCTCAACGACCACATGGTTCCCATAGCGCAGCACATGGCGCAGCGCGTCCGCAAGCTCGTCGCGCGACTCGACCAGCCGCACGCCGATCGATGAGCCGCCGTCGACCGTTTTGACCGCGCAGGGAACGGGCAGCTCACGCGAAAGGCGCTCGATGTCTGCCTCTCCATAGAAAACGTCGCGCCACTCCGGCGTGCGGATGCCGGCAGATTCCATGATGCGCTTGGTATGTGCCTTGTTCATCGCAAGACCGCTCGGCAAAAAGCCCGAGCCGGTGTACGGAATGCCGAGCAGGTCGAACGCAGCCTGCACGCGTCCGTCCTCGCCGCATGCACCATGCAGCGCGAGAAAGACGACATCCGCCATCGCGCACACGCGCAGAACATTTTTGCCAAACATGGAAACGCCGCCGCCGCGCGCGGCGCGCACCGCGTCAAGGTCCGGCTCGCACGCGTCGATGGAAACATCGGAACAAAGCCCGTCGGGCGCGTCGAATATAGACGCATCTGTACCGGACAGGTCCGCAAGTCCCATGAACATATCAACAAGGATCGCACGGTGACCGCGGCTTCGAAGCGCACGGCACGCCGCCGTGCCTGATGCCAGGGAAACATTCCGTTCGGCGCTTAAGCCGCCTGCCAAAACAACGATTTTCATATGATCTCCCTCCACGCGCAGGAAAAAGTCTGCGCGATTTTGTTTTCCATACAGCATATTAGCACACCGCGCGCGCAATTACAATGTTGCAATCACCGCGCGCTTGTGGTAAAGTCTTTCTAACGACTATTTTCGAGGTGTATGCATGAGCATTTGGGAATATTATCTTCAATACCTTCAAAAGATCTGTGAGGGGTCGTATACCCCGCCTGCCCCCATCACAGTTGAAGGCGCGGATGAGATGTCGCGCATGATGTCGCTGCAAAAGCAGGTGATGGAAATGGGGATTCCCGCCTTTGTGCGCCTTTGTACCGAGGCGGACGGCATCGAAATTGCGCAGTCGGAATATGACGCATTCGACCCTGACGAGATGATGCGCGTTGTAAGCGCCGCGATGGCGCAGTCCGCACAGCAGCAGGAGGGAGAACCGGTCGAAGCTGCCCCTGAAGAGAGCGAACCGGAGCGCGAGCCGGAACCGGAGCGTCACGCGTTCGAGGTTTTCCTCGACTGCATCTGCCTTGACGAAAATCTGATCGCCTATCTGATCGACGTTTTGAAGCGCGAGGACTGGGCGACTTTCTACAAGCTTTCGCAGATCACCACGCGCATGGATCTTGACCCGCGCGAGTTTCTGATTTGGTTTGGGAACAAGGAGCTGTATGCCGACAGTGAGGACGAGCGCGCGTGTGCCGTTTTGATGGACGCATGCTTTGAACGTCTTCGAGAAGAGGGCGAGACGGAGCTTCTTGCCGCGCTTTTGTCGGGCGATCAAAAAACCTTTGAGATTTTCCGCACACAGGCGCCGGAGCTTGTTCACGTTCCTGCCGCGACGTATGAGTGGTATGAGCAAAACTACCTCGAACGCCTCTATCCCGTGCGCTGCTTCATGCGCGCACAGGGCGTCAAGTTTCCGAAGATCTCCTAAAGCTGTCGCAAAAGATGCAAAGCATCTTTTGCGACATAGAAAAACCGCCGCAAGGTGAACCTTGCGGCGGTTTTTGTCGTTTCTGATTATTCGGCGGGGTGGATCGCACCGTTGGGGCAGGTGTCCGCGCAGGAGCCGCAGTCGAGGCAGGCATCCGCGTCGATCACATAGGTGGCGTCACCGGCACTGATCGCACCAACAGGGCACGCATCGGCGCAAGCGCCGCAGGAAACGCAAGAAGAGTTGATAGAATAAGCCATCGTATGTACCTCCAATCAAAGATAAGCCTATTGTACCATGAAGTTTTCAAAATGCAAGTGGTATTGCACGGAAATTTTGCGTATAAAATGCAGTGTATGTGCAGCCTGTACAAATTGTAAATCAGATACTGTGCAGGTTATTCAATTTTGAACGTTTTGTTAATAGTCAGGAAAAGTCAAATTTTACTATTGACATTTGGGGAGCATCGGGTATACTGTAATCAAGGTCAAAGAAAGTCAAAGTCAAATTTACAGAAAGAGGGCGGGAAAAATGGGCGTTTCCGATTTGATCGCAGCGTTTATACAGGAGGCTTTGGAAGAGGCACAGGGTGCGGTGGAGCTGCAGCGAAGTGACCTTGCGCAGCGGTTCAATTGTGTGCCAAGTCAGATCAACTATGTTATGTCAACCAGATTTTCTCCCGAGCACGGCTACATCGTCGAAAGCCGCCGCGGGGGCGGAGGGTATATCCGTATCACCCGGGTACGCGCCGACCGCGCGACGCTTTTGATGCACGTCATTAACTCGCTCGGCGATGCGCTCGACCTGCAAAGCGCACGCGCGATCACGGGGAATCTGGTGCAGGGCGGCGTTTTGAGTGAAGAGCTCGGGCGTGCGCTGCTTGCGGCGGTCAGCGAAAATGCATTGCGTGCCGCACCGCGGATGCTGCGCGATGAGCTGCGTGCCGCGATCTTCAAAAACGTTCTCATCCAGCAGGTATAAGAAAGTATTGGTATAACATCGTCAAATGGAGGTTATTATGATGAAAAGAAACATGAAATGCGAACACTGCGGCGAAAACGAAGCGAACTTCTTTTATAAGAGCGTCGTAAACGGCAAAAAGACCGAGGCGAATCTTTGCAGCGACTGTGCGCGCAAGCTCGGCTATATGGAGGACTTCCCCCGCATGACCGTCACCACAAGTCTTTTCGACCTTTTTGCGCCGCAAACCATGCTCTCGCCGTTTTTCGGCGGCAGCATCTTCGACGAGATGGACGCGTTTTTCGACTGCGCCTTTGCGCCGGTGCGTGCCACTGCCCGCGTCGCTGCGCCGCAGCGTGAAGCGCAGTCGGAAGCAGACGGCGCACCGCAGGAAAGCCTTGGCATCGATGCGGAAAAGACAGCGCAGCTTCGCCGTGAGCGGGAGCTGAACAGCCTCAAATGCGAACTTTCAAGCTGCGTCGAACGGCAGGATTTTGAGCGTGCCATCGAACTGCGTGACCGCATCCGCGAGATGGAGAAATAATACGACTTACCACATGAAAGAAATCTGCCGCGAAGCATCGAGGCAGGTAGAAAGGGGAAAGATGATATGCGGGAAAATCGTTTTACACCGCGCGCCGAGGAAGCGCTCCGGCTTGCGCAGGAGGCGGCGTGCGAGCTTGGACACGCGCAGGTCGGTACGGAGCACCTGCTCCTTGCGATGCTGCGAAGTGAGGGCGGCGTCGCCTGCCGCGCGTTAAACGAGGCGGGACTGACCGCCGATATGGTGCGCGATGTCATCATAGATGCGCGCGGTACGGGCATCGTCGGGCAGGAACCGACGATGGGACTGACCCCGCGTGCCAAAAGCGTCATCGAGCTTGCTGTTGCTGAGTCGATGCGCGGCGGATACAGCTATATCGGAACGGAGCATCTGCTGCTGGGACTTCTGCGCGAGGGCGGAAACATGGCTGTGTGGCTGCTGCGCGTTGCCGGCGTCGATGTGCGGCACCTCTATGCCGATGTGCAGAAGAAAATGAGTGAAGCACCCGTCGGGGCTGCAAAGGAGGCAAAAGGTATGGCTCGTGAAGCGGAAAAGGGCGGCGGCAAGGGCGGTCTTGCGGAGTTTTCGCGTGACCTCACGGAGATGGCGCGCGCCGGTAAGCTTGACCCTGTGATCGGGCGTGACGGCGAGATCCGCCGCTCGATCCAGATCCTCTCGCGCCGCACGAAGAATAATCCTGTTCTCATCGGCGAACCCGGCGTCGGCAAGACGGCGATCGCCGAAGGACTTGCCCAGAAGATCGCAAGCGCCGACGTGCCGGAGGAGCTGCTCGACAAGCGCATCCTCTCGCTCGACCTTTCCGCGATGGTCGCGGGCACAAAGTATCGCGGCGAGTTTGAAGAGCGCATCAAAAGTGTCCTGCGAGAGGTCGAGCGCGCGGGAAATGTCATCCTCTTTATCGATGAGCTGCATACCATCGTCGGCGCAGGCTCTGCCGAGGGTGCGGTCGATGCGGCAAACATCATCAAGCCCGCGCTCGGACGCGGAGAGATCCGCGTGATCGGCGCAACGACGCTTGCCGAATACCGCAAGCATATCGAAAAGGATGCCGCGCTTGAGCGAAGATTCCAGCCGGTGCAGGTCGGCGAGCCGTCGGCGGAGGATACCCTCTCCATCCTGCAGGGTCTCCGCGACCGCTATGAGGCACACCACAAGCTCACCATCACCGATGAGGCACTCGACGCTGCCGTGCGCCTTTCCAAACGCTATATCAACGACCGCTTCCTTCCTGACAAGGCGATCGACCTTGTGGACGAGGCTGCTTCGCGCGTGCGGATGGAGAGCGAAACGGCAACACCCGATCTCAAAGACCTTGAACAGAAGATCGCGACCATCGGACGCGAAAAGGATGAAGCCATCACGGCGCAGGACTACGAAACGGCGGCGCAGCTTCGCGACATCGAGGATAATTACCGCGAGCAGGTGGAGATCGAGCGCGATAAGTGGCGCAAAACACTCTCGCAAAACCGCCGCAGTGTCGGTGCGGAGGATGTGACCGCCGTTGTCGCGGAGTGGACGGGCATCCCTGTCACGCAGCTCGGTGAGGATGAAAGTGCGCGGCTTCTGCGCCTTGAGGACACGCTCCATGAGCGTGTTGTCGGACAGGATGAGGCGGTGCGCGCCGTCGCTCGCGCGCTGCGCCGCTCGCGTGTGGGGCTCAAAGATCCCAAGCGCCACATCGGTTCGTTCCTCTTCCTCGGACCCACGGGCGTCGGCAAGACGGAGCTTTGCAAAGCACTCGCCGAGGCAATGTTCGGGGATGAGAATGCGATGCTTCGCATCGATATGTCTGAGTATATGGAACGCCATACTGTCTCGCGTCTTGTCGGCTCGCCGCCAGGCTATGTCGG
>JAFQUN010000012.1 GCA_017408525.1 Oscillospiraceae bacterium
CCCTTGGGGTTCATGCCGCCGACGATGCCCGCACCGCCGACTGCCATGTTGGCATCCTGATGGGCGATAAGCACGGTGGGGCTGATGGAGTGATAGCCGCCGCCGGCGGGGTTCGTGCCATAGATGCCGACGATGACGGGAACGCCCATCTGGTTGAGCTCGCTGTTGCGATAGAAGGGCGTGCCGCCGCCGCGGCGGTTGGGATAGACCTTCTCCTGCTCGTCGAGCTTAACGCCGGAGCAGTTGAGGATATAAACGAGAGGAATGCGAAGACGCTTTGCCGTGTCGCTGCCGCGCAGGAGGTTTTCCGCCTGACCTGCGACCCATGCGCCGGCGAGCTTCTTGTTGTCGGAGGCAATGATGACAGCCCACTTACCGTCGATGCGGCCAAGACCCTTGACGATACCGACGCTGCCGTCCTTATTGTCATCGGGGTTGAAGAGGCTGTTGAGGGGGCACCAGCTGCCCTCGTCGACCAGTGCATAGATGCGCTGCATCGCCGTCCACTGACCGGACTCGTTGAGAGACTCGGTGGAGCGGCCCGCTTCAAGCGCGGCTTCGCGCAGCTCGTGGATCTCGCGTTCGACTTCCTGCAATGCGGCGATGTTCTCTTCGTTTTCCGCACGCAGCTCCTTGCCGATCACGGGCATATTCTGGAAATAACAAGGCATCGAATACTCGCTCATTATGTATTTCTCCTTATTGAATTAAAAATATTGAGGGACTGCCCAAACCGTTTATTCCTTGGGGACCTTGATGAACGCCTGACCGGGGTCGATCTCCTCGCGGATCATGCGAATGACCTCGGGCGAGGGAGGCGGCAGCATCTCAGCCTTGCTGCAGTCGATCTCAAAACCGGTGTTCTCCTGCACGATCTCGGGCGTGACGCCGGGGAACATATACGCGCAGTACATACGCTTGGTCTTATCGTCGAACTTCATGATACCAAGGTCGGTAACGACCATCTGCGGGCCGCGGTTGCCGGGAAGGCCGGCACGCTCACGACCGCCGGGGCCGTCCATCCAGCCGGGGGAGGTAACATAGTCGATCTTGTCGATGAAGCGGCGCTTTTCGTGCTGCATCATGATGACGGTGTTTGCAAACGTCGCAATGGCGTTCGCACCGCCCGAACCCGTGAAGCGGGTCTTGGGGTGATGATAGTCACCGATGGATGTGGAGTTGACGTTGCCGTAGGGGTCGATCTGCGCGCCGCCGATGAAGGCGATCAGACGCGGCTCGGTACCCTCGGCGTTGAGGTTGTCGTTGAGCCACTCGTTCGCTTCAAAGCCGATGAAGCGGATGTTGGGCCACTGCACGGCGCAGTGCGCCATAAAGCGGTCGTCACCGACGCTGCGGGGCACTTCGATGGGCGCGCAGTCCATAAGACCGGACTCAACGATCGGATGGCAGGTGGGAGCAAAGACGCGCTTTGCAAGGGACGCGCCGATCAGGGGAAGACCCGTGCCGACGATAACGATCTGGTCATTTTTGATCTGCTGGGCGATGGCGACCGCCTGCATTTCCTTATTGGTATAGTTTGTGTAGTTAGCCATTTCCGTATCCTCCTTATCGCTCGATCGCGTCAAGCTTTGCCGCGTAGCCGAAGCCCGGGGTGACGCGCAGATGGAGAAGGCGGGACGCGCCGATCAGGTCGAGCAGCGCCTCGTGATCCTTCACGCCGTAAACGTACTTATCCATGAAGTCGCGGAACGTTTCGGGATGCTGGTTGGGATCGAACTCAATGCCCTTCTTTGCCGCTTCCTTCTGAAGCTGCTTCTGCGCATCGGCATCGTCCTGATACTTGGAAGCTTTGTCGTATTCCTTGAAGTAAGCACCGTCGTAGTCATAGTAGCCGTAGCACTGGGAGGGATATGCGCCGTAGGGAGCATGGACAACGGCATCCACGCACTCGCCGAAGATGCTGTTCTTGCTCGGGTCGTGGCGGATCTCTTCGTTGGTGACAAGCTCTTCGCAGGTGACGATCACGCGCTTTGCCGCAACAGCGATGTCAACGTCATGGAACTCGTCGCCTTCGATGGAGCAGGTGCCGTCCGGGGACGCCTTCTGGACGTGGATGATGGCGCAGTCGAGCTTGGGAACGGGGAGCGCCACGGTCTTCTCACCGGTGAAGGGGTTATCGACATAGACATACTTGTCGTTGGGGAGCTTGTCGATGGTCTGGCGGACTTCCTTACTGATGCCCCACTCGTCGACCATGCCCGAGCCGATCATAAAGCGGACAGGCAGGAACGGAAGACCAAGGGAGGATGCGTGCAGCATGAACATGATGGCATCCTGCGAATAGTCCTCAAAAAGGACCTCGTTCTTTTCGATCGCGGCGCGGAAACGGCGGGAAACGTTGGTGTAGCCGGAGTTTGCGGTGTAGCAGTTGATGTACGCCTTGACGCGACCCTCGCCGATGAGCATATCCCAGTCGCCGCCTGCAGGACCGGCGTATGCAATAAAGTCCTTCTTGCCCTGGCGCAGGATCTCGTGGACAGCCGCATAGGGCTTACGGTTGGTGGTAAAGCCGCCGAAGGAGATGCTGTCTCCGTCCTGGACGTACTTTGCGATCGCGTCGTGCAGTGTCATTACTTTGCTTTTCAAGATAGTCCCTCCTAAAAATAAATTGTTTTCTTCTCTGTAGGTTTATGGTGAATTTTGCATAATTTCCTTCAAAACCGCTCTTCGTCGATTTTCACCTGATAACACCGTATATTATAGATGAAAAACATCCTCATTTCAACGTAAAATCTGCCATGCGGCACATGAATTTTCAACAAAGTTTTTCCCTTGTTTTTGGCTTTTTCGCCTACAATGCAAAAAGTTCCCGCGCCGCATCGCACGAATTTTGCAAGTTCTGCTTCATTTTTCCGCCCTGCCGCGCAGCATTTAAAACCAAAAAATGTCACTTATTGGCATAAAATACACGCAAAAAAAGGACGCAGGCAGAGAAAACCTCTCCGTCTGCGTCCTTTTTTGCGCTCCCGTATTTTGCCTCATCACCTTTTTTGCTTCGCCGCCAAAAATACGGGAGCACATCGGGCATCTTACAGGGTCTTTGCAAGCCTTTGCAAAAAGACCGCCATCTGCTCACGCGTTACAAACGCCTTGTACTGCTTCTCGCCGCACTCATCACCAACGATCAGCCCCATCTCCTCCGCCCATGTGCGCGCGTCCGCACTCCACGCCGAAGGCTCCTTTTTCCCAAGCTGCACCAGATACGCATCCATGTGCGCATTGAATGCCTCCTGTGTCATATCCTCATCCTCCTCATATCGCGGCATCGGCGGAGGGATACGTCCGGCACGAATGTCCGCACCTCCATAAAGTCCGCCGCAGTCCCACTGAATGTGCGGTCTGTCCGGAAAGCTTTCCCAATCGCCGCCCCATGTAAAGCCCATGCGCTTCGCAATGGCGGCAGTCCGCTCAAAAAATGACACATCGTCATACTCGTGACCTTTGACATTTTTGCAAAAGTCGAATGCAAGACCGACACCGGCTTTATGGAATGTCGGCACGGCACTGTTTGTGACGATACCTCCCGGGCGTGTACGCCCCTGCGCGTAAAGGTACGCCTGATATTCCTTGTCACGGACGGTACAGGTGATAAGCACATCCAGCCCCGCATCCCTGCAAAGCCCCTGCCACGTTCGGCAGTTTACCGCCACATCCGCACGCAGGAGAGCGATATCACGGCTGTTGAGCATCACGCGCTCCCCCATGCAGCGTGCTGTGCAGCACCTGCACCGCGCCCTCGATCATTGCATCGACCTCTGCAGCATCGATATCGATGCCGCGCTCTTGCAGAAGACGCAGCACATACGCCTTTTTCGCAGCACCCTCCGTACCGGCGAATGTCTGCTCCGCCGCACGCACAAATATCTCGACCCAAAAGGCAAGTTTTTCCATCCGCTGCGCGCCGAGCTTCGATACAAGAAGCGGGATCACAATCGCCGCCGCAAAGCCAAGAAGAAGCTTGAAAGCTCCTTCAGCTATCAGCATAATACCATCCATCTTTGACTCTCCTCTTTTTACTCACAGTCCTGTCCGGTCAAAGCGCCGCCGAATGCCGCGCGTTTTTCAAAAAGCGCCTTGGCGCAGTAGACCAGAACGACGCCTATGATCTCGGTGACAGCCGCCTTCGAAAGACTCTCGGCGATCTCCCCGCGCCCAAGGTAGGCAAGAAGGTAGCTGCACCACACCCACGCCGCACCGTTTGCAAGGCAAAACCAGACAATGCGTTTTGTCGTTCTCCCTTTCATTTCCCACACCTCACATCTGCTGCAAAAACGCGGCAAGCCATGCTCCCACCGCACCGACAAGAAGATAGATCGTCCGCTCAACGACCATCTCCCAGCGCTTCGCAGGCTTTTTCTCAAGCGTTCCGACCTTGTCGCCAAGTGTTGCAACATCGCGCTTGATGTCTACCATCGCCGCCGTTTGCGCGCGCTGCTCGCTCGCCATCACCTCGACCGCCGTTGTGAGCCGCGCCAGCACATCGACCCTGTGCTCAAGCGTTTCGATGCGCCGCGCGTTTCCGCGGCTGCGCTGATCGATCACAGCAAGATCATGGATCACCGTCTCTTCGTTCATAGTCACACCGCCAATTCAAAGCTTTCCCAAGTGTGCTTTGCCGCCTCGACCATATCCCACGTCCAGCCAAACGCCTCACACTCGTCAAACGTGAGATAACGAAAGTAAAAGTATGTCTCCAAATGGCACGGGATGATGTCGAGAATGATCTCAGATATGCGTTCAAACTCTGCCGGAACACCCGCCGTTTCCGGAAAGATGACGCGAATAAGTCCATATTCATCCGTTTCCTCAGCAAGCGCACTGATACCGCAGCCATCGATGGTCTTGTTGATCGCCTCGAGCGTAAAGCTGTCGTTTCCGATCATCGCAAGCGCCGCGATCGCCTGGCGGCGGAGTACGGGCGACTCGTTCACAGGGCGTCTTGCATACAGCGCCTCACGCAGCGAAAGCCCCTCGCCCTCCGCCGTTGTGAGGATGCCTTCACGTTCAGCGTTCGCAACACGGGCTGCCGCACTGTCGAGCGCCGCACCTTCCGCTGCAAGCTCCGCGCCGATGATCTTCCCTCCGTCGAGGTCATAGATCCCAAGCGGGCGCAAAAGCGAGCGAAGATATTCTGTGTATCCCAATACGTCACACCCCTTTACGCTTCGATCTGTGTCAGCGTCAGCGTTCCAAGGCACGGGAGCGTCGTCGCCTGACCCGTCAGGTCTGCTGTCGGCGCAAGCAGATGGTAATTTTCAACACCCTCCACTCCATAAATGACGCTGCCAAGGCGCGCCGTGAGCACGCCCTCGCCAAGGCGCTCACCTGTAAAGTATGCACGCAGTGCGCTCTCCACCGCCGCGCATACATCGGAAAAGACATATCCTTGTGCAACAGCGATCTCCGCTTTGACATTGACCGTCAAAAGAGACGGTGCAAGCACCTGTACATCAACAGCGATCTCACGCGCACTTTCAAGCCTTTCCCGCACCTGAGCAAGCTGCGCCGCCGTGGGCGTTCCCGACTTGCTTGTGATATAGACATCCACCGTGCCCCGTCCGCGCGCACGTCCGACCGCTCTCGCCGAAACAATCCCTTCGCAGTCCATCGCCGTTTGCTCATAGTACGCTGTATTCGCACCGTTTGGCAGATGATAATAGCTTGCAACGATGCGTGCGCGAAGCGCCTCATCCGTCTCCGCATCACACCCGCCGTAAAATGCTGCCGGATTTGTGCAGTAGACGATGCCGACCGGCGCAGGCACCATCATACGCACCGTTTCAGCCGTAACATTTCCGCGCACGCCGCCTTCTATCGCACGCGCGGGCACATCGACCTGCCGCGCGCCTGCCGCGAGCACCGCATCCGCAGTCGTTTCAAAGCGCGTTCCATCCGCCGTCATGCAGACCGTGCCGCGCGCGATGGGAAGCGCGTCCAAAGCGGCATTCGTAACGCCGAAGCGGATCGTCCCGATCGCAGCTGCAGCAGGGTTTCTTTCGATCGCGCGCATCTGCGCGTGGCGGTCGAGGTATTCCCCGCTCGCCGTCTGCGGAAAGCACTGCGCAAGCACCCACTCCGCCTCGATGTGAAGTGCTTCCGCCTCCGCCGCCACCGCCTGCATACGAACCGCAAGATCGCACGCCGCGTTTGGTGTAAAGCCGATCGCGCCCCCGACAGCCTCCATCATTTCATTGTAGATCTCCTCGCGTGTTTTCATCTGCTCCCCTCCTCATTGCAGCACGACTGCAGCATCAAGCGCTTCACCTTTCCACCTCATGTACACAACGAGCACCGTCTGCCCCTGTTCACCTTCCGTAAGTGCCACACGCTCGACACTAAGATCATCTTCCTCGGAAAGCGCCTCGGCAGCGTAAGCCTGTGCTGCAGCCTCGCGCTGTGCGTGAGGCTGCGAGCCGAGCTGATGCAGACGGCTCCCGAGCGTCGGAAGAAACGGAAAGCTCCCGCGGCGCACAGTCAACCGAAAGAGCACACGCTGCAAAAGCTCCTCGCTCCCGCTCACACGTTCAAGTCCGCCATAGCCATCGGCAACATAGTCACCGTTTTTGATCCTAAGCTCCATTCGCGCCGTCTCCTCCTTCCGCATCCCCGCCGCCTTCGTCCTCTTCCTCTTCCTCTTCTTCCTCCTCGCCATAGGTAAAGCTGCCATAGAGAATGATGTTCCCGTATATTTTGATCCTGCCGTCATTCCTCAAAAAAATCGACGCACCGTTTGTGCTGATGCAGACCTCTCCGTCCTCCATTCCCTTCGGAGGCGGACTCATCTTTGCCGCAGCAGCGACGCTCTCTCCGCTCACACTGTCTTTGATGACCAACACCTCATCGCCGCATCGCGGGCGCCAAACATATCCGCCCGGTGCCATTACCTCGATGCCGCGCTGCTCTCCGCGCAGTGCTACCGCCGTCTCCTCACCGCCAATGCTCGTCTGCCCACGTTCGACCGTCTTCGGCGTCGCCGCAGCGGCGATCCTTTTTGTGATCCACATTCTCTATTCCCTCCAAAGCGTCAAAATCGTCCGCTCGCCGCCTCCGTCACAAACGCTCTGGCGCTGCGCCGTTCGGTAAATACCATCGATCTCCGGCTCACCGCGCAAAAACTGCACACGCTCACCAGGGAAAACATTGCTCCATCCTTCAAGCGTCACGCAAAGGACCCTCGCATCCTTTTCAGACTGCTCGATTTGATACTGCGGTGTGTCGGCACGGGATACAGCCTTCCCCTTTGCCGGAAGGTACACGACACGGCGGCACGAACCACCCAGCGCGCAAAAGCGTTCATTTCGCACCGTTTGTCCGTACCCGCCGCCTCGCGGGATTGTCAATATCTCCGATATCACACCGTAGCGTCTGCTCTCGTAAGTGAAGTCAAGCAGCGGTGAAGCGCCGCCGATGACGTGCAGGATATCCTGCGAACACGGTGCGAGCGACAGCACTCCCATCGTACTCATATACGGAAGGTACCGTGCGCTCGCCTTTGCAAAGCTTTCCAAAGCTCCCCAAACGCTTGCCCCCGCCTCTATACTGAAATTGCTTGCCGCAAGCTGCGCACACTCGCCGCATTGGATGCCGAGCGGCACAGCAAGCGTGCGGATCAGCTCTCCCGCGGTGACATACTGATATGTCTGGCTTTGCACCTCGTTGTCAAGCAAAAGTGCCGCCATACCACGTCCCTCGATACAAAGCACGGTGCCGCGTTCGTTTTTTGTGATAGCGTACGCATCCACCACACCGCAGAAAACATCCTCACCGCCGCGCCGCGCAAAAAAGCGCACAGCGCGCTCCATTACCGGAGCGACCTCCCCTTCCGCGGCGCAGCGCACGCAGAATTCATCGCACGGCACGCCGCCCGTAAGCGTGATCTCCCACGAGAGCATGCTTCCAAGTGCGAACTGCGCGCCGTCGCAAGTTTGAATGTATCCCCTCATCGCACCCTCACCTTTTCACCGGGATAGATAAGATTCGGATTTTTGATCTGACGGTTTTTTGCAAGCAGCTCCGGGAGTGCTGTTCCATACTGCTGCGCGATCGCCCAAAGCGTGTCGCCGCTTCGCACCGTGTGATAAAGCGTCTCCTCCGCCATTTGTGCGGCTTTCTCTGTGTCGGAATGCACACCGCTCTCTTTCGCACTCCAGATCATCCGCAGATCGTCTTCAAAAAAACCTTGCGCCTCGCGAAACTCAAAGCTGTACTGCACATAATCGACAAACGGCTTTTGCACCAGCCGCAGCGTTACAAAGTGCGCCTTTGCTGTCTGCCAAACAGGATGGATCAGCTGTCCCGCGCCGCCTTCGTAGAAAACCGTTGCAAGGCGCTTGAATTCGTCATAGGCGTTCGCGCCGACAAATTCTCCTTCACCGCGCATCACGCGGCAGCGCATCCCCATGTCCTGCAAAAAGCATCCGCCGCCCGCCGCCTTGAGCAAGGCAACATCGCGCGCAAAGTCGATAGAATAGGTCGCCGGATTGTGCGGCCAAACATAGTCCTTGTACCGCATCGCTGTCAGCTCCACGCCATCCCCTCCTTTTACTCGTACCGTGTGAACGCCGCGTCATAGCGGCGGCTGTCGCGCTCAAATCGACGCGAGACCTCCTGCGCAAAGACGCCTTGTGTATGCATTTCCTGCGCCATAGCAAGCGGCACACCGTAAAGCTCTTTCGCCTGCCCATACGCAGACGCAAAATACGCCGCAGCTTCGCCCGCTCCGGCTTCGTCAAAGCCAACAGCACGCGCACCGCCCGCCATACCCTGCGCGCCATCAGGCATCATCCGCGCACTTCGCTGTGCGCTCTCTTCCGAAAGCGCACGCATCAGCGCATCCATCTCCCGCGCATCACCCGCACGGCGTATCCCACCGTGCAATTGCTCTGCGATACCGCTGCGCATCAAATCCCGCGCACGCTCCGCTGTCGAATAGTCACGCTCCGCTGCACCGCGCTGCATCTCACCCATCACCGCATAGGCAGCGCGGCGCGCTGCCTCACGCTGCACAGATGCATCATGCAAAAGACCCCTCTCCTGCACGAAGGCTGTATCGCGCAGCTCCTGTGCCGCGCGCAGCTCCTCTCCAAAAAAAAGCCCGTCTTTTGACTTTTGCCGCACCTCGTCCTCCGTCTGCGCCGGGAACAATGCACAGATGCACCGCCAGAGTGCCTGCTGCCGCGCAAGCATCTCCTCCGCATAATTCATTGCACGCCCTCCTTCTTCATCGCACAAAAGCGCTCCTCGTCAAAAGAAGCATTCTCTTCACCGCGCCGGATGCCGCCTTCCGCGCTGTCCTCCTCGCGCAAAAGCGCGAGGAGGCAGCGCTCCATCTGCCGTGCGGAAAGGCGCGTCAAAACATCGCGCGCATCGGAAAACTCGTCGCAGCACGACGCAAGCACGAGTGCGTTGCACCAAAGACTGCGCTCCTGCTCATCGGCGCACTCCATTGCCGCCGCTTCGCGCCGAATACAAAGCAGCTCATACGCCGACAAAAGCCGCATTTTGGGCATCCCGCCCGCGTTTATCTCCATCACGCGGCGATCTCAATGCGCTTACCGGCAAAAAGCGTCATGCGCTCGGCGACCATCGCATTGAGCTGACCCTCCTCGCTGATGGCGCTCCACTGGCAGTTGCCGTAAATGATCTTTCGATCGGGCTTGCAGATAACGAGCGAAAAATCCTCCAGCTCATAGAAGTTGATGCCGTCGCTGATCGCCTCGTCCGTCGCGTACAGGCGCGTCAGTTCCACCGTGTAGGTACACTGACCGGCAAACGTCGCAACAGGCTCTTTTTCACCGAACGCCTCGACTGTCTGACTGGACTTGCTCGCCTTCGCCGTATAGCCCTGCACGACAGCGACCTTCTTTCCGTTCACTTCGAGATAGATGTCACTGCTTGTCGGAAATCCGGAAACACTCATACCTTGCCCTCCTTAAATCGTGATGTGCGCGGAAAGATAGATGCGGTTAAGTCCGTGCGCAACAGCAAAGCTGAACTCACACACGCACACCGTCGGATCCTCCGCATCCGCCGAAACCGTCACCTCGCCATAGCCGTCGATGATCTCAGCGGCGAGCTTGTTTTCAAGCTCAATGATGATCTGCGAGCGGATCGCCCCGCGTGACTGCGCGTTGTTCTTTGTGCGCACAAAACGGCTTTTGAGCGCGTCACGAATGCCCGGGATCACGTCGTCGACGATCAAGATGGTCGTAAGCTCGCGCCACGTCGCGTCTGCCGCTTCACCACTCATCGTGCGCGTGGTCACCGCACGCACGGCGCTCACCGCACCGCCCATCGCCTCCAGCGGCGTCACACCGCCGCGCACCAGAAGATCGATCTGCGTGTCGTTGTACCGCTCGCTCACGCCTGTCAGCCCCGAAAGCGCCACACCGTTGATCGGTGTTGCCGCATCGCTCATCGACGCAATGATACCCGCAGCAGCGGCAGCGCCCAATGCGCCCGACATACGCACACCGTTCTCGTCGAGAACATCCGGCGCGATCAGTACCATGCGCTCACTATTGAGCGCCGCCGCGTGCTCGATGAGCTGCTCGACCGACTTTCCCTGTGCGCCCACAACACCAACGCGCTCCATGCGCGCGCCCGACGCACGCTCCACGCTCTGCTTCAAAAGCGCGTGAACATCTGCCTCTGCGCTGTCACAGATCACGATGTCGATTTTTTCCTCTTCGAGCGCCGCAAACGCAGCCGCGTAATCTGCCGCGCCGTCGATCATCTCAACAGCAACAGCATAAACAGCACTTGCACCGTTTTTATACAGCGCGCGCAAAAGCGAGGACATCCCGCAAACGCCCGCCGCATCCTCACCGAAAGCAGAAATACCCTCTGCATAGCTTGTCAGCAAAGCGGGCTTATTCACCGTGCCGGACGCAGCCACTGCCGCAATGCCCACCGTTTTTGCCGCTTTCGACCCGTTGATCACCATCGAAGCGTCATAGGACGAATACACGCCCGGTCTTTCATGTACGATATTGCTCACCAAGTCAGCACCCCTCTCAATTTGAAATCTGTCACCACGGCGGCGTCGTCATTTGCCTCCGCGATAAAAAATGCCGTGGCGTGCGCCTCGCCGCGTCGAAGGAACATCTCCTCCGCCTCGCGCCACACACACTCGCCCCAGCGCACCTCGCCGAGCTTCAGTCCCGACGGAAGACCGCGCAGCAACGCCTGCTCCGCCTTTTCCAAAAGCGCCGTGCAGCCTGCCGTCCCTTCCTGTGCCGTCGCGTAAGCGAGCAGCGAAAAGACGATCTCCATTCGTCGTCCGTAAAGCTCGACCGACGCGCCCGTCTCATCGACGCGTTCGCCGAGATAATCCAAAAAACCCGCGCTCTCGCCCGCCGCCTGCTGCACATCCACGACAAGAACGCTTTGACTGTAAAGCGGCGCGTGCGACACGCCGCCAGCCGCGGCCGCATGGATTCCCTGCGCCGCAAAGCGCTCAATAAGCACCGCGCAAACCTGCTCGATCGCACTCATTTTGCCGCCTCCTTTGCTGCGCGGAGCCGCGCGCGGTAATGGCTGACCCTTGCCCCCACAAAGACCGCCTCCGCGTCTTCAACGACAAACCGCCGCTCGCCCCACTCAACGCCGTCGCCGCGCGATACCTCCTGCCGCCCGCTCCCAAGATATAACCACCGCCCGCGCTCAACGGCGCCGAGCGGTGTCTTCGCCGTCACAGGCTCAGTATCACCGCAGCTTTCGATAAACGCGCGCACAGCAAGCCTTTCCTCTCCGCGCACGATCGTCATCTCCTGTCCCCAGCGCGCAAGGACACTCTCCCACGCGCCCGTCATCCCTGCACCCCGAAAAAGCCGAAGGCGCTGTCTTTGATGTAGGGGCGCATCAGGCGCTCCGCCTCGCGCCGCAGCGAAACCGCCGCCGAGCCGCTGCGCTCCTCCGCAGAAAGCTCGACCGACACCTCGCCGGCTTTGAATGACTTCACTTCGCCGGAACTCGCGCACGCGCGGGAGGTCAAAATGCCGGCTGCGGCGATCCATGCGCCGGCGCACACGAATGCCTCCGCACAATCCTCCGGCGTGATACCGTCGCGAAGTTGTCCCACAAGCTCATGCTCCGCCGCCTCACACAAAAGCATGAGTGTCTCCTGCTCCTGCTCAGCCGCAGCGCACAGCACGCCCGCAAGCGAAAAGATCCTCTGCCTCATCGCCCGTCACCCCGCTCCTTACCAAAGCGTCAAAACCTTCGACGCATCAGTGTAGAGCTTTGCAAAACCGGAGATGCTCGTGATCGCCGCACGCTCGAGCTGACGGTCGATCAGCTTGTCGTACTCAACGACAACGCCGCTGCCGTTGACCATCTCCAGCGCATAGTTCTTGTCAAGACCGATGATCATGCCGCCCGGAACGACAGACGAGCGCAGAAGCTTCGCGCCCAGAGGAGATGTCAGCGTACCCGTACCCTGGAAGTTGAGACCCGTGAGCGGATTTTGGAACTCGCTCATTTTGAGCATCGCAAGCATCATGTCGCTGCTCACGAGCATCGTATTGAGAGAATACGGCTCAAAGCGCGCCCAGAAATCGACCAGCGCATCGTAGCTGAGCGCACCGTCGCCGCTATTGGCGCTGAAAGTCTCCGCCGGATTGCCGTTGCCGTCGCCGTTGAGCAGGACCTCCACCGCGTCCTGCAGATGCATGCGTGAGATGTACGAGCCGATCTGGCGCAGCGTTACAGAGAAAAGATCAAGGCGCTGATAACGGATCGCCTCATAGGACGCAACGAGCATACGACCGCGCTTGTGCAGACGTACGAGCGACTCCTGCACGCGAACGGAGGTCGTAGGGATCTGCGCACCCTCGCCGACGTGTCGGAGCTCCAGCTCTTCCTCGGAAGGGTCAGATGTGATGGAACGATAATCCATGCCGTTGAAGTCCGTCACCGTCGCGGTGATATTGGGCAGGATATTCTCCTCCTCCATGCCCTGACGCACCACGCGCGAGACGAATTCGGGAAACAGCACGGAAGAATCCGTCGTGTGGAAAAACTTTTCCACCATGTCACTGCCCGCGCCCTTAACGTGGATGTCGAAGCGCTTGAGCTGGCGCTGGAACGCGTCCAGACCCTCCAGCGGCGTACCGCGGTAGTTTTCGCTCGGGTCGAGCTCCTCGAGAATTTTGCTGAAGCTTTTCTCACGCTGACCGTACATGCCCTTTTCGAGCTTGATGTTTTTGAAATCGTAAGCCATTTTCCAAACTCCCCCTTTTCTTAAAGAACGACCGCCATACCGTTGCCCGACTGTCCAACGGAGAGGATCAGTCGCTCACGCGCGTTCTCGTCCACTCTCACCGCGCCATTGCCATCTGCGCACAGCCTGCAATAGCCTGCCGCGGGCCATTCCTCGCTGTAGCAGGGAATGTACGCAACACCGCCGATCTGCACCGTTGCGCTCGTTCTGTCCTCGGATACTGCAAGCACCACACCGCAGAAATCCTCCCCGTCCATGCACGAGCGGACACGTCCGCTGTCCGCCATGCAAACGACCTCACCTTCGATCACGTTCTCCATCTCAAATGTCGCCGCGATCTCTCCAATGCCTTCGTATGAAACCTTCATGCCTACCTCCTAATTTATAATTTCAGCCCACGCGGGCGGTCAAACAAGAAAAGCCTCCTGCGCATCCTTCTCACGCGCACCCTCGCGCGCGCCAAGCTGCACACTCACCGGCAAAAGCGCACCCAAGCGCTTTTCATAAAGCCGCTTCATCTCCAAAAGCTCACCTTCATCGAGCTTTTGCGTGATGCCGCCGAAAACATCCTCCTGCGCCCCCTCGTCACAAAGAAGCGCCAGCCGCGAGACCTCCTTGCGAAGCGCAGCAAGATAGCGCCGTCCCATCTCCGCCTCGCCTTCGAGTGCGCAAAGCTCACGCAGCATCGCCTCATCTCTCGTCTGCTCAACAAACGCCTTGAGCGACTGTCCGCCGCCAAAGCGCTTCATCACGCCCGCCTGACGCTGCGCGGGAACGGCGACAAACGACCACTCGTAAGCGTCCGTCGGCTCGCAAAGCTCCGTGTAGCAGAGCTTTCCGCCGTACCGGCGTCCCTTCACATGCTCACATGTTCCCGCCGCCGCGCCGCAAACGGAGCAAACACTTCGCGCCACAGCGCACCCGACGCTCACCTCTTTTTTGATGCCCGCATCGATCTCCGCGATCAGGTCCGCGTTCTTCTCACTGCGCAGCATATAGGCGTACCCTTTGAGATAGCAGTACCCATCGCCTGCCGCCGTCAAAACGCCCTCCTCGCGGCAGATCTCCGTGCGGTAAATACGCGCCGTCTGCCCCTCAGCGCTCCAGTTGTGGTCAAAAATGCCGCTCTTGCCGACAAAAAGCCTCCCCAGCGCGTGCAGTGCCGCCTCACCGAACCGCTCACCGTCACGGTCGACCTCGTTGTCGCAAAGCCGCACCGCGAAGGTATAGACCTCCTCCGCGCAAAGCTCCCTTTTGGAAAGCCGGTTGATCTGCGCAAGCTCGTCCTCGCCCACGCTGCAAGGTGCCGCGCCGCTTCGCATCTTTTGGATCTCCATCAAATCCGCTCCTCCTTTTTCATCTTTTCATTTTCAAGTGCGATTCGCTGCGCCTGCTGACGATACAGCTCCGCGCGCGCCTCCTCGACCTGGTCCTGCAAATTGATCTCCTCCCAAACCACTTCGAACGCACAGCCATAGCCGTGCATCGAAAGCCACAGTCTGCAAACACGCTCCAAAACAGGGGTAAGCGTCCTTCGCAGCGCCGTGATCTCGGATGTGAGCATATCCGCCTGCTGCGAGCTCATCCGCTCGGTCGAGTTCCAGTTCAGTCCCAGCATGAACGGCGGAATACCCGTCTTTGCAACGAGCTGCTCCATGATCTGGCGCACCGGTGCTTCGCTCTCCAACATCTGGTTGTCGGCACCGATGACCTTGATCTCCACATCGCCCACCGTCACAAAGTCACGCACGCTGCCATCCTTCGTACTCTGCATCGCACTTGACCACTCCCGCGCGATCTGTTCAAGCCGCTCGCCGACCGCCGCACGGTCGAGATCACCCTCGCCGTTTTTGTAAACGACCGCAAAGCGCACGTTGCCGCACCGCTCCCAGTTCTTGCCCATCGCCGTGTAGATTTTCGTGAGAAGATCGGTCAAAAACGGCATCGAGCGCAGAAGCGACACGCCGTAGGGGTTGTTCGTTTCGGGGTTGAGCGGCGTAAAGAGCAGCAAATTCTGTCGCGGAAGCGGCGCGAATCTCCCGTGCTCGTCGATCCCGCAGATGGAAAAATCAAGCGGTGACGCGCCCTCGCGCACCTCCACATCTTCCACTCTCGCGCACAAAAGCGCCGCAATCCCGCGCCCGTCGTGCGTCGGCACGATCTCGCCCACCGCACGCCCGCACGTCAAAAGCGAGTCGAGATAGCATTCCAAAAACGCGTTCACGCCAACCTGTCCGCGTCCCACAGGGACGGTGCGCAAAAACTCCGAAAGCGCACGTTCCGCCGTCTCATTCGCACACCGAACGTCCACGCCGCCCGTCAGGCGAATGAGCTTGTAGATCGCCGCGTCCACAGCCGGCACAGCCTCACGCACCGCGCGATAGATCTGCACCTCGCCGCCGCGCAGCGGAACGTACCGCTCCAGCATTCCAAACGGCTGCGCGCCGCTGCGAAGCTGTACGGAAGCCGCCTGCACCCCGCCGCGCTCCTTCTTTTTTGAAAACAACATCGTGTCCTCTCCTTTCAGCTTGTCAAAAAGGTCTCACCGACTCGAAAAAATGCGCCGCAGCTTTTGCAAAACGTCAGCGCCGCACACTGACAGCCGCAAAAGACTCGCCGCAGCTTTTTGCAATGCTCATCGCAAAATAGCGCATCTCGTCCATCGCGTGGTCATTTTCCTTCCTCGGCGCATCATGCCCGCCGTCACGCTGTTCCCAGCAGTAAAGCTGCATCTCACGCAGACAGTCGCGGCACGGCGAACAGATAACGATGCGTCCGCGCTTTAGAAGATCCGCTGTTACGCGGATGCCATCTTCCACGTTGTTTTGCGCCCTTTTTACCGCGAACCCCTCCTGCCGCAGCGCCTGAATAAAGCTTGCAGCCGACGGATCGACCACCACCTGCGCGATCTTCCGTCCTGCCGCAAGCGCCTTCAGGTCGTCAACATACTCCGCGTCCGTCTTCTGCCGTCCGTGCAGATGCGAATCGTAATAATACTCTGCGGTCCTGTACCACACGCCGCCCTGTCTTGCCCAAAGCCCGAACGACGCAGGGTTGGACGTGCCGTAGTCGACAGAGATGCGGTACTCCTCAAAATCCCCCTCCGGCACAGGCTTTACATAGCTCTCTTCATCAAAAAAGTCATAAATAAGTCCTTGCGCCGCCGACCACTCGCCGAGGATGAACCGTCTGTAAAAAGCCCCACTGTACGCGCTTGCGTACCGCGCGCGGATGCGCTCGGAAAGCGCGGGGTTATCTTCCATCGTAAAGCGCAGGTACAGCGCACGGCGTTCCTTCGCGCGCAGGATCCACTCCTTGTAAAACCAATGCTCCGGACCTTCCGGATTGCAGTTGAACCAAAGCCTGCTCCCGCTCACGCTGCACCGCGCGCACGCCTGCTCAACGAAGCTTCGCGGCATGAGCGCCGCCTCATCGAAAAGAACGCCCGCCAGCGTACAGCCCTGAATAAGCGCCGCGCTTGACTCATCGCGTCCACCGAAAAGATAGAATGTATTCTCCCGCGCGCCATAACGCACGGTGAGCGTATTTTTCGCCCGCTGCTCAGCGCAGGAAAACCCAAGCGATGAGAGCGTCGGCAAAAGCTCATGCAGCAGATTGCGCCGCAGTGCGCCGATAGTCTTCGCGCAAAGGGCGAACTGCTGACCGTCAAAGCGCGCCATTGCCCAGCAAAAAAACGAGATCCCCATGCAAACCGTCTTTCCCGAGCGCACTGCCCCATCGCAGATGACCGCTTCATATTCCTCCCCGCGCAGCCACCATGTCAAAACCCGCTTTTGCTTTGGAGAAAACCGTTTGAACTTCAATCCGCTTCCCCCGTTTCCTCCAGCGCCCGCAAAAAATCAACGGCATTTGCCCCGTTCTCCGACTCGCGCGACAAGATGTTGTATAAAACCTCCAACGCCTTCACGCGGTCAGCAAGGCGCACCTCCACGCCGCCGTTCGCCCCGCGCTTGAACTCCGCAAGAAGCGACAGATCAAGCGAGCCGACCTCCTCTTCCGCAGCAGCTCCCATTGCAAGGCGCACCGCATCATTCGCCTGTCCGAACGCAAGCGCGCAAAGACGCCGCAGAACGTCCTCGCGCGTGACCATCCCTTCCATGCCTGTGCGCAGCCGCCGCAGCCGCTCACGCACCGTCTTTCGCCGCAGCAGCGAAAACCCATCCGCGCCGCACGCCGCTCCTGCGCGTGCAGCGTCCATTGTCTGCAAAAAAACGCGGCAGAATTCTCTCTCCTGCGCGATCGTACCGATCTCACCCATGCATCGCACCTCCCAAAAGCCTTTCTATATACCCTTCCCCGCACCGCAAATGTTGCACCCCTCCGTACAACGCAGATTTTTCTTTTCAAAAAAACTCGCCCAAGATGCTTCGCATCTTTGGCGAGTTTCAGTTTGTCAAAAAGTCTCACAGAGTTTCGCGGCGCTGCCGCGAAATAGAGCTAAATTATTTTCTCCGGCGGCGTGTACGTCGGAGAAAATACTTCTCGCCCCGCAAACGTGCGTTTTGTCCGCTTTGGGCGGACAATGCGTGCGCTGCAGCGGGGCGCAGAAGACTCGAAAAAGTGGCTTCGCCGCTTTTTCGACATCCTGAACTCGCCCAAGATGCTTCGCATCTTTGGCGAGTTTCCTTCATACGCTTTTTTGAGGTGGTTTATAATGCTCATCCATGTTGTCGCCTCCGGCGACACTGTCACATCCATTGCCGCACGCTACGGCGTCGATCCCGCGCGTCTTGCCGCCGACAACGACGTTCCGCAAAGCGGCGCGCTTGCCGTCGGACAAACGCTCGTTGTCCTCTTCCCGCGCACGGTCCATGCCGTCCGCGCCGGCGAAACGCTCTCGTCCATCGCACAGAATTACGGCGTTCCGCTCACGCAGCTCTATCAAAACAACATCACGCTGCGCGCACAAAGCACGCTCACCATCGGTGAGACGGTCATCATCGAATACACGGGTGAAAAGCGCGGCACGCTTGCCGTCAACGCCTACGCTGAACCCGGCATCGACATCGCATATCTCCAAACCGCCCTCCCTTATCTCACCTACCTCACCCCCTTCACCTACGGCATCAGCGCAAGCGGCACGCTTGTCCCTCTTGACGATACCGCGCTCATCGCCGCTGCCGCACAGTATGGCGCACAGCCGCTCATGCACATCTCCTCGCTCACCGAGCAGGGCACATTTTCAAACGAGCGCTCCTCCATCGTCCTTGGCAGCGCGCAAAAGCGCGCAGCCCTTATCACCGACATCCTCCAAACCATGCGCTCGCGCGGATACTACGGGCTTGATGTCGACTTCGAGTTCGTCCCCGCAAACGAGCGCGAGGCGTATGTCACGTTCCTGCAAGAGCTTCGCGACGCCCTCAATCCTCTCTCCCACCCGCTCCTCGCCGCGCTTGCACCAAAAACCTCCGCCCGCCAGCGCGGGCTTCTGTACGAAGGGCATGACTACGCCCTCATCGGCAGCGCCGTCAATGCCGTGCTTTTGATGACCTACGAATGGGGCTACACCTACGGTCCGCCAATGGCGGTCGCCCCACTTCCGCAAGTCCGCCGCGTCCTCGACTACGCCCTCACTGAGATCGCGCCGGAGAAGATATTCCTCGGCATCCCCAACTACGGCTACGATTGGACGCTCCCCTTTGAAGAGGGCGTTTCCCGCGCACAATCCATCTCAAGCCGCCGCGCCATCGAGCTTGCCGTGCAGTACCGCGCCTCCATCGAATACGACCAAACAGCGCGTTCTCCTTACTTTTACTATACCGACGCGCTTTCAAAGCAGCATGTCGTCTGGTTCGAAGACGCGCGCAGCATCGAAGAAAAGCTTGCCCTTGCTGCGCAAAACGGTCTGCAGGGTGTCGGCTACTGGAATCTCATGCGCCCCTTCTCCCAAAATTGGCTTGTCCTCAATTCTCTCTATGATATAGAAAAAATATAGAAGCACCCTCGGGTGCTTCTATATCCTTTAATATACCAATGCATCTTCCGGCGAAGGTCCAATTCCTCAGCCG
>JAFQUN010000133.1 GCA_017408525.1 Oscillospiraceae bacterium
CCGCGCGCAGAAGCTCTTGAAAATCGACAGGCTCATCGCGGTCGACGGAGAGGATGGCAGGATAACGGAGCTGACACAAAACTTCGGTCAGCGCGTTTTTTGTGTAGACGACGTGTTCTTGATCGGATATAAACATGGGAGATCTCCTTTTGCCGATGTTCTCAAGAAGATTGTAAAGCCTCAGGCAGAAAATGTCAAACGCGGCGGAGAATGTACTTGTAAAAATCGACTGCCGGTGCAAGCGTGGCAACGTCCACATTCTCGTCGATGGCATGGATGCTTTCAAACTGTGCGCGCGTGACGACGAGCGGTGAAAAGCGCAGGCAGTTTTCGCAGTAGCGCGCGTAGTAACGGCTGTCTGTCGCGCCGTTCATCACATACGGAACGGTCGGGATACCGGGGAAGATGGCGCTGACCGCTTCTTCGACAAGGCGGAACGGCGCGGCTTCAAAGCTCGCAACGGGCGAGTCGATGCCATATTCCATGACCTCTGTTTCCACGTCAAATTTCGCGGCAAGTGCGCGGACGGCGTCGATGCTGGCTTTTTGTCCCTGATGGGGCGAAAAACGCATATTGCCGATGACCCACGCCTCCTGCGGAAGGACATTGTGCCCCTGCGAGCCCTGCGCCATCGTGAAAGCGAGCGTCGTTTTGACCATCGCGCCGGCAGCAGGGGAAAGGCGCGGCAGCCTGCGAAGCAGCAGCGGACGGAAGATGTCCGCGTGTGCGCAGATAAAAGAGAGCGGGAAGCGCATCGACGGCGCGATGCGGCGCAGCATCTCCTGCACCGTGGGAGAGATCGCAAGGTCAAAGCAGCGCGAACGCTCCAGCGCCGCCATAAAGCGTCCCAGACGCACGAGCGGTGTGTTGTTATCGGGCGTGGAGGCATGTCCGCCGGCTGAGCGCGCGATGAACTTGAGGTCGGCATACCCTTTTTCGCCGACACCGACCATTGCGAACGTGCCGCTTGCCCCGTCGATGGGGCTTTGGGTGATCATGCCGCCCTCGTCGAGTGTCATGGAAAAGCGGATGCCGCGTGCGTGCAGCGTTTGTGAGATCGCGCTTGCGCCCGCGCCGCTGCACTCTTCGTTGCAGGCGGTCGAAAAATAGACGTCGCAATCTGGCGCGAAGCCCTCGGCGGCAAGCTCGTCCGCCGCCTGCAGCATTGCCCAGAGACTGCCTTTTGTGTCGAGTGCGCCGCGCCCCCAAACCTTGCCGTCTGCGATGTCGCCGGAAAACGGCTCGTGCGTCCACGCGCCGGTCGCTTCGACAACATCGTGGTGGCTCATAAGAAGCACGGGCTGCTTGCCGCTGTCCGTGCCGCGCCAGCGCAGAAGCAGGCTCCCGTCAAACTCCTCGCGCTCCACGGCGGCGAAGATGGCAGGAAAAGTCTGCTCCAAAAGTGCGTGGAAAGTGCGGAATTTGGAAAGGTCGGTGTCCTCGGCAGAGGAGATCGTCTCGATGCGCAGCAGCGCGGCAAGAGACCGTGCGTAAGCGTCGTTTCTCTGTGTCATGGTGATATGTACCCCTTTTCGGTTTATTTGAGAGTTTCAAGAAGAGATGCGCAGCCGCGCCGCACATCGCGCCAGGTGGCATCAAAATCGCGTGTGTACCACGGATCGGCAACATTGCCGGAACTGCCGGTGTAGTCAAGCAGAAGGTGCATTTTGCTCTCCGGATCGCCGCCGCAGATACGCTGCATATTGCGCAGATTCGCGCTGTCCATGCAGATGAGAAGGTCGTACTTGCCGTAGTCGGCGGCAGTCATTTGCCGTGCGGTCTTGCCGGTGCAGTCGATGCCGTGCGTGCGCAGAAGACTTCGCACAGGCGGGTAAACAGGGTTTCCAAGCTCTTCGGAAGATGTTGCAGCGGAAGCAACGGAAATGGCATGGGACAGATGTGCCTTTTCCACCATGTCGCGCATCACAAACTCCGCCATCGGACTGCGGCAGATATTGCCGTGGCAAATAAATAAGATCTTTATCATGACACAAATCCCTTCAATATTTCTTCGTATACCTCAAAGAGCCGTTTTCCCTCCGCTGCGAGCAGCAGGAACCGCTCTTTTGACAATTCCTCGATCGCAACATCGTGTATGATCAAATTCCGCTCCTTTCGCCATGTGCTGATAGCGCCCGCCAAGCCGCTCGCAAAAAGGTGCTTCGAAAAATACGCTGCCACGGCTTCGTTGCTGATGTGTTCCAAGTCGGCATGGATGTCGTTTTCATCTATGTGTTTTTTGAGGTATGCCATGCACTGAAACAGTCGGTCACTGGCTTTATATGGGATATTTAGAATGTGGAGCAGTTTGTATGTGTAATTTTCTATCATGGAATGTAGGATCACGGTAGCTTCAATATAAAAGCCGTTGGTGATCGAAGCCTCGACGTGCGCCATGAGTTCGTCTCTGTTTTTAATTGCCAGATCTGCTTTATCCGCGTTATAAAAAACCGTTCCGGCCATAACATACTTTCCTCTTGCATTTTTTGCAGCGCTTTGGTACAATGTGAGCAAGGAGCCTCGGGGTTAGGTGCATCGCCTGCCTCGATTCGCTCCTATTTTATTTGCCTGCGTTTTCTTCTTTTTTTATTCCGGAAGTATTTGAGGATAAATCCGACGGCGGAAGCAGCTATCAGAACAACGCATCCCAAAAGTACAGACATACATATCGCATATGCGTAGTTTCCGGGCAAAGGTTTGCTCCGCAGCACCTCGCCCAGCGCAACGACATCGTTTATGCAGGATATGACGGCCAACCCGCCGAACAGTCCACCGACGATTCCCAATGTCTTGTCAAAATCATCCCTGTCTTTTTCGGCGGCTTCCTCGTCAGCCGCTTTCTTTTTTTCCAGCAAACAGTTTTGAAGATTTTGCAGGTTGCTGACGCTGCGTTTGAGATTTTCATGATCGCCACGGATCTTCATCTTGTTCTCGATATAGGAATATAGATTGCAGATATCTGTCGTATGGCTTACCGCCTCATATACACTTCCTGACAAAAAGATATCAAACCCTACCTTAAACGAACAGATCTCGTTGTATAAACTTTCGTTATATTCCAGATAATGATCGATTTTAAACGAGAACTTATTTGACACCGTCTGGAAAAAGTATATCAATGTATAATGCTGGTATAAAAGAAGCAGGTACAAAATAAAATAATCGCCCTTCATTTCTTTTACCCTGTTTTTATCATAGAACGTGTTGGATTTGAGGCTTTTGTCCTTGTTGTAAATATTGTTGTAGATGGAAACAAAGCATCCCACGCCCTCAAGAGAAGCATCCCAAACATCGTTTTCGTGCCGGAAAAGCATTTGTTTTCTCTCTGTTTCTGCATTTTTTGTGACTTTATAAGATTCTTTATATCCTCTGGAGATAAAATATGCGTACCTGCACATATCTGCGATCAACGATTGCTTTTCCTCTTCGCTTTCAGCGTCCTTATCTGCATGGAAAACCACATAGCTGAACAGGATCGCCCTGTCAGGGACAAGCATTGGATAGCCTTCGCAAAAGCCGATTTCCCTGGCTTGAGATACGCACATACGCTCCCATTTGTTTTTTTCCTCGTGGAATGCCTTCAGCTTTGCGTGATATTCTTCCGAATACGGAACTTTTTCTTTTTTTCCGTCGATCAGCCGCAGTTCGGCCTCGATCTTTTTCCGCTCTTCCTCGACAGATTCCGCATATGACTTCCACTGACCGCGGTTTTCCTCTATCTTTTTGTTCCTGACGACCTCGTTGATCCTCGGGGGATAATAGCAAACATCGCCGAAAATACCGTGAAGCTTCAAAGAAATATGGTTGCCCATCGTAAACTTCTCGCTGCCCGGATCTTTTTTATTACAGAACCAAAACTTATCACTGTCAGCGCGCGTTAAGCGGATCACATTCAATTCCTTGAACCGATTTTGGAACAAAACAAGATGATCCGCATCCATCTCGGGAAGCTTTATTTCATACCAGTAAAACCCGATTCCCGTTCTAAAAATAAAAATGCCCTCATCTTCGATCGTAAAATGAAGGATCCTGCGTGTTGGATCGTCCTTCTTTGCGTTCGCTTGTGCGCCGCTGCACCCTTTTGACGTCTGCGCGGCGGGATCTCCCGCGCCGTCTCCTTTTTCGTGGTAATGGTAATACATTCCTTTTCGCTTGAAATTCGTCGGAATGAATCCTGCGCCAATGTTGTTTTCCGGTGTTCCGCCGCCATCAGGATCCAATCTCGAATCCACGAAACCACAATATATGTGGTCATATAAGTCCTCCTCGTGAGAAGGGACCAGATCCGATCGCTTTGCCGCCCGCCATTCTCCCGTGCGCATTATTTTATCGACGGCTTGTTCATATTTCATATCACCATGCCCGTACGAAAAGGGAACGATATAGCGCAAAAGCGGTACATCCGCCATATATCGGACATTCAGCTTGTTTTGTAAACTCACCTTTGACCCCTGCTTTCCGTTATCTGTCTGTGATCTGCAATGACTGTTCGCTGTTGCGCCGACCGCATATGATTTTTATCATATGCGGCTTCTTTTTTCTATCAGGCGGTACCTATGTAAAAACAGCATATATACAGTATATTGGCGCCTTGTGCCGCTGTCAACAAAAAGAAGGAGGGGACTGTGTTGTGTGCCGTGTGGAAAATGGCTGCATAGATATGCATTCAAAACGCGTATTTATTCTCTTTTATGTAAATTGCGGTTTGGGGAAATTTCTTGAAAATTTTTAAAAAAAGGCTCTTAATTTTCCGAAAAGCGCGTCGAGGTATATTGTGAAGGCACCTGCGAGACGCTCGCCGAAGGGTGTGGTCTGAAGAGGACCATTCGGGTGAAATGCGTGGCGCGGATGCGTGAAACAGTTTAGTTCGAACCGTTTGCCGGTTCGAAGCAAAACAAGACGAGTGGAGCGGCGCAGACACCGGTGGCCAAGGGGTTTGCTTACGACCACAGATCAGAAGCGCAGCGACAAGGATGTCGACGCGCGAGAGCAAGCCCTCGAAGATCATTTACATTGGAAGGAGACATTATAAATGATTATTCAACATAATATAATGGCCATGGGTGCCTATCGCAGCTATGCGAAAAATACGAATTCCTTGAACGGCAACCTCGAAAAGCTCGCCTCGGGCTATCGCATCAACCGCGCCGGCGATGACGCCGCGGGTCTTGCGATTTCCGAGAAGATGCGTGCGCAGATCACCGGTCTTGATGCTGCGCAGAAAAACGTGCAGGACGGCATCAGCCTTGTGCAGACCGCTGAAGGCGCGCTGCAGGAGGTGCAGGATACGCTCAACCGCATGGTCTACCTTGCAACACAGTCGGCAAACGGTACTTACGACGACGAAGTCGACCGCGCCAACCTCCAGAAGGAAGTCGATGCGCTGCGCGCTGAGATCGACCGTATCGCAGATTCCTCCAACTTCAACGGCATCAACCTGCTCGACGGCTCGATGTGTACGCAGGTCGCCGTCGTCAAGGACGTGCAGGTCGCCGGCATCGACCGTATGCTCTCCGACATCAAGAGCAGCGATGAAAAGGTGATCGATGTTGTCGGTAAGAAGACCGTGCTTGACGCGGGTGTTGACAGCGCCGGTAAGGCGACGGTCATCACGCTTGACTTCACCGAGCTGGAAGGCACCATCGCCGGCACCACAGGCACGGCAAATGAGCTTGCCATCGACTTTACGATCGGTGAGGATGTCTTCTCCGTGGCGTACGTCGGAACCAGTGACGGAGCTGCCGCTACGGTGGCAGCGGCAGACATTGCCGCCGATCTTGTTGATGTTCTTACTGACAACGGGAACAGAACCACCGTCGAGCTTGGCGGTATTGAATATGAAGTGACCGATAACGGCGATGGCACGATCACGCTGGAGATGACGAGCATCCCGACCACAGATGAGGAGTGCGCCGGAAACCTCGATATCGCTGTTGCCATCGACGAGGACAATTCCACCGGCGGCACGGGGACAACGCTCTCCGGCACACATGACGCGGGCACCCGCGTTGAGCCCGGTTCGAAGGTGGGCGGCGCTGACCGCGCGAATACTGTCATCGAGATCACCGCCGAGGATATCCGCGACGGCGCGTACATCAGGATCGGCGATGCCGCCTATACGCTGAAAGTCGGCGCGAACAGTTCGACCGAGGCGGGCGCGAATGTTGACGGTTTGATCGACCTTTCCATGATGGAAGAGGACGATATCGACCTCGATCTGGCGCTTTCCAAGATCAGCGAGGCGTTTGGCTCGACGGTTGATGACACGAGTGCCACTGACACCGAGGGTAAGCCCGTCACCGGCGTGACGCTTGCTGTTACCGTTACCAACGGCGAGGATGGTCACCCCATCGGCATCGGCATCCGCCGTAGCGACGACGGTGCGACGAACGTTTACACCTCCGCTGAAAAGCTCGGCGAAGTCTTTTCCATGAAGTACAAGGTCGAAACGGAGGAGACTGTCGGCTTGACGCTGCAGATCGGCGACACTTCCGCCGAGTATAACCAGATCACCGTCGACATTCAGGATATGCACGTTGAGGCGCTGGGTCTTGCCGATGTCGATATCGGTACGCGTGAGGGTGCGCAGAGCGCCGTCGATGTCATCAAGGACGCCATCAACTATGTGTCCTCTACGCGCGGTACGCTGGGTGCAACACAGAACCGCCTCGAGCATACGGCAAGCAATCTCGCCATCATGGAAGAGAATATCCAGGATGCCGAATCCAGCATCCGCGATACCGACATGGCGGAAGAGATGATGGCATATACCAAGAACAACATCCTCATCCAGTCCGCGCAGGCGATGCTCGCGCAGGCGAACACCGTTCCTCAGGGTGTGCTCCAGCTTTTGCAATAAGGTTATTTCGACAGGGCGAGCATTTGCTCGCCCTGTCGAAAAAGTGGCGGAGCCACTTTTTCGAGTTTTTGCGCGGCGACGTGTCACCCGCTTACGCCACGAGAAGTATTTTCTCCGACGTACACGCCGCCGGAGAAAATGGTTTTACTTTATTCCGTGCCGAAGGCACGGAACTCGGTGAGACCTTTAAGGGGAAGTTGAGGGCGAGCTTTTGCTCGCCCTGTTTTTGTGGACAAGAAAAGCTGCCGCAGATTTTTGCGGCAGCTTTTCTTGTTCAACCTTCGTTCATGCCCTCGATGGGCTCCGTCTCGCGGAAGAGCATGGTGATACACCAAACACCCGCAAGCGCAACGAGCGTATAGACGATGCGGCTGACCGTAGCCGTCTGACCACCGAAGAGGAACGCCACACAGTCAAAGCGGAAAATGCCGACGCTGCCCCAGTTGAGCGCGCCTACGATGGTAAGGGCAAGTGCGATTTTGTCAATGAGCATAAAGAATGAACCTCCCTTTTTATAGCTCTTTGCGCCGTTATTGTCTGCACACCGCCGCGCAATTATTCATCAAAATGAACATTCCTATTTTGAAAAACATTTTATAATTTGTGAATTTGCGTTGAAATTGCTGCGGGGGATGTAGTATACTATTATCTGTAACAGAACGCGTATCGCGTAAGAGCAAAAAAATCCAAAAAAATTCAACATGAGAGGAAAGACAACATGAACAAAAAGTTTGAAAAGCTCGGTTTTTATCCCTCCGATATTCTTCTTCCCGCAAACGCGGATATGAACAAGTGGGCTGTCGTCGCCTGCGACCAGTTCACCTCCGAGCCGGAATATTGGGAAGCTGTCGAAAAGCAGGTCGGTGACGCTCCGTCCACCTTCCGCCTGATCCTCCCCGAGGCAAACCTCAAGGCTCCCAACGTTGACGAGTACATCGACAACATCAACTCCTCCATGGATAAGTACCTCAAAGAGGACGTTTTCAAAACGCTCAAGGATTCTCTCATCTACATCGAGCGCGAGCAGTCCGACGGCCGCATCCGCCACGGTCTGATCGGTATGGTCGACCTCGACACCTATGACTTCACCCCCGGCTCCGGCGCGCTCATCCGTGCGACCGAGGGTACCGTTCTTGACCGCATTCCCCCGCGCGCGAAGGTCCGCCGCAACGCTCCCATCGAGCTGCCCCACGTCATGCTTCTGATCGACAACCCCGAAAAGACTGTCATCGAGCCGCTCACCGCTGCCGCTTCCTCCATGGAAAAGGTCTATGACTTTGACCTGATGCAAAACGGCGGTCACATCCGCGGCTACAAGCTCTCCGACGCGCAGATCGACGCTGTTGCCGATGCTCTCGAGGGTCTTTGCTCCGACGAGGCGATGCAGAAGAAGTACAACGTTTCCGGCGAGAAGCCCCTGCTCTTCGCTGTCGGCGACGGCAACCACTCCCTTGCGACCGCAAAGGCCTGCTATGAGGAGCAGAAGAAGGGTCTCACCCCCGAAGAGTATCTCAAGCTCCCCGCCCGCTACGCGCTGGTCGAGGTCGTCAACAACCACGACGATGCGCTGCAGTTTGAGCCCATCCACCGTGTCGTCTTTGACATTGACGGCGAGAAGATGATGGAAGAGTTCAAGAAGTTCTATCCCAATGCCCACGAGGGCGAGGGCGAAGGCCACACCATCAAGTACAACTACGCCGGCAAGAAGGGTGTCATCACCGTTCCCGATCCCAAGGTGCAGCTTGCTGTCGGTACGCTGCAGGCGTTCATCGACGATTATCTCAAAAAGTTCGGCGGCGAGGTCGACTACATCCACGGCGACGAAGTCACCGTCGAGCTCGGCGACAAGAAGGGCAACATCGGCTTCCTGCTTCCCGCGATGGGCAAGGAACAGCTCTTCAAGACCGTTATGGCTGACGGCGTTCTGCCGCGCAAGACCTTCTCCATGGGTCACGCACAGGATAAGCGCTACTACATCGAAGCGCGCAAGATCCGCGGTTAATTCAATTCGAGGAAGAGGCTTTGCCTCTTCCTCGACCTTTTGCACTTCGCTCAGTACCCGCAAGGGGTATGCCCGCAGCCGTAAGCGGCAAAGCCGCCAACGGCTGCGCCAGCACTCGCGCAGCTCACACGTTCGCTGCGTGAGAAGTATTTTCCCCGACGCGCATGTCGCCGGAGAAAATGTATTGAACTTTGTTTCGCGTCGCAGACGCGAAATTCTGTGAAACGACATTAAGGATAAAAGAAGACGGTGGGAATCTCGCCGCCTTCTTTTGATGTATGGGAGATTTGCTATGGATACCGTCGAGATCAAGGCACACGCAAAACTGAACCTCACGCTTGACATCATTGGCAAGCGTGATGACGGCTATCACGACCTGCAAATGGTCATGCAGGCGGTCGAACTGCACGACACAGTGCGTGTTGCGCGGCGAGACTGCGGCATCGAATGCAGCATCGACTGCGCGGCGCTGCCGTCGGGGGAGGGGAACATCGCCCACAAAGCGGCGCGGTGCTTTTTCGGCGCGACCGGCATAGACGGCGGCGTTTCCATCGATATTGAAAAGCGCATCCCCTTCGCCGCGGGTATGGCAGGGGGAAGCACCGATGCTGCCGCTGTGCTGCACGCTATGCGAAGTCTTTTTGCGCCCATGATGGATGATGCCGCGCTTTTGGAGATCGGCGCAAAAGTCGGGAGCGATGTGCCGTTTTGCATTCTCGGCGGTACGGCGCTTGCCGAGGGGCGCGGCGAACGGCTGACGCCGCTTGCGCCGATGCCGCGCGCACCAATTGTTTTATGTAAACCAGATTTTCCGATCTCCACACCGGAGCTTTTCTCCCTTGTGCGGCAGGGGAAGATCACCCGCCGACCTGACACTGCCGCGATGATCGATGCACTCTCCCGCGCAGATGCAGATGCGGTCGGCGCACATCTTTGCAACGTCTTTGAAGATATCCTGCCCGAAAAATACGCTGAGGTCCACGCGATCCGTGAACAGCTTCTCGCGCTGGGCGCGGCGGGCGCGCTGATGACAGGTTCCGGTCCGACAGTGTTTGGGATCTTCGATGATGAGGATACCGCGCACCACGCGGCGGAAACACTGCAAAAGAGGTATCCGCAAACTTTTTTGACATATCCTGTTTAGAAACGCGAAAAGCCGTCCATACTGCAATTACCAATGCAGAAAGGACGGCTTTTGCCATGAATCGAAAGGATATGTGCGCGCTCGCGCTTGGAATAGGACTTGCTGTTTCACTCATCTGCGCGGCATTTGCGCCGCAGCACACCGCTGCGTGGTGGGGCGTTGTGTACCGCCCGCTGTGCCAGAGCGTGACAACGGAGAACGCCGCAGAGACGATGGCGCGCGGCGTGGAAACGGAGGAAGGATTTACGCTCCGCTTCAAAACCGTGGAGCTTTGGGAGAGTTTGCACAAAAGGTTCAAATAACAAAAGGAGTGGCTTTTGCCACTCCTTTTGTTATTTAGAGAACATTCTCGCAGAATCTCATCAAGATCGCTGCGATCTGGGCGCGCGTTGCGCTGCCCTGCGGGTCGAGAACGATCGCACCGCTCTCGTCGACCGTGCCTTCGACCAGCTTCTCGCCGCACGCCCACTGCAGGGCGGAGATGGCGTAGGCGCTGATCTTCTTCGCGTCGGAGAATTTCAGAAGGCTCGTACTCTCGCCGCTGCTCGTGTCGATGCCCTTGAAACGCGCATAGCGCCAGAGGATCGTTGCGATCTGCTCACGCGTGACGGGGTCGCCTGTGCCGTAGCGGCCGTCATCGTAGCCGAGGACGATGCCCTCGCTGTTCGTCCAGCGCAGCGCGTCGGCGTACCATGCGCCCTCGCTCACGTCGGAGAAGTACAGCGGGTGCGTCACCAGCGGCTCACCCTCCATGCGCCAGAGGGACATGATGATCTGCGCGCGCGAGGTTTCGCCGTGCGGATCGAACAGCGCATCGGAGATGCCCTGCATGATGCCGTTGTCGACAACATAATCGACGTATTCGGCGTACCACGCGTTCTGGTCGACATCCTTGAATTTCTCCTCGCCGAGGTCGACGACGTTCGGCGTCAGCGGGTCGGGATCCTCGAAGTCGAGAAGCCCGTCGTTATCGTCGTCATCGTCGAGGATATCGGGGATGCCGTCGTTGTCGGTGTCCTTCAGCGGCACGCTCGGCGCACCGCCGCCACCGCCAACGCCGGAGGGAGGATCGACGGGGTCGGTGGTGGAACCTTGCGGCGGGATGTGGTTTCCGTCAGCGTCTACCCAGTAGGGGTACAAATCCGTATCCGCATGGATGGGGGTGCTAAAATCAAAAGGTTCTCCCGTAAGGTCCAAATTTGCATACCATGCGCCTACCCTTATGCCGGTGTCAGGGTCGGCAGAAGTGCGGAAAGTTGCATCGGCGCAATCGCCGTCTTCGACACCCATCATCCAATAGGCTGCAGCAGCGTTTTCCGGGTCAAAGTTGGGACCGGGGATGACACGCCAATAGCGAACAGTATGCACTTTGATCGGCTTGCCGTAGAGCTTGAACACGCCGTTTTCAATGTAGCCTTCCTCGAGGGTATCTTCATCAAAATCCCACTTGTTTACAAACGTATCTTCCCGATACCATTTATAATGCCAACCGCCGTCATCGGGATCCATAGGCTCAGTAACGGCTTCGCCAATTGCGACGGAGATATAGTGGACTTTGTCGCTTTCATCCTCCTCTGCCTCCCAGTAACCTCTATACGGCTCACCGTCGACATAGAGTTCAACTCTGTAGACGGCGGGTTCCTCCTGCTCGTCCTCTATCCACTGCGCGTAGAGGTCGAGGTCTTCGGAGCAGGAAACATGTTCTTCGTCGTAGTAAGGTATACCGCTGCCGTCGGGTTCGGTGTTCCAGTCGTCGAAGGTGTAACCGTCGCGGGTGAACACGTTTATGTGCAGATCGGTCGCTTCGCCCTTATTCACGATCTGCGGCTCCATCGTGCCTTCACCGCCGTTGGGATGAAACGTTATGGTGCAGGTCTCGGGCGCGGGCGCCTCCCACTGCGCGTAGAGGGTGAGGTCGGCTTCGGGGTTCACTGTATCTTCGTCGTCGTAGTCCACCGTGCCGTCACCGTTTGCATCCCAGCCGAGGAAATTACCATAGCCGGTGAACGCGCATTGCTCGAGCACTGTCTCCTCGCCCTTGAAAACATTCCGCGTATACGAAGCAGCGTCGTTGTCGCCGCTTGCCTTGAACGTGATCGTGACCGTTTCCCGTTCACCGGACAGCCATCGGGCATAGAGCGTCATTTCTTCCGTGACGGAGTCGGCAAAGACCCACGGCTCTCCACCCGTGCGCGCGGTGTACCATCCAGCGAACTGATGACCCGCCCACTGCGGATCGCTGGGCTTTGACACCGGACTTCCCTGAGGGACAGTCGTTGAGGGGATCGAGAAGCTGCTGCCGTTGCTGTCAAACCTCACGACGCAGCCTTCTGTAAGCGCCAGCTCACCATTATCCAGCTCATAGACGACGCAACCGGGGTGATCGCTTACAAAATAGTCGGCGGGATCCTTTTCGTTCATATACGTGCGCCAGCCGGACGTAAAAGCGACACCCTCCTGGAAGTTTTCAAGTGTCACGCCAATCTTCGCACCATCTTCGAGCGTACCGGTGATCGTGATCACCGCGCCGTATTCAAGCACGACATTTCCGTGCGGCGTCGCTGCCCGTCGAAGACTATACGTTTTCGCGGTCGGAAGATTGCCATAGATCACGGGTGTGCCGCTAACTCCGAAAGTTGCACCGTTTGCGACGCGGACGCCCTGATGCCCGTTGTTGGTGATCTCGCCGCCGGTCATCGTAAACGTACTACCGCTTTCAACGAGCACGCCGGTATTTGAGCCATCATCCCTGTTGCGGATGGTGCCGTCGGTCATCGTGAACGCACCGCCGCTGACCTTCACGCCGTAGTCCGAGCTCTCGACGCGTCCGCCGTTCATGGTGAACGCCGCGCCCGTCGAAACCTCCACGCTTCGGTCAAACTTGAGCGCTCCGCTCTCCAGCGTCAGCGCACCGCCGCCGTCAAAAGCGATGCCGTTTTTTATGTAACCATCGTCAGAATTTTCACTCCAAGATTTTTCGAGCCTACCGATACCCGATTCAAAGCAATCACACAGATATAGATGAGCGCCCGGTGTGATTTTGATCGCGGGATCATTTGGGTCATAAATGACAAACCCCATGTTATGACCGCTCATGCAAAGATGCACTTCGCCGGAAATGATTTCTGTTTGGGTGTGTGGATCATCAGTTTCGGTCAAAAAACGGCTACCACCGTTACCAGGAAATTCATCGTAATAGGGGTCGTACCCGTACCAATCCTCATGTTCGTCGCCATCGTATCGATCTGTCAGCGATACGGCATTCTCTGGATGGATGCGATACCCCGGGTCATTTGAAAAGAAGATGGAATTGCCGTCTTGATAAGCGGACAGTATATCATCGGAGAAATTTTCGACGCTTTCCGCATCCAAAAAATCATATTCAGCCCATTCTGCTGACTTCACGCCGATACGCGAGGCGCGGTCCAGACCTCCTTCGCCAATGGAGATCCGTTGACCTCCTTCAAGCCATACGTCACTGCCGCCGTCATTTCCGCTGATGTGAACGAGACCTTCAACCGTAAAAGTACCGTCTTTCACCGCCACACCGCCGCCGGGTTCTCCATAGTTATCCGATATCTCGCCGCCTTGCAGCGTGAACGCCCCGCCGTCGCGTATGTATACACCACCGCCGTAGCTAGGTGTATTGCCCTTGACGATCGCACAGTTGACCATCGTAAGCTCGCCGCCGCCGAGATATACGTTCGAAGCGGACTTCGTGTAATCGCCCGTTGCTGATTCCAATGTGTATTCCATATCAAAGAGGAAGGGAATATACGGATATCCCCACTCTTCGCCGAAATAGAAATCATAGTAGTGATCGTTTGCACAATTCTCCACCATAGCCGCGTTTTCGGCCGTGACGACGGCACTGGGTTCGATATACATACCGCCGCCAAAATAGGCGTTGTTTTTGCTAAAGAAGACCTGCCGCGCGTTGTCGTCTGTATCATATCCCTTCACCGTGGCTTCTGTGACAGCGTACAATCCGCCGCCGTAGCCCGCGCGGTTCATTTCGAGCATCGCATCGCCGCGTATCGTAAGCGCGGTACCCTCATGATACACACCGCCGCCGTACATGGACACGTTGGAGCTGATCAGACCGCCTCTGATATCGGCGGAAGCGCCGGGCGCGATATACACGCCGCCGCCGTAGTATGTTGCGTTATTGCAGCAAATCATGCCGTCGGCCATAATGAAATCGCCGCCGCTTGCAACGTGTACGCCGCCGCCCTTTCCTGCGGCGCTTTCAGCGCTCTCGCCCCAGTCATAGCCTTTCCATCTTATGTCAGAACCTTGCGACCAGACGGCGTTGTCCGCAATCGCGCCGCCGCGCAGCTCAAATGTGCCGCCGTCCTTCACGAATACGCCGCGTTCGCCGCCGCAGATGATACCTGAATCGATCGTGACGATGTAATCATCATAACCGGTCACACCACCTTCGCAGTCTCCACAATCTACAAGATACTCACATTCCAAGCCACTATCACAGTTGGGACAATAGTCATACAAATAACGCTCTTCGCAATACTGGCCACCCTCACAATAGTAATTCTCACATGGCCAGCTGTTGAGCGGCGTCCCATCCCAATCCTCGGGCAGTATTTCCCAATAGAAATCACTGTTATCGTTGCAGTCTGCGTGCATTCTGTAGAGATAGCTCACGTCCTCGCTGCAGTCGCAAAGGATCAGCGTCGCGTCCTCTTCGACGGTGATCATATTTTCGATGCCGCTCTTTCCGCCGTCGAGCAAATGCCCGTTGAGGCACAGCGTGACCGTGCCGTCGACGGTGATCCCGTTTGTGATATTGAGATCGGACGGCAGGTAATAATATGACGTGTCGCCTGTGAGCGTATATGCGCTTCCGTCAAGAAGCTCCGCCGTCAGAGGGATCCAGCTTTCACCATCGTCGTGCTCATGCGGCGTTTCGCTTGCATACTCGACGTCAAGATCGATGCTGTACACATCATCGTCGTTGTCGTAGGGGTCTGTCGCGCTGCCGCCGAGCCCGACAAGCGGCAAAAATGCCACGACGAGTGCCAGAGCCAGCGCGCTGAGCCATATCTTCTTCCTTGACCGCTTTTTCATTCCGTATACCCTCCGAAAGTCAAATTTTGGTCTGCTGCTGTGCTGCGCCGCCGTGGGGGTACCCCCACGGGGAAAGGGGCGCGCCCCTTTCCCGATTGGATATTACGATATGGAACCTGCAAATGGTTAAACCAATACCCGCATATTATATTGTAAAAGAACGGTAAAAGCAACTGTTTTTGTTGAAATTGTTCAAAAATGTGGAAAATCCGCCCGCGTTGGAGCGAACACTTGTACGACGACGGCAAGTGTGCTATAATCGAAGCGAATAAAAAAGGGGAGGGAAAACGGATGCTTAAACTCTTGATCGGCAGGGCGTGCAGCGGAAAATCCGCGCGCATCCTGCGCGAGATATGCGGCCTTGGCGACGACTCGCAGCAGATATTGCTCGTACCGGAGCATGCCTCCCATGCGGCGGAGACGGACATCTGCCGTGCGTGCGGCGACACGGCGAGCCGCCATGTCGAGGCGCTCACGTTCAAGCAGCTCGCCCGCCGCGTCCTGTCACTCACCGGCGGGCTTTGCGACTATGCGCTCGACGCGGGCGGAAAGCTTTTGACGCTCGAGCGCGCCCTGTATGAGACGGCAACGCAGCTTCGCGTCTATAAGCGCCCGTCACAGCGCGTTGCGTTCCTCGGCGGGCTGATGCGCCTTTTTGACGAGTTTTCCGCATACGAGATCGCGCCGGAGACGCTTTTTACCTGCGCTGAGGATATCGGCGGCGCACAGGGCGATAAGCTGCACGACCTCGCGCTTTTGTACGGTGTTTACGCCGCAAGGCTGCAAAACGGCGGCGAAGACCTGCGCGACCGCATGGGAAAGCTTGTGGAAAAGCTGGAAGAGTCCGGTTACATAGACGGGAAGGATATCTTCCTCGACGGATTTTCCTACTTCAACGCGCAGGAGGAGCGTACCCTTGCCGTGATGCTGCGCCGCGCGCGCTCGGTGACGGTGACGCTTCTCGGTGAGCGCGGAAACGGAAGTGAAATTTTTGCCGCCTGCGACCGCACGCGCGAGCGGCTTGTGCGCCTTGCGCGCGTGTGCGGCGTGCCGTGCGAGATCGAGTGGCTTGCCCCGCAGGAGGAAAGCGATGCCCTCAGCCATATCGAGCGCCGCTTTTTTGGCGAAAATGCCGCGTGGGAGGGCGATGCGTCGTGTGTTTGCATCCGCCGCGCCGACAGCATCGTAAGTGAGTGCGAATGGGCGGCAGCGGAGATCTTGCGCCTCGTTCGGTGTGAGGGGTACCGCTTCCGCGATTTCACCGTTACGACGCGAAGCCTTGCCGACTACGAAACGACGCTTCAAAGCGTCTTTGCACGCTGCGGCGTGCCGCTTTTTCGGAGCGGACGGACAAGCGCTGCGGAAAAAAGCGTCGCTGTGATGCTCACCGCTGCGCTTGACGCGGTGAGCGGTGGTTTTGAATATGAGGATGTGTTTCGCTGCCTCAAAACGGGACTTGCCGGTATCGACGCGGCTTCGTGCGATCTTCTTGAGAATTATATCATCCGGTGGGAAGTTCACGGGAATATGTGGATGCGCGAGGCGGACTGGACTGCGCACCCGCGCGGCTTCGGCGCGGAGTGGAGTGAGGCGGATACCGCCGCGCTCGCACGCATCAATGAGCTGCGTGCGTGTGTGCGTGCGCTTTTCCGCCCGCTGTATGATGCAATGCGCGGCGAGACGACCGTGCGCGAAAAAACTGCCGCGCTTTACGCCTTTGCGCAGGCGGCGAAGCTTCCGCAGGAGGTGGAACAGCGCGCCGCCGCGCTCTTTGAGGCGGGCGAGGGAGAGGCTGCCGAGGAACTTTTGCAGCTTTGGGGCATTTTGTGCGATGTGCTTGACCAGTTTGCCGAGATCCTCGGTGAAAGCGTGGTGGATGCACAGGAGTATGCACGGCTTTTCACGCTCGTTCTCACGCAGTACAGTGTTGGCAGCATCCCTGTGTCCTGCGACCAGGTCAACTTTGCCGAGCTGACGCAAAATGACCGCCACCGTGTGCGCTGCCTTTTCATCCTCGGTGCGACCGACCAGTCGCTTCCTGCGACGGCACTTGGCGGCGGTATCCTCACCGATGAAGACCGCGACGCGCTCGCTGCGCACAGTGTGCGTCTTGCACCTTACGGTGACGAGCAGTACGCGATGGAGCTGCAAAACATCTATGCCGCGCTTGCCCAGCCAAGCGAGCGGCTCTATGCTGCCTACCCTGCGCTCAGTGTATCCGGCGCGGCGCTTCGCCCGTCGTTTGTCATTGAGCGTCTGCGCGCGCTGTGTCCGCACCATCGCGAGGAGAATGAGGGGGATAAGAGCTACCGTACCGCCTCGCGCGCAAGTGCGCTCAGCCTTGCCGGCACGCAGATCGACGGTGCGCTCTGGCGCTATTTTGAAGCGCGCGGAGACTGTGCGCAGGAGCTTGCGGCGATGCGCCGCGCCGCGGCACTCAGGCGTGGCCGGCTCTCGCCCGACGCTGTGCGCAGCCTGTACGGCGAACGGTTTTATATGTCCGCTTCGCGTGTCGACAAAGCGCGGCGGTGTCACTTTGCGTACTTTTTGCAGTACGGGCTTCGTGCGCGGCGGAGGGAAAAGTCATCCTTCGATGCGCCGGAGATCGGTACGTTCATGCACTATATCCTTGAAAACGTCACAAGCGAAATACTTTTGCTCGGCGGCTGGGCGGAGGTGGACGACGCGCGGCGCCGTGCGCTTGTCGATAAATACATCAGGCAGTATACGGAGCGTGAATTTGGAAATTTTGCCGACAAAGACGCGCGCTTCCGCTATCTTTTTGCGCGCTTGCGCCGCACGGTGTATGCCGTGGTGGATGAGCTTGCGCAGGAGCTGCAAAACTCCGATTTTGTGCCGTGCGCGTTCGAGCTAAAGTTTGGTGCGGGCGGTGCGATGAATGCCATTGCGATCGAAACGCCGACCGCGCAAATGCACTTGACGGGCGTTGTTGACCGTGTGGACGGATGGCTGCGGGATGGTAAATTGTATCTTCGTGTGGTCGATTATAAAACGGGGAAAAAGAGCTTTGACCTCTCTGAGATCCGCTACGGGCTGGGGCTTCAGATGCTTTTGTATCTTTTTACGCTCGCGCGCGAGGGCGCGGGTGTCTTTGGACATGAGATCGTGCCGGCGGGCGTTTTGTATACGCCTGCGCGTGATGTGATCCTCTCCATGCCGCGTGGTGCGTCGGAGGAGGAGATCCGCCGCGCGATGGAGAAGGAGCTGCGCCGCAGCGGTATGGTGCTCTGTGAACCGGAGGTGCTGCAGGCGATGGAGCACAGCGCACTTACCCAGCCGCACTACCTCCCGCTGCGCGTGGCGCGTGACGGGTCGATCTCCGGCGGTGTGGCGACCGCGCAGCAGCTTGGAAAGCTCGGGAAATATGTCGAGCTCCTGCTCTGCCGCATCACCGATGAGCTTGCGCGCGGCAATATCGACGCCGATCCCTGTGCCCACAGTGCCGATGACAATGCGTGTACCTACTGTGAGTATGCCGACGCGTGCCATTTTGAAGACGGGTACGGCGGCGACCATATCGAATACATCAAAAAAACGGCTGCCGAGGAGAGTTTGCAGCATATCGATGCGGAGCTTGAAAGGGAGGAGGCGGCGAAAAATGGGTCAGATCAGATTAACGGATGACCAGCGCACGGCGGTCGAAAACCGCGGCGGGAGCCTTCTTGTCTCGGCGGCGGCAGGTTCCGGTAAGACAAAGGTGCTTGTTGAGAGGCTTTTTAAATATGTGATGGACGAGCGCTGCGATGTGGATGATTTTCTCATCATCACCTACACGCGCGCGGCTGCGGCGGAGCTTCGCGAGAAAATTGCCCGTGAGCTTACTGCCCGTATCGCGCTTGCACCGACCGACGCGCATCTGCGCCGCCAGTCAATGCGTGTTTACCGTGCTGATATCAAGACGGTGGATGCGTTTTGCGCCGCACTTTTGCGTGAGAATGTGCATCTTTTGCAAAACGATGGGGATGAACATACGCTCACGCCCGATTTCCGTGTGCTGGATGAGAAGGATGCGCGCGTCATGCAGGAGCGTGTTCTATCGCGCGTTTTGACAAAGTTCTATGAAGCCATGGACGGTGAGGGAGATGCGCAGCTTGCCGACACGCTTGGCGCGGGACGCGATGACAGCGCACTTGAAGCGCTCGTCCTGGAGCTTTACGCTAAGCTGCAAAGCCACCCCTATCCCATGCGCTGGCTCGAAGCGCAGCGCACCTTCTGGGATACGCTGGGCGGGGACATCGACCGGACGCCCTATGCTGCTGCGCTTCGCACCGACGCGGCGCAGCGCCTCCGTACCTGGGCGCGCCTTCTGCGTGAGGGCACGGACGAGGCGCGGGGGAACGAGGTGCTTCTTGCAAAATATGTGCCCGCTTTTTGCGATGCATCGTTCTCACTCGATGCGTGGGCAGACGCGGCGGAGGAGAGCTGGGATGCGGCGGCACGCACCTGCGCCGTCTTTGGACGCCTTGGCGCGGTGAAAGATGAGGACGGCGGCGCGCAGAAGCTGCGCATGAAGCGCCTTTGGGACCAGGCAAAGGAACAGGCGGGTGCAGTCGCATCGATCTTTTCCGTGACAAGCGAAGAGGCGATGGAGGATCTCCGTGCCGTTGCACCTGCGATGTCGTCGCTGCTGCGTCTGACAGGGGAGTTCTCCGATGCCTACCGCCGCGAAAAGCTGCGGCGCAACAGCGCGGACTTTTCCGATCAGGAGCATTTTGCCATCGCGCTCCTTGTGGGAGAGGACGGTGCGCCGACGGAGCTTGGTACGGTAGTCAGCGCGCGGTATCGTGAGATCATGGTCGACGAATATCAGGACACGAACGAG
>JAFQUN010000134.1 GCA_017408525.1 Oscillospiraceae bacterium
AGCGGCACCACGGGGCAGTCAGCCGCGCCCTCCCTTGCCTCCAGCGCGAGCGCGAGCTGTGCCATGGTGCTTCGCGCGGGGAGTGGTACACGCTGCACCGAAACACCGAAGCGGTATTGCATCCGGCGGCAGAACCCGTCCGCACCGCGCATATCGAGCGCGAGATGGCGCACGCGGCGGCAAAGCGCGGTGAGCGCTTCCTCCGTCTGCGCGTCGAGCGTGCCGCCCCAGACGGCAAGCGTCGTATCCCGCGCGCGAAGGGAAAGCGCGCCCAGCGCAGCCTCGGTCAGCGGTACGATGAGCGCGCGGCGAAAGCGCACAAGATCGGGCGCGCGCAGTCCCGCGGCGAAAAAGATGTCTGCGTATGGGAAGTCCCCGCCAAAAACGCACAGCCGCACCCCCTGCCGCACAAGGCGGCGCGCCATGCGGCGCAGCCGAAGGCGAAACAAAAAGGCGGGCTCGCCCCGCCGGCGCGAAAGGCGCAGCGTCGTGACCGTCACGCCGCGTACGCGCCGCGTTTCACTCCGCTCTCCGCACACGTTCCAAAGCACATACGCAAGCATAAGACCCTCCGTTTCATATCTTTCAAGGATATGAAACGGAGGGAGTCATATATGCCTTTACGCGTAGGACGCAAAGGTGAAAAGATTCTTATTGTAATACTGCAGGGGGTCGGTTCGCACGCCGTTCGACCAGATCTCGTAGTGCAGGTGCGGACCTGTGGAGTGTCCCGTCGAGCCGGTGACGCCGATCTTCTGCCCCTGCGCCACACGCGTGCCGACGCTCGTTGTGATCTTGGAAAGGTGGGCGTAGAGCGTCTGCGTGCCGTCGCCGTGGTTGATGACGACATAATAGCCGTAGGAGTTGTTGTACTCCGCCTTGGTGACCTTGCCGGTTTTTGCCGCCCACACGTCGCTTGAGTAGTAGACTCTTCCAACGTCGACGCCCTTGTGGTTGGTCGAGCCGACATAGTTCGTCGACGATGCGCTGCGCGCGCCGAAGCGGCTTGTGATATAGCGGCTTTGCACGGGCCACTTGAAAGAGCTCTCCGTCTGCCCCTCGCGCTCGAGCGCGTACTGGCGCATGAGCTCCTCCATCTCGCGGTCGACCTGCGCTTCAAGCCGCTCCATCTCGTCCATGAGGTCGGCGTTTGCCTGCTCGTCGGCGCGGATCTTCACGATCAGGTCGGTCGCGGCGGCGCGCTGCGTTTCAAGCTCCGTCTGGCGCGCGGTGAGCGCGGCGCGCTGCACCTCGATCTCGCTGCGCTGGAACTCAAGCTCCGCCTTTTTCGCGGCGATCTCCGCCTGCATCTGCCGCAGCGACTCCATCACGCGCTGGTCGGCGTCCATGATCTCGCTGATCATATCGAGCCGCGTGAGAAGGTCGACAAAGCTGCGCGACTTGAAAAGCGTCTCCCAATAGGAGATCTCGCCGTTTTCCTCCATCGCGCGCACACGCGCGCAGAAGATAGCGTAGCGCTGCGCTTCCTCCTCCTCCTTGGCGGCAAGCTCCGCCTCCGTCTGGCGGATGAGCGCGGAGTAGTTGTCGATCTGCTCGTTCGTCGTTTTGATCTCACCCTCGATGACCTCGATCTGCTCGTCAAGAAGGTTCTTCTGGCGCAGCGCCGCCGTGCGGTCTTTCGCAAGGGCGGCGATCTCCTTTTCAAGGTTTTTCTTCTTCACCTCAAGCGCATCGGCTTCCTTCTTTTTCGCATCGATGTCCGCCTGCGTCACGGCGCGCACGTCGCTCGTCAAAAAGGGCTGCGGCAGGGCAAGGATGCAGCAAACGGCAAGCAGCAGCGCCGCGATGCGGCGGGGGATGGCGTTCATTCGTTTCATACGACTCACCTCAAACGCGCAGGAATTTGCGGATGGCGGTAAGGCTTCCGAAAACGCCGATGACGATGCCGCTCAAGCCGAAGAT
>JAFQUN010000135.1 GCA_017408525.1 Oscillospiraceae bacterium
AAAAAGATATCGCAAAGCTTGCCGACGTTCTCGGTCACAGCAATATCAACACCACTCGCATCTATATCGTTACGGAAGGCAGAGAGCATCAACAAAAAATCGACCGCCTCGGACTCGTAAATATTGATCGTTTCAAAATGGAAGCCGCGAAGATAGAATTCGTAGCAGACCTCAAGCGTCGTGAGAAGATCCTGCTCGGCAGCTGTCGCATCTTTGTTGTTTTCGATCTCACGCATCTTTGCACGCACCGCATCGATACCCGCACAGCAATACTTCGCGTCGAACGCTTTCGCCCGGATGGTGAAAAACGCCGCATAGAACGCAAGCGGCTCATGGACCTTGAACCACGCGATGCGAAACGCCATCATAACATAAGCAACGGCGTGTGCCTTCGGGAAGAGATAGCCGATCTTTGCAAGCGATTCGATGTACCAGTCAGGAACGGCATGCTCGCGCATCGCCTCCTCCCAGCCGGGCTCAAAGCCTTTTTTCTTGACCTTTCCCTTTCGTACAGACTCCATGATCTTAAAGGACATCTTCGGCTCCAGTCCGCACGAGATGAGGTAGAGCATGATATCGTCTCGGCAGCCGACAGTCTGCAAAACGGTCGCTGTCTTGCTCAAGATAAGGTCACGCGCGTTGCCGACCCAGACATCCGTACCGTGCGAGAATCCGGAAAGGCGCACGAGCGTATTAAAATTCTCGGGCTGCGTTTCAATGAGCATCTGGCGCGTGAAGCGCGTGTTAAACTCAGGGATAGCAACCGCGCCTGTAGGACCGAGGATCTCATCGTTTTCAAAACCAAGCACCTTTGACGATGTGAAAATACTCATCGTGTCGGGATCATCAAGCGGGATGGCACGCGCATTGACACCCGTGAGGTCTTCAAGCATACGGATCATCGATGGGTCGTCGTGCCCGAGCATATCGAGCTTTAGGAGGTTGTCCTCCATACAGTGGTATTCAAAATGCGTGGTTATGGTATCCGATTCGCTGTCGTCCGCGGGGTGCTGCACGGCGGTGAAGTCCTCGATCTCCATATCATCCGGCACAACGACAAGTCCACCCGGGTGCTGTCCTGTGGTGCGCCGAACGCCGACGCAGCCTTCAGCAAGGCGCTCTATTTCAGCAGGACTTACGCTCATGCCGTTTTCTTCGACAAAGTTCTTCGCATAGCCAAACGCCGTTTTTACGGCAAGCGTACCGATCGTTCCTGCGCGGAAAACCTGCGTCTTTCCAAACATTTCAACGGCATGCCTGTGCGCGCGCGCCTGGTACTCACCGGAGAAGTTGAGGTCAATATCCGGCACCTTACCGCCGCCGTAGCCGAGGAACGTTTCAAACGGGATATCAAAGCCGTCTTTTACATACTTTTCCCCACAAACAGGACACACCTTGTCCGGCATATCGGCGCCGCAGCCATAGCTGCCATCGGTCACAAATTCCGAATGTTTGCATTTCGGGCAGCGGTAGTGCGGCGGGAGCGAGTTGACCTCCGTGATGCCCGCCATATAGGCGACGAGCGAGGAACCTACCGAGCCGCGCGAGCCGACGAGGTAGCCGCACTCGAGCGAGCGCTGGACGAGCTTTTGTGCGCTCATGTAGACGACGTCGTACTTACCAAGGATGCCGTCAAGCTCCACTTTCAGTCGGTCGAGCATAAACTGCGGCGGCTCATCACCGTAAAGCTCATGCACTTTACTCCATACGAGGTCATTCAGCTCGTCGCGCGAATTGCCAAGGCGCGGCGGGAAAAGCCTTCCTTTTGGCAAAAGGTCGAGCACCTCGATCCGGTCGGCGATAGCGCGCGTGTTCGTCACAACGACCTCATACGCCTTTTCCTCGCCGAGGTAGGAAAACTCCTCCAGCATCTCCTCCGTGGTTTTGAAGTAGAGCGGGAGCGGTGAATTGGCGTCTTTGAACTTTTTCGCCGCGAGCAGGACGTGGCGGTAGATCTCATCCTCCGGCTCCTGAAAATGCACGTCGCCCGTCGCGCAGACAGGGATCCCCAGCTCCTCGCCAAGGCGCACGATGGTGCGGTTAAATTCGCGCAGCTCCTCCTCCGAGCGCACCTTCCCCTCACGCAGCATGAAAGCGTTGTTGCAAAGCGGCTGGATCTCAAGGTAATCGTAGTACGACGCAATGCGTTTTAGCTCCGCCCAGTCGCGATGGTCGGCAACGGCGGCAAAAAGCTCGCCTGCCTCGCACGCAGAACCAATGATCAGTCCCTCGCGGTGCGCATTCAGCTCCGTTTTGGGAATAATGGGGACGCGTTTGAAATATTGGAGATTGGAAAGCGAGATAAGCTTATAGAGGTTTTTCAGCCCCACCATATTCTTTGCCAGCAGCACGATATGCTTGGGAAAGCGGTTCGTTTTGCTGCCGAGCGGGCGAAGCTGCTCCATATATGCGTTGACCTCGCAAAGACGCGTGATGCCGTGCTCTTCGAGCATTTTGTAAAACGGCACGAGCATGTAGGCTACTGTCGCCGCGTCATCGGAGGCGCGGTGGTGGTTGAACGCAGGGAGCTTCAGGTGCTCGGCAACGATGTCAAGCTTGTACTTTCCAAGCTCGGGCAGGAGATTTTGCGCGAGGATCAGCGAGTCGACATACGTTGGATCAAATGCAAGACCGACCTTTCGGCAGCCCTCGCGGATAAAGCCGATATCGAACTCCGCGTTATGAGCGGCAAGTGGACGTCCGTTTACAAATCTCAGAAAATCCGAGAGCGCATCCCGAAGCTGCGGCGCACCGCGAAGCATCTCGTCCGTGATACCGGTAAGACCGATGATCTCCGGCGAGAGGCGGCGGTTTGGATCGACGAACGTTTGAAAGCGCTCGGTCACCTCACCGTTTTTCAAAACGACCGCACCGATCTCCGTGATCGCCTCGTGCGTAACGTTCAGTCCGGTCGTTTCGATATCAAAACAGACGATCTCATCTAAGAGCGCAGCATCCTGCGTGCCGTGAACGACGATTCGGTCGTCGAGGTTGTTGATGAAATAGCCCTCCATACCGTAAAGCACTTTTACTTTACCATTTGCTGCGTGCCAAGCGTCAGGAAACGCCTGCACGCCGCCGTGGTCAGTGATGGCGACGGCGGGCATTCCCCATGCCGCAGCTTGCTTTACAACGCCGGCGGGGTCACACAGCGCGTCCATGCTCGACATCTTTGTATGCAGGTGCAGCTCGACACGCTTTTCCGGTGCGTCGTCACGGCGCGCCTCATGCGTGACGCGCATGATATCGCGCGGGTTCAGGACTTCCTCGCCGCGATAGTTCAGCTCCATCGTTCCACCGACACGAAGCCACATCCCGGGCGCGATGCGCTCGCCAAGCGCAGCGACCTCCTCGCTGCTCATACGGCGGCTGACGGTGACGCTTTCGGTATAGTCGGTCATCTTGAAGGTGAGGATCCAAAGTCCCGCGCGGCGCGTTTCATGGCAGTCGTAGGAAAAGACCTTTCCCTCGACTGTGACGGCGCCGGATCTCGCATTGAGCGTCGACATGGCACAGACGCTCCCCTTACACGCTCGTCCCATGATAACATCGCCCTCCGCGCCTGCGGACGGCTTCGCGCCGCTCTTCCCCTTCGCTGCGGGAGACGGAGAAGCGACGGCAAAGGACGCACTGATATGCGCCGCAGCGAGTGAAAACGCAGCTGCGATCGAGCGCTCAAGCGCGGTAACGGTCGTATCACCGACCTCCTCAGCAAACGTGATGGAAAGCTCCATTGTGCGCGCGGCTGAGTCGACCTGCGCGCCGGTGACCTTTGCACCGGCAAGGAGCATTTTCATCCCCTCCGGCGGCACAAAGGACGAAAACATATCAAAAAAAGGTACTGCTTGTGCCATGGGCTTGTACACCTTTCTATGGTCAGATTTTTGAGATCTCGTCCATCAATGCGTCAACGAGCTTCTCCTGCGGCACTTTGTAAAGTATTTTCCCCTTTCTGAACAAAAGCCCCTCACCTTTGCCGCCGGCAATGCCCACATCCGCGGCAGACGCTTCGCCGGGTCCATTGACAACGCAGCCCATCACCGCCACGGTGATCGCTTTATCGCAGTCGGCAAGGCGGCGCTCGACCTCCTCGGCTATGGGGATCATGTCATACGCCGTGCGTCCGCAGGTCGGACAGGAGACAAGATTGACGCCGCTTTTGCGCACGCCCGCCGCCTGCAAAATCTTGCGCGCGGCGTGAACTTCCTCAACAGGGTCAGCGGTAAGGGAAACGCGGACGGTATCGCCGATGCCGTCACAAAGGAGCGCGCCGATACCGACGGCAGACTTCACAAGTCCCATCGAAGGTGTGCCCGCTTCGGTCACACCGAGGTGGAGCGGATAGTCCACCGCCTCATGCAAAAGGCGGTAGGCGCGCACGTTGAGCGGAACATCGGAGCTTTTGACCGAGATGCAGATATCCTCATAGTCGTATTTTTCCAAAAGGCGCGCATGGGAGAGCGCCGATTCGACCAGCGCTTCGGGCGTAACACAGCCGTATTTTTCGAGAAGTTCGCGTGCAAGCGAGCCACCATTGACACCGATACGGATGGGAATACTGCGCGCGCGGCAGGCATTCACCACGGCACGCACGTTCTCCTCGCCGCCGATATTTCCGGGGTTGATGCGAATTTTGTCGATACCGCGCTCACAGCAGGCGATGGCAAGGCGGTGGTCAAAGTGAATATCGGCAATGAGCGGGATATGGATCTCCTGCTTGATTTTTTCGACCGCTTCCGCCGCCTCCATCGTAGGGACAGTGACGCGGACAAGCTCGCACCCCGCCGCTTCAAGGCGCAGGATCTGTTCAATAGTCGCAGCAGTGTCCTCGGTCTTCGTATTGCACATCGACTGGATCGAAACAGGCGCGCCGCCGCCAATGGTGACGCTGCCGACTTTAATCGCTCGTGTCATGTTTCCTCTCCCTCCTCACGCGAAAAGGCGCGTGATATCGTTGAATGTGACGGCGACGAGCAGCAAAATGAGCAGCGCAAAGCCGGCAAAATGGATATAGTTTTCGTATTTCTCGGGTATCTTCTTTTTGAAAAGTTTGAAAGAAATGGTATTTATGACAAGAAACAGTATCTTTCCACCGTCGAGCGCCGGAAGCGGCAAAAGGTTCATTACAGCAAGATTCACCGCGATCAGCGCCGCAAAATAGGCAATGCTGTACGCCGCATCCGCCGCCGTTTCCGACTCCTCCCCGACTTGCGTGATGGTCGAAACGATGCCGACAGGACCGGCAAGGTCGTCGACGCCGGCGCGCCCGCCGAGCAGCATTTGCAGACTCAGCTTCACCATGCGCGCAAGATCGATCGTCGAGTACCAGCTGTATTGCAGGCGGTTAAGGGGTGTCGCCTCGATAAGACCGCCGTATGTGAAACCATAGGCGCGGTACTCCTCCCCCTCCTCGTTCGTGTAGGTTTGGAGCGTCAGCGTCCGTGTGAGTTTTTCACCGCCGCGCACGACCTCCATCTCCATCGTACCGTTCTCGTCGAACGGCAGGCAGTTCATAACAAGCTCCACATCGCTTTGCATATAGATGCGCTCACCGTTGATACGGTGGATCACGTCACCGACCATGATCCCCTGCTCCCCCGTCTGCGGGAAATCGGGATGCAGGTCGGTGATCTCCGCCGTGTAAAAGCCGCCCGCACCGGCATAGAGAACGCAGATGATGACAAAGCCGGTGATAAAATTCATTACCGCGCCGGCGGCAAAAATGATGATTTTTTTCCAAAAGCTCTGCGCCCCAAGACCGCGCGGGTTTTCGCCCACGCACTCCTCATCTTCAAGCGCACAGTAGCCGCCAAGCGGAAAAATACGCAGCGAATATTCCGTTTCTCCGCGCTTGCGCTGAAAGATAGCCGGTCCCATGCCGATAGAGAATTCATTGACGACAACATTGAACGCCTTCGCCGAGATAAAATGTCCGAACTCATGGACAGCGATCAGAAGTCCAAAAATCAAAATTGCGACTAAAAGATAGATCATGCAAAATGCTCCTTATTTTCAGGGGAAATGGCACGTTTTTACGCAAAATACGATAAAACGCTTGCCCTTGCACGCGCGTCGGCTTCCAGCACGTCTTCAAGCGCGGTAAGCCGTGCAGGCGCAACAGTGTCAAGCGCACGCGAGACAAGACGCGCAATATCGTTAAAGCCGATGCGCTCTTGCAGAAAAAGACCGACCGCCGCTTCGTTCGCGCCGTTCATAATAGCGCACGACGTGCCGCCCTGCGCCGCACATGCGCGCGCGATGGCAAGGCACGGAAACGCTTTCTCATCCGGCGCCGCAAACGTAAGATCACCGCAGGAGAGCAGGTCGAGCGGCGCGTCGGGTGACGGTGCGCGGTTTGGATAGGTGAGCGCGTAGCGGATGGGGAGCTTCATCGAGGGCGTTCCAAGCTGGGCAAGCATTGCGCCGTCCGTAAACTCCACGAGCGAGTGGATGATGCTTTGGCGGTGAATGACCGCGTCCACGCGCGTGACAGGCAGCGCGTAGAGGTGCATCGCTTCGATGACTTCAAGTCCTTTGTTCATCAGCGTTGCCGAGTCAATGGTGATCTTTGCGCCCATGCTCCAGTTCGGGTGGCGCAGCGCATCCTTGCGTGTTTTCTCTTCCAGCTCCGCGTGCGAAAGACCGAAAAACGGTCCGCCGGAGCAGGTCAAAATCAGCCGCTTGACCTCCGCGCGGTCACGGCAGCCTTGCAAGCACTGAAAAATTGCCGAGTGCTCGCTGTCGACGGGGATGATCTCGGCATTGTGCTGCTTTGCGGCAGACATCACAAGTTCGCCCGCACACACGAGTGTTTCTTTATTGGCAAGCGCGATGCGCTTACCGCACTCGATCGCCGCAAGCGTCGGACGCAGTCCGATCATGCCGACCATCGCCGTCACGACCGTATCGGCTTCGGGGAGCATTGCGGCGGCAAGAAGCCCGTCCATACCGCTTTGCACCTCGGTAGAAATATCTTTTATGCGGCTGCGAAGCTCGGCTGCGGCGTTTTCGTCGTACATCACAACAAGGCGCGGCATATATTCTATCACTTGCTTCTCCACAAGATCGACACTCGTATTGGCGGCGATCGCCGCAACGCGCACGCCGAGTTCCCGCGCAACTTCCAGCGTCTGCCGACCGATCGAACCGGTCGAGCCGAGGACAGTGATCGTCTTTGTCATATCAGTCCCCCCAAAACGGCAAAGTATACGACCGGCGCAATGAAGAGCGTGCTGTCAAA
>JAFQUN010000136.1 GCA_017408525.1 Oscillospiraceae bacterium
AACCCACGGCCTCTTGGTCCCGAACCAAGCGCGCTACCAACTGCGCTACACCCGGAGATCCGTGCAGAGAAGACTTCCCGACACGCAACAAACACATTATAATGACTTCGCTTTCGATTGTCAAGAAAGAATTGCGCTCTTTTTCCATCCATCATTTTTTTTAGATCGTGCGCATACGCTCTACAAAAAGGACAAAGGGGGAGCGAGGATGGGCAAGACAAAAAGCAAGCCGCGGACCGCAGCAAGGCGCAGTGTACCGCGAAAGCGCACAAAGCAGACGAAAGAGAGTCGCTGGGTCGTACAGCTTTCTGTTTGCGGTGTTCTTTTTTTTGTACTTATACTCTTGAAGGTGTCGCTGCCTATGGAGCTCACGCCGCTTCGTGCTGCACTCTCGCAGGTGCTCGTGAGCGATACGGATTTTGTCGAGACCTTTTCTGCCGTTGGGCGCGCTGCGGCAGGTGAGGGAGAGCTTGCGGAAGAGCTTGGCGCGGCGTGTGCCGCCGTTTTTCGTATCAGCATACCCACCTCGCAGGAGACTCCCGTTCACGCAAAAGAAAAGGCGCAAACTGCCCTTGCACCGCTCACCGTGCCGGAGGAGCTGCCCGTACAGGTCGCCGCGCAGGAACGCATCCTCGGCTTTGAAACGACGACGCCCGTTTCCGGAGAGGTCACATCCCCCTTCGGCGTGAGAGAAGCACCGACGCAGGGTGCGAGCGAATTTCACTACGGCATAGACATTGCGGCAAACGAAGGAAGCCCCATCGTTTGCTTTGCCGACGGAACGGTGAGCGTAGTGGGGGAGAGCAGCAGCCTCGGAAAATACGTTATGGTCACGCATGCGGGCGGCTACACGACGCTGTATGCGCACTGCAAAGATATTTCTGTCTCCTCCGGAGCCGCTGTGCGCCGAGGTGCAGCGATCGCGACCGTTGGGCAAACGGGTATCACAACGGGCGCGCATCTGCACTTTGAGCTGTGCTGTGAGGATGTGTACCTCAACCCGATTTACTATGTTTCACTGTAAGCGCGTAGAGGTGGGCGGCGGATTTTTGTTCATGTGTGCCGCCTTTTTGCTTATCGGAACGGCGCAGACACTTTTCGCTGTTCTTTCCGCCGCGCTGATCCATGAGTGCGCACACCTTGCTGTGCTGCGCATATTTGCTGTTCGCATTGACCGTGTGCGGCTTGGCGCGTTCGGGGCTGAAATTCGCTGCCGCGCGCGCACCATGACCTACCCGCAGGAGATTTTGTGCGCCCTTGCGGGTATCGCGGCAAACCTCTTTTTTGCCGCTCTTCTCGCGCGCACGGCGCTTCACCTTTCGTGGGAGAGCGGATATATCTACGCGGGAGCGCATCTGACGCTCGCTCTTTTTAACGCGCTTCCCGTGCAGCCGCTTGACGGCGGACGCGCGCTGTATCTTTTCTGCTGCTGGCTCTGGGAGAGTGTGACGGCTGCGCGTATCTGCGGCGCAGTCGGACTGGTCGTGGGCGCGGTGGGCGTTCTTTTCGGTGCATGGCTCGCTTTCCGGGCGCATGGCGGCTGTTTTTTGCTCATTGCCGCACTTGGGATCTTTCTTCCGCAGCTCAAACGTTCATCCGCATAAGTCCGTGTCGGTTACAGTATGCGTAAAGATACCCGTGCCCGCGGATCTTGAAGCGGCACGATGCGTCACCTTCGGGATAGAGCTTGACAAGCTGGAGCGTGTCTGTTGTCACGCAGGCGAGAAACGAGATATAGTGCGCCTTTTCCATCGCATGGTCGAGTGTAACGAACTGCTCATCCTCAACGCGTTCGAGGGTAAGCGCGTGACTTTCATCATAGTCTTCTGCTTCAAGCGGCGGCAGCGTGACGCCGCAGCAGCTTATGACCGCCTCGCCCGTCGCGTGGATGACATTGCCGCAGATCGGGCAGCAGTAGAATTTGGTGCGGAGCATATTTCCGGAAATGTTTCGATTTATGACTGCGCTTCCGGAAAGAAGCTCCGTCAGAGAAACATCCAGTGCGGAAGCGATGGCGTCGAGCAGCGAAATGTCGGGAAGACCCTTGGCAGTCTCCCACTTGGAGACGGTCTTGGGACTTACATCGAGCACGGCTGCCAATGCCGCCTGTGTCATGCCTTTTCGCTCGCGCAGCTGCCGGATGGCACCGGCGGTCACATAATTGTCCATAGAGAAAACCTCCTTTTGTTTCTGACGAAAGTATAAAATCTAAACCGCCCGCGCGCAACCTACGCTTCGTAGAGTGCCTCAAATTTTCCTTTTCCCCTTTGGACCGATTTGGACAATAAACAAACTCCCTCCGCCACTTCGACAAAGGGAGTTATATGAACAGATATCAACTGTTCGATAAATCCAGCTAATGTTTGTCAAGCCTATTTTTGCAGAGACCCTATCGAAAAAAGGGCATAGAAAATAAACCCACCAGATTGCGGGCTCAAAAAAATAGATGTACAATCGAAGCGATCTATCT
>JAFQUN010000137.1 GCA_017408525.1 Oscillospiraceae bacterium
GTGCAAGCCGCGAGTTTCTTTTACAATGCTTTTGCAAAAATCTTGGAAAGAAGATCGTCCTCGGTTCGGCGATAGTCACCATCTATCGGAAGGACAATGCGGCGGGAGAGAAGATCCAGCTTCTGCGCGCGGGTGAGCTGCTTGATGTGGTACTCGAGACGCAGGGCGTTCCCCTTCTCCTCCGTTTCCCACAGCGCTTCAAGTGAAACGACGCGGTGCGACCTTGTATAGCGCGCGCAGGCACCCGTTTGGCGCAGGTGGGTACGAAGTCGGCGGACGATATCGGCAGCTGTGCCTGTATAAAGCGTATCGTCTTCGCATCGGACAATGTAAATGTAATACACTTTACTGTTATTTGACCTCAATGGGTTTGCCGATCGACATGGCGATCGCATTGATCTTCGCCGCGTCTTCGATATACTCTGCGCGAAGGTACGCCTCATCAAGCGTTGTGCCGACAGCGAGGACGCCGTGGTTTGCAAGCGTACAGCCGTAGCGCCCGCGCAGCGCGTCGATGGCGTTGAGTCCGACCTCCTTCGTACCGGGGGGCGCGTAGGGCGCGCAGCGCAGCTCGCCGCCGAGGAAGACATTGATCTCGATAAGCGTTGCGGGGATGGTCATGCGGTTGGCAGCAAACGCCGTGGCATACGGTGAGTGGGTGTGAAAGAGGGCGGAAACGTCCTCAAAGTTTTCGTAGATCGCCGCGTGCATCCGCCACTCGGACGAGGGGTTCAGCTCCCCTTCCACGATCGTTCCGTCGAGCTTCATAACGACGATCTGATCGGGCACGAGAATATCATAAGGAACACTCGTCGGCGTGATGAGCATATTGCCCTGTGCGCGGTCAAAAAGGCTCATATTCCCGCTCGTACCGGCGTACAAGCCCTGCCGCATCGCCTTTTGGCTGAGCGCGACGATCTCTTTTTTCTGCTCGGTATACTGTGACATATTTCCTCCTACACGACGAGGTTGTGCGAGCCGATATTTCCGTCTTTGAAATAGCGGTGCAGGTCATAGGGTGAATAGATGCCAAGATCGGTCACAACGCCAGAAACAAGGTGCGGCGGTGTGACGTCGAAGGCAGGATAGTAACCCTTCACGCCCTCGGCTGCGGTGCGGACACCCATCGCTTGCAAGGTGAAGTCGCCGTCGCGCATTTCGATATGGACAGTATCGACGGTGGGGTGACCCTGGTCGGGCGCACCGGTGACAAAATACGGGATCTTCATGTACTTTGCGACGATCGCGTTTTGGAACGTGCCGACCTTGTTGACAACGTGTCCGTCACAGCAGATGGCATCCGCCGCAGTGGTGAAAACGTCCACGCCCTCGCGCTCCATGACGAACGCCGCCATATTGTCGGAGATGACCGTCACATCAAAGCCCATGTCGCGACAGACGGTCGCGGTCAGGCGCGCGCCCTGGAAGTACGGGCGTGTTTCGGGGCAGAAAAGGCGAATGGTCTTGCCGCGCTTTCTGCACTCGCGCAGCATCATGCCGACGATCGTTTCGGCGAAGCAGTGCGTCATCACCGTGCCGCCGTCGGGGAACATATCGACAAGATACTCTGCGATCGTGCCGATGCGGTCGTAGCGTTTATTATTCGCGTCAATGCAGTACTGCACGATCGCCTGTGCCGTGTTCTCCCCTGCGTCGAGCGCACGCTGCGCCGCCTCGATACAGCACTCACATTGGAGCATCATGCGCTTGGTGGTCGTGGGGCGTGCGTTTGCGATGGTATTTGCCGCATCGCGAAGATAGGAAAGCTGCTCCTCGCGCGACTTGTCGCGGCACTCGTGCGCGGCAAGCGCCATGCCCATCGGGACGGCAGTGTAGGGCCCCGCGCTCTGCGTGACCATGTCCGTGATCGCCTGCGCCAGCTCCTGATGCGTGCGGCAGGTGACAAACTCCACGCGCTGGGGGTAGATGCGGCGGTCGAGCACGCGCACGACGCCGTCTTCAAACCACGCGACGTTTTCATATTGCAGCATAAATGCAAGGTCTTTATCGGCTCTGTACATGATTTCCTCCGTTTCGAAAAAGATGCTGTGCATCTTTTTCGAGGTTATTTCTCGTAGAGCTTACGCACGGCGGCGTGCGCCTCACTCATGATGCGCTCGGCGTCGAGCGTCTTGAACTCGCCGTTTTCATACAAAATGCGCCCATCCACCATCGTCATACACACATCGCTCGACTGCACAGCGTAAGTGAGCAGGGCGCAGGTGTCGAGATTCGGGGTCAGGTGCGGTTTCCCGGTATCGATGGCAATAATATCGGCGCGATTGCCGACAGCAAGGCTGCCCGTATTCTCGCGCCCCTGTGCGCGCGCACCGTTCACGGTCGCCATGTCGAGGATCTCGCACGGCTGGAGCACGGTGGGGTCGTTGTGATAGCCGCAGTGGATGATGGAGGCAAGATGCATCTCCTCAAAAAGATTGAGGTTATTGTTGCTTGCCGCGCCGTCCGTGCCGAGCGCGACATTCATACCCGCGTCAAGAAGGCGGCGGACGGGTGCAAAGCCGCTTCCAAGCTTCATATTGCTCGTAGGATTATGCACGGCGGTCACACCGGCTGCGCGGAGAATCGCAATATCCTCCTCCGTCACGGCGACGCAATGCGCCGCAAGTGTTGGCGTGTCGAAAATGCCGAGGTCGGAAAACCACTGCGTCGGCGTTTTTCCGTATTTTTCGATGCATTTTTCATGTTCGCTCCGCGTTTCGGAAAGATGGATGTGCATCCGCGTACCCTTGCCGCGGCAAAGGTCGGCATAGTACTTCACAACAGGTTCGGTGCAGGTATACTCCGCATGAACGGCAAAGTCGATGCGCACGCGGTCATTGGCAAAGCCGTGAAAGCGGTCAAAAAGCTCCATCGACTCGCGCACTTTCACATTGTCCTCGCCGCGCTCGGTTGGGTCGAAGCACTGCACGCAGCGGTTGATATTCGCTTTCATCCCCGCCTGTGCGACCGCCTCGACGGTCACATCGGGAAAAAAGTACATATCCGAAAAGCTCGTCGTGCCGCCGGCGATCATTTCAAGCAGCGCGAGGTTCACACCAGCGGAAACGATCTCCTGCGTAAGGCGCTCTTCCACCGGAAAGATCGAGTCAAAAAGCCAGCTTTGCAGCGTCCGACCGCTGCCAAGACCGCGCAGAAGCGTCATCGCACTGTGATTGTGGCAGTTGATAAGTCCCGGCATCAAAAGCGCGCCGTGCATATTCTTATAGGCGTCGTACTCCTCGGTCGGGTTCGTCGTTCCGACAAAGCAGATCGTATCGCCGTCGACACCAAGGTACGCGTCGCGCAGCGTTTCGTATCCGTCCTCGCCGCGTACAAGAATATCGCAGTTTGTAAACAAAAGCCTCATGTTCGCCCTCCCTCTCGCATCCGCCGTGCGGCGGCGCGGTCAAAGTCGAAAAACCAATATACACGGACAGTATAGCACAGTGCGCGGTGCATTTCAACAAAAAGAGTTTTTGATCTCCGCTTCATGTGTGCAGGTTGTACAAGAGAGGATTTTTTGCGTCACCTCAAACGCCGCTCTTGCAAACCTCCAAGATCTTATCAGCCGCACCTTCTGCACCGGAGCAGCGGCGAAACCCTTCGGCAAGTGAGCGGGCGTTTTTCCCATAGACTTCGTTTGCAAGCACTTCTCCGATCGCCTGCAAAAGGGCGTCCGCATCCACGCTTTCAAGTCTTATGCCGGCACCAAGCTGACAAACACGCACAGCGACACCACACTGCTCCGCCGTTTGAGGCAGCATAACGAGCGGAACGCCGAAGTACAAACTCTCACTGACACTGTTCATACCGCAATGCGACACAAACACATCCGCCTGTTCGAGAACTGCGATCTGGTCAACATGCGCAAAGAGCGAGATGTTCTCAGGAAGTTCTCCAAATTCCGAAAGTGATACCAGATGACCAACAGAGAGGATCACCTGATATTCCGTATTTTTCAATGCGCTGATGCAGCTTTTATAAAAGGGCATCATGTCGTTATTGACCGTGCCCATCGAGATATAGACAAGCTTGCTTCTCTTCTTTTCGATTTTTTCCGACGCAGGACGAATAGATGGTCCAACAAAAGCATATTTTTCGGAAAAAGTTTCCGATGCCGGTTGAAATGCAGGGGATGTATAGACGATCGTGTGCGTATTGTCGTCGTTTTGGAGAATATCGAGGAAACTTTTGATGGGATAGCCTTTCTCTTGCAGCCGTTTGATCTCCTTTGATATCTTCGGCATGGAAAAGGCCATTTTTATGAGTGAGCCGGCACTTTGCGGCATGATCTTTGCCGAGTGTCGATTGAAAGCAAACGTGGTGGTCGAGGAAACAAATGGGATGCCGAGCTTGCGCGCGACAGCCTTCCCCCATATCGCCATAGAGTCGGCAACAATACAGTCCGGTTTCAATTTCTCCATTTCAGCGCAAACTCTGTCATCGAGCGCAAGCGTGGTATCCGTCAGAATTTTTATCGAAAACGCCAAGTCGCCTCCCATGCGCGCTGCATCTTTCGGCGAAAGACCGCGCTCTATATCGCAGTCATCACAGGAGATGAAAATACCACCCGCAGCTTCGATCTTCTCGCGAAAGACATTGTAGGAATAGTACCACACCTCATGTCCGCGCGCGGTCAGCTCACGCACGACGCCAAGCGTCGGATTCGTATGTCCATGCGCCGGAATACAGAAAAAAACGATCTTACTCATGCCGCTCACCTATTCCTCTTCCATCTCGCAAAAGATTCGCTTGATGTACTCCTGCTGCATTGTTTTGGGCAGTATGGCAAGTCCCCTTTTTTCATCCCCGAGAACCAAAATCTCATTTCCCGGTTGAAGGTCAAACAACGCACGCGCTTCCTTGGGGATCACAAACTGACCCTTTTCACCGATTTTGACCATCCACGCATATTTCCCGTCGTGAACTTCCATATCTGCACCTCCGCATAGTATGATTAGTATGAACAATCATACTATGCGGAAAATAAAGTGTCAACTGCACAGACGCAGCACATTTTCTGGTAGAAAAGAAGAAGAATGTGTGGTAAACTGTCCTTTACCATATATCCGCGTAGGCACTTTGAGAAAGAAGGCTGCACATGAAATTTTCCTCTTTCATACACTTTGCCCGTTTCGGGGTGGAAACGATCCTCTTTAAGAAAAAGAGTCCCATCCTCGGCACGGTCATTCTTACAGACAAGTGCAATCTCAAATGCAGGCACTGCTCGGTCAACAACATCACAGCCGTCGTCCATCCGTACACGCAGATCCGGCGCGAGATGCAGCAGCTCTACGATATGGGCATCCGCATCCTCTTTTTCTGCGGTGGGGAGACATTCCTCTGGCGCGACGGAGAGAAGACGCTGCGCGACCTTGTGATCGATGCGAAGGCGATGGGGTTTTTGATCGTCAATGTTGTCACGAACGGCACATTTCCGCTCGACCTGCCCGAAGCTGATTTGATCTTGCTCAGCCTCGACGGTGACCGTGAACGGCACAACGCCGTGCGCGGCGATACATACGATACCATCATGGGAAACATCAAAAACGCAACATCCGACAACATCTGCTTCTACATGGCGATCAATCAGATCAACAAAGATGCGGTTCGTGACGTATGCGCACTTGCGCGCGACACGGAAAACGTGCGGGCAGTGTCGTTCAATTTCCACACGCCCTATCCCGACACGCGGGAGCTTGCACTTTCAAAAGAAGAAAAAGCGGCGTGCTGCGGCGTGATCGCCGAGATGATGGACGCGGGCGCGCCCGTTTTCGACCTCAAAAGCGCGTTTCCCTACCTCATCGAAAACAGTTTTCCGACACCGTGCCACCAGTGCGTCGTGATGGAGAACGGGAAACTTTCGACCTGCGGACGGTGCATCGAGGTTCCGGGACTTTGCGGTGAGTGCGGCTATTTCTTCGTCGCCGAGTACACGCTGCTTTTCCGTGGAAATATCAAGGTCATCTTCGAAATGCTGCGGACGTATCTTCGGTACATTTAGGAACATTATGAGTATTGCAACGACACTTACGAGAATGTGGCTGACGCGGTCGGTAAAGCCGTTCACATTCAAAAATGAATACGACCAAGTGCTGCCCTTTGCGGATTGTGAAGGGTTAGGGCTTTACATACACATTCCCTTCTGCACGAGCATTTGCGACTTTTGTCCGTACTGCAAGGTGCGCTACGACGCGGCGCTTTGCGGCCGGTATGTCGACGCGCTTTTGCGCGAGATCCGTATGGTCGGAAGTCAGTGCGAGGGGAAAAAGACTGTCACAAGTCTCTACTTCGGCGGCGGGACGCCTGCGCTTGCCGCGCCGCGCATCGGTGAGATCATCGGTACAGTGCGTGAATATTTCACCATCACCGAGGGCGTCGGTGTGGAGCTGCACCCGTCGAATGTGACCCCCTCCGTTTTGCAAACGCTCAAAGATGCGGGCGTGACGAAGATCAGCATCGGCATCCAGTCGTTCGGGGAGAAGTTTCAAAGCGTCCTCGGACGCACGGCTGTCGATGCGGGGAAACTCAAAGCGGCGCTTTCGGAAGCCGCGTTTGAAACGGTTTCGATGGACTTCATTTTCGCACTGCCGGAGCAGACGTTCGATGACCTCAAAAGCGACATCGACACCGCATTTGAAAGCGGGGCGAATCACGTCGCGATCTATCCGTTTATCGACTTTACGTTCACGGAAAGCCGCGTCCGTGCGATGGCAAAGCGCGAAAAACGAGAACTTTTGGATAATATCACGCGCTACTGCGAAGAAAAAGGGTACACGCGCGATTCGATCTGGACATTTTCAAGCGAGGCACAGGCCCGGTACTCCTCCATGACGCGGGACAATTTCCTCGGCTTTGGCTGCTCGGCAACGACGCTTTTGAAAGAGCAGTTTAAGATCAACACGTTTTCTGTCGACGAATACTGTAAACGCGTCGACGCGGGCGCGCTCCCGACGGCGCTGACCATCCGCTTTACGCCGCGCCAGCGCATGGTGTATTATCTTTTCTGGACAGCGTACAGCACGCGGGTGCGAGCCGCCGATTTTGAGCGGTTTTTCGGCGTTCCGCTCAAAAAAATGTACGGCGCGGAGCTGCGCCTTGCAAAGCTGCTCGGCTTTGTTGCGGAGAAAGACGGCGTGTATGCCATGACGCAAAAGGGCGCATTTTACTATCACTACTATGAAAATTTCTACACGCTTGCCTACATTGACAAGATGTGGGGTATTATGAGAAACGAAGCGTTTCCCAGTCAAATTACGTTTTAAGGGGGATTTGCAATGCTGAAAGAGAGTATGGATTTTCTGTCCCAATTCGACAGTGAGGTGGGTGCGGCGGTCAGTGCGGAGTACGCGCGGCAGAAGCGAAACATTGAGCTCATCGCGTCGGAGAACATCGTCTCCCCCGCCGTGATGATGGCGATGGGGACGTGCCTTACGAACAAATACGCCGAGGGGTACCCGGGCAAGCGCTACTATGGCGGCTGCGGCGAGGTCGATGTTGTCGAGGAGCTTGCGCGCACGCGGGCGTGCCGGCTCTTCGGCGCGGAGCACGCGAATGTGCAGCCGCACTCCGGCGCGTCGGCAAACCTTGCGGCGTTCAAGGCACTCATGCAGCCCGGGGACAGTTATCTTGGGCTGAACCTTGCCCACGGCGGGCATCTTTCCCACGGCTCGAGCGTCAATATTTCGGGGCAGTATTTTACGCCGGTCGCCTACTCTCTCGATGAAGCGACCGAGCGAATCGACTACGACGCGGTGTATCGTCTCGCGCAGGAGCATAAGCCGAAGATGATCCTTGCGGGCGCGTCGGCGTATCCGCGTGCGCTGGATTTTGCGAAGTTCCGCGAGATCGCGGACAGCGTCGGCGCATACCTCATGGTCGACATGGCGCACATTGCAGGTCTTGTTGCCGCAGGCGTTCACATGAACCCTGTGCCGTATGCCGATGTGGTGACGACGACGACGCACAAGACGCTGCGCGGCCCGCGCGGCGGCATGATTCTTTGCAAGGAAGCGCTTGCAAAGAAGATCGACTCTGCCATCTTCCCCGGGACGCAGGGCGGTCCGCTCATGCATATTATTGCGGCAAAGGCGGTGTGTCTCGGCGAGGCGTTAAAGCCGGAATTTCGCGCCTATGGTGAGCAGGTCGTGAAGAATGCGGCAACGCTTGCCGATGCGCTTTTGAAAGAGGGCTTCCGCCTTGTCTCCGGCGGGACGGACAACCACCTCATCCTCGTCGATGTGCGGAATTTCGGCATCACGGGAAAAGAGCTTGAAACGAGACTCGATGCGTGCTGCATCACGGTGAACAAGAATTCCATCCCCAACGACCCCGAGCGTCCCACCGTCACCTCCGGCATCCGCGTCGGGACGCCCGCTGTTACGACACGCGGCTTCCGTGAGGACGATATGCGCACCATCGGGCGGCTGATGGGTATGGTCGCGCGCGACTTTGAGGGGAACCGTGAAGCTGTGACGCGCGAGGCGGTTGCGCTGACGGAGAAGTATCCGATCTATGAGTGAGCTTCAGAGGAAGTGGCAAAGCCACTTCCTCTGATCCTTTTCGCACTGCGCCCAACACACAACTGGCATCTTATCTGCGCACGCGCGGTCGGCAAAATCCCACAAGTTTTTTGTCACAGAAAAATTTTTCCCTTTTTATGAAATTATATGTTGACAAATCTGCTTTTCGTGCTATAATCGTTTTTGTTCGGTTCGCCGGACATATAGCGGGTTTGTGTAATGGTAGCACAGCGGACTCTGACTCCGTATGTGAGGGTTCAAATCCTTCACCCGCTGCCAAAGGTCGACATTCTTCGATGGAAGGATGTCGACCTTTTTCTTTCTTGATATTCATTTTCTGAAAAAGCGATTTTCTTACAAAAGCGTAAAACGGTTTTTTTCAAACTGCAAAAGTCCGTCACGGCGGAGCTTGGAAAGCTCATTCGACATGGCACTTCGATCAACGGAGAGAAAATCTGCGAGCTGCTGGCGGTCAAAAGGAATGGCGAAGCTCGCGCTGTTTTGCCGCTTCGCCTCCTCCGACAAATAGGACATGAGCTTTTCCCTCGTGGAGCGTTTGGACATGTGCGAGAGCTTATCGACCAGTTTTTTGTTTTTCCCGCACACGGCAAAAAACATATTCCGCACGACCACGCTATGGAATCGGCAGGCTGAGGAGCAGGTCGTGATGAGTCTTTTCACGTCAAAAAGCAAAACGGCACTTTCCTCCACCGCGACAACATCGTTAACAAGCGCACCGCTGTCGGGTGCGGCATACGCCTCTCCAAACATCTCTCCAACTTCGATCTGTGCGAGGATGCTGCGGTTTCCCCAATAGTCATCCTTTTGGATGTGCAGCCTGCCTTTGACCAAAAGAAGGATGCTGTCCAAATGCGCACCCTGGTGCAGGACGTACTCCCCCTTTGCGCAGGTACAGATCCGTGCATCAAGACATGAGAGCATGGAGGCGATCTCCTCCTCCCCCACTCCGGCAAAAAGCTGTGTTCTTTTCAAAACAGGAATATATTGCTCCATAGAGCGCTCCTCTCTCGTTGTAAATACAACATACTTGTTTGAATTATTATATTACAATCGCACTATAAACGCAAGAGGAGGCGATCCGATGATTCGGAAAATCATAAAAATCGACACCGCACGCTGCAACGGCTGCGGCGCTTGTGCCGCAGCTTGTCACGAGGGCGCCATTGAGATGATCGGCGGCAAGGCTGTTCTCACGCGTGAGGACTATTGTGACGGACTTGGCGACTGTCTTCCGGCGTGTCCTGTAGATGCCATATCTTTTGAAGAAAGGGAAGCTCCTGCCTATAACGAGGCAGCAGTCCTTGCGGCAAAGGAGAAAAAGGCAGCAGCTCCCTGCGCCTGCGCGGGCAGCGCTGCAAAGGCGATCGAGCGCAGCGACAGCGTTGCTCCGTCATCCGCGCCGAGTGTCAGCGCACTTTCACAATGGCCCGTACAGATCAAGCTCGTCCCCATGCGCGCGCCCTATTTTGACGGCGCAGATCTGCTTATCGCAGCCGACTGCACGGCGTATGCCTACGGAAATTTCCACGGTACTTTCATCCGTGGGCGCGTCACACTCGTTGGATGTCCGAAACTCGACGCAGTCGACTATGCAGAAAAGCTCGCGGCAGTCTTTACTGAAAATGACATCAAGAGCGTCACCGTTGTACGGATGGAAGTTCCGTGCTGCGGCGGGATCGAGTACGCTGTCAAGCGTGCATTACAGGCATGCGGAAAGGATATTTTGCTGAATGTCGTGACGATCTCGACAGATGGCAGGATCGTAGGCTGAGCAAAGAGAAAACGGTGCATCCTCCTATCCTGTGAGGATGCACCGTTTTATTTCATTTTTCAGCCGCCCAGGATCTCCTCTTTGCGCGCGAGCAGTTCGTCGCCGAGGAGAAGCTCCTGTGCGCGGTCGAAGCCGATACGATTGATGGTATCGGCAAAGCGCTCACCGGCTGTGCCCTCGGAGCGGAAAAGCAGGATCGCCTTTTCCAGGACGGCGAGGACCTCTTCCTTATCGGTGAAGATACGCTCGAGCATCTGTCCGCGCGCGGTGCGCTTGCCCCAGCGTCCGCCGACGTAGACCTTGTAGCCGTATGTACCGTCGTCATTGCAGTGGAACGGGCATTTTCCGACGCAGCGCCCACACCGGTTGCACACCTCGGGGTCGATGGCACACTTTCCGTCGGTAAGTTTTGCCGCGTGGACGGGGCAGGCTTTTTCAAGCTGGCACACCTTGCAGCCGCGGCAGAGCGACGCATCATAGGACGGGATGCGCGCGCCGATGATGCCGAAATCGTTGAGGTCAGGCTTGACGCAGTTGTTCGGGCAGCCGCCGACGGCGATCTTGAACTTATGGGGGAGTGCCACGCTGCCGTAGCCCTTGAAAAACCGCTCATGGATCTCCTCGCTCAAAGCGTAAGTATCAGCAAGTCCGTACTGGCAGGTCGTACCCTTGCAGGAGACGATGGGACGCACCTTCGCACCCGTGCCGCCCGTTTCCAGTCCCGACTTTGCAAGCTCGGCGCGGAAATCATCGATGTCCGCGTAATCGATGCCCGATACCTCGATCGTAAGGCGCGTTGTCATCATCATGTGTCCGTCGCCATACTTTTTTGCGGCGGCGGCGATGGCGGCGCACTCGTCGGTCGTAATGCGTCCGTTGCGCGTGAGAACGCGGCCGTTAAACTTATTCGTCCCCTTATGCTGCAAAAAGCCGAGCGCCTTGACACGCTTGATATCTTCCGGCTTGAGCGTACACTGTGTCTTGTTTTCCATGGCTATTCTCCCTCTTTTTTCATACTCTGTAAAGCAAATACACCGTACAGAAAATACGGCGCATCAGACCGCTTTCCAACTCAAGTATAGGACAAATTTACCGCCGTGTCAATGCACGACACGGCGGTAAAACTTTTATGAAACAATATACGCAAACTCTCCGTCCGGGAAACCGTAGCCGAGAGCAAATGTTTCGTCCGAGAGCACGATCTTTTCAAAAAGCGGCTCTTTCGTCTCGTCGATGGTAACGGTAACAAAGTACTTGTTTTTCGTCTCGTCGGCACACTCGACGGTGAGGATGCACTCGTCACTTGCAAGCCACTCGGCGCGCGTAATGGCGTAACCTGCCTCGTACATCCACTGCTGCGGGAGGGGAAGCTCGTTTGTGACGCCCCACGAGCCTTGCTCCTCCGAGCCGACGATGTAGGTGAGCGGCTCATCAGTAAGACCGATGTAACGCTTTGCTTCAGCGTTGTAGTAGCGCGCGCGGATAACGTTTGCGAGCATTTCTCCTTCAGCGAGCGATCCGATACGCGCAGCGAGGGCATCACCGTCGTCAAGCTGGTCAATATCGAAAAGCCATGCGCTTTGCGCGTGGAAGGGTCGGCGGTCTGCGGTCTCGTATTCCATCTCGACGGCATCACTCAGAAAGACCGCGCCGTCGTGGGCGGTAAGGTAGGCAAAGCATTGTTCGGTGATGGTTCTTTCAGCGGCAAATTCGTCACGCGTCGCATCCACGCGCAGCGTAAAGCAGCGCGTGTCATAGACAACGTCGGTAAGGATCATATCGCCCTCGACCGTGTAGCTCATAAGGCGCACCATCGCCGGCGCGCCGGCTTCAAGTTTGCTGACAAAATCGGCGAGTTTTTCGGCGTTGATATCCTCCGCATCGTCATAGTACAGCGTAACGACGCCGTCGGCTGCCGCCTGCTCGGCGCTGTAATCGTGCGGAAGGTCGGCAAGGTCCATGTACCCAAACGGCGTTTGTGCCGTGATGGGACTTTCGCCGAGCGAAAACTCGGCGCAAAGCAGCTCTTCGCCTACTTGCTTTACGATGCGGTAGCGTCCGTCGGTGATCTCGCAGTCGTAGATGGAAAAGCTGAACGTGTCGCCGCGTACCGCGCCGGACGGAAGAATATAGGCGATGGCATTCCACGCAAGGTTGTCAATGACAGGCAGCGTGCGCCACGCGCCCGCTTCAAAGCGTTCAATGGTGTACTCCGCGCCAAATTCGATATCGTCGCCGCTTTCGTTCGAGATGTAGTATGTGATGGCGCTCATGCTCTTGTCGTACACTTCATGGTCAAACAAAATGCGCACGGCACTGTCAGCTGCAAAATCCCCCGGTGCATAGGGACTTTCGGCAAGCGCAGATGTTTCGGCATCGGGTGTCGTTTCGGGTCCCGTGCCGCTTTGCGGCGCAGTGCAGGCAGCCGCGAAAAGTGTCACAAAGAGGGCAAGGGCAAGCAGGAAAATATTTCTTCTTTTCATCTTTTTATCACCTCGCAGAATTAGACGCTGCGAGCGTGGAAAATGTTCGCTTCTCTTCCCTTTTCATCCACAGATTTGTTAATTTGCACAAAACTCACCCTGCATTTTCTACCTCACTCTCTTGCAAAACAGGCAAAAATTTTGTCGATGCGCATTGATTTTTTTCGCGCAATAGACTAAAATATAACCATAATCTAAGATTGGTAGCTGTAAGGAAGTGCTTCGCGCACGGGCTGCAACTATCACTCCGGCTTGGCGCTTGAGTGTTTCGAACCGATGGTTCGAGGCGCTTTTTCTTTTCCAAAGCCGCCTGTGACAGCGAACAATCTGGATACATCATTACATAGGGAGGACAATTCATGTATCTGGTAACGAACGGCAGACTCATCACCCGCGATGCGGACGCGGTGGGCTACTATGAAAAAGGCGCTGTTGCCTATGAGGGCACCAAGATCGTCGAGGTCGGCGAGGAGAGCGCGCTGCGCGCAAAGTACGCCGATGCGACCGTGATCGATGCCAAGGGCGGCGTCATCATGCCCGCGCTTATCAACGCGCACACCCACATCTATTCCGCGCTTGCACGCGGTCTTTCCATCAAGGGCAACAACCCCACCAACTTCTATGAAGTTCTTGACGGTACATGGTGGGCGATCGACCGCAAGCTGATGATGGACGGTACGAAGGCTTCCGCCGACGCGCTCTACATCGACTGCATCAAGCAGGGCGTCACGACCATCTTCGATCACCACGCCTCCTACGGCGAGATCCCCGGCACGCTCTTCAAGATCGCCGAAAGCGCCAAGGAATTCGGCATCCGCTCCTGCCTTTGCTACGAGGTCAGTGACCGCGACGGCGAAGAGAAGTGCCTGCAGGCCATCAAGGAGAACGCCGACTGGATCACCGAGTGCGAAAAGCAGAAGGATCCGATGCTCGCCGCAATGTTCGGCGGTCACGCGCTTTTCACCATCTCCGACAAGACGTTCGACCGCATGGTCGAGGCGAACAACGGCCGCACCGGCTATCACATCCATGTCTCCGAAGGCATGAACGACGTGTATGACAGCCTCCAGAACTATGGCCGCCGCCCCGTGCAGCGTCTGCAGGATCACGGCATCCTCGGCGACAAGACCATCCTCGGTCACTGCATCCACATCAACTCCGCCGAGATCGACATCATCAAGAACACCAACACGATGGTCGTCAACAACCCCGAGTCCAACATGGGCAACGCCATCGGCATCTGCCCCGTTCTCGCGCTCCACAAGGCGGGCATCCTCCTCGGTATGGGTACCGACGCGTACACCAACGATATGCTCGAGTCGCTCAAGGTCGCCCTCTGCTCGCAGCGCAGCAACGCGTGCCTGCCGAACGTCGGCTGGGTTGAGGTGACCGATATGCTCTTTAAGAACAACGCGAAGATCGGCGCGAAGTACTTCCCCACTGAGCTCGGCGTTTTGAAGCCCGGCGCTGCCGCCGACATCATTGTCATGGACTACAAGCCGTTCACCCCGTTCTCCGACGAGAACATCGACGGTCACATGATCTTCGGTATGACCGGCCGCCAGTGCCAGACCACCATCGCCAACGGTAAGCTCCTGATGAAGGACCGCGAGCTTGTCGGTATCGATGAAGAAGCCGTCAACGCACGCATCCTGCAGGCTTCCAAAAAGCTGTGGGGCGCACTGAATGATCGTGAGTATTAAAACATCTCACAAAAGCGGCGTGCCGCTTTTGTGAACCCCCTGCACGGCGCTGCAGCGCACTCGCGTATGCTCGCACGTTTGCGCCGCGAGAGGGATTTTTTCCGACGTACACGCCGCCGGAAAAAATGGTCAAACTTTCTTTCGCCGCACAGCGGCGAAACTCGGTGAGACCTTTTTAAGCAGTATTGAAAAATCCCAATATAAACAAAAGTTTATTAGGAGGAAAGAACATGTCTGAAAAAATGTATCCCATTCCCTTCCGCTCTTTGATGAACTGGGTCGTCACCGAGTATGCAAACTCCGGTGAGATCTTCGGCATTCACAAGGCGTATCACGCAAGCGGCAAGACCCTGCCCATCTTCGGTGAGCAGATCGAAACGCCGTTTGGCCCCGCCGCCGGTCCGAACAGCCAGCTTGCCCAGAACATCATTGCCTCTTACGTTGCGGGCGCCCGCTTCTTCGAGGTCAAGACCGTTCAGAAGATGGACGGTGCTGAGCTTGCCGCCTGCGTTCCCCGTCCCTGCATCCTTGCAAACGACGAAGGCTACAACCAGGAGTGGTCGACCGAGCTGGAAGTTCCCCAGGCGCTCAATGAGTACATCAAGGCGTGGTGCGCGCTGAAGGTCCTCTCCAAGGTCTACGGTCTTGGCGATCCCAACGGCTTCGTTTTCAATATGTCCGTGGGCTATGACCTTGAAGGCATCAAGGGAGCGAAGGTCGATAACTACATCGAGAGCATGATGAACGCCTCCAAGACCGAGCAGTTCAAAGAGTGCATCGCTGTTTTGAAGGAATTCTTCCCGGAAGAGTCCGCCTACATCGACACCATCTCCCCGCGCGTTTCCGGCAGCGTCACCGTTTCTACGCTGCACGGCTGCCCGCCGCAGGAGATCGAGCGCATCGCTTCCTACCTCATCCAGGAGAAGAAGCTGCACACCTTCGTTAAGTGCAACCCCACCATCCTCGGCTACAAGACGGCGCGCTCCATCCTCGATTCGATGGGCTACGACTACATCGTTTTCGACGAGCATCACTTCAACGAAGACCTCCAGTGGGAGGACGCCGTTCCCATGTTCGAGCGTTTGCAGGCACTTGCCGACAAGAACTCCCTCGAGTTCGGTCTGAAGCTCTCCAACACCTTCCCCGTTGACACCACGCGCGGCGAGCTGCCCAACGATGAGATGTACATGTCCGGTCGCAGCCTCTTCCCGCTGACCATCGAGATGTGCAGCCGCATCTCCCGCCAGTTCAATGGCAAGATGCGCATCTCCTTCGCCGGCGGCGCCGAGTACTTCAACTGCGACAAGCTCTTTGCCGCAGGTATTTGGCCCATCACCGTTGCGACCACCATTCTCAAGCCCGGCGGATACAACCGCCTCCTGCAGATGGTCGAAAAGGTCGAGGATATGCCCTACAAGCGCTTCGCTGGCACCGACACCTCCGCCATCATTGCGCTGAGCACCGCTTCTCACAGCGATGTTCACCACTGCAAGCCCATCAAGCCCCTGCCTGCCCGCAAGAGCGACGAGACCGTTCCTCTGCTCGACTGCTTCATGGCACCGTGCAAGGGCGGCTGCCCCATCGCACAGGATATTCCCGAGTACATCGAGCTTTGCCGCAAGGGCCTGTACGGCCCGGCGCTCAAGCTCATCACCGAAAAGAACGCGCTTCCCTTCATCACCGGCACGATCTGCGCACACCGCTGCCAGAACAAGTGCACCCGTAACTTCTACGATGAGTCCGTCCAGATTCGCGACACCAAGCTCATCGCTGCCGAAAACGGCTACAGCGCACTGATGGCTTCCATCAAGAAGCCTGCCAAGGTCGCCGGCAAGAAGGTCGCGATCGTCGGCGGCGGCCCGACCGGTATCGCTGCTGCATACTTCCTCGGCCGTGAAGGCGTTGAGACCACCATCTTCGAGCGCGAAGAAAAGCTCGGTGGTGTTCCCCGCTACGTCATTCCTGCTTTCCGTATCAGCGACGAGGCGATCGACAAGGATATCGAACTGATGAAGAAGTACGATGTCGAAGTCAAGTGCGGCGCTCCCGCTCCCTCCGTCGATGAGCTCAAGAAGATGGGTTACACCCACATCCTGCTCGCTACCGGCGCTTGGAAGGCCGGCTCTCTCGACATCGAAGGCAATGTCGCCGGCGTTATCGAGTGGATGAAGGAAATGAAGTCCCAGGTCAAGCCGTGCCTGAGCGGTCATGTCGTCGTCGTCGGCGCCGGCAACACCGCAATGGACGCTGCCCGCGTTGCAAAGCGCATGGGCGCCGCTTCCTCCACCATCGTCTATCGCCGCACCAAGAAGTATATGCCCGCTGACGAGCATGAGCTGCACCTCGCCATCGAAGACGGCGTCAATCTCGTTGAGCTTGCCGCTCCTGTCAAGCAGGCGGACGGCGTTCTCGTGTGTGAGAAGATGGTTCTCGGTGAGCCCGACGCTTCCGGCCGCCGCAGCCCCGTTCCCTCCGGCGAGACCTTCACCATCCCCTGCGACCTCGTCATCTCCGCTGTTGGCGAGAAGGTCGACGATGCGCTCATGGCCGCTAACGGCGTGAACATCGAAAAGAAGGGCGCTGCGTTCCGCACGAACGTCGAAAACGTCTACGCCGCCGGCGACTGCCACCGCGGTCCCGCGACGGTCGTTGAGGGCATTGCCGACGCTATGGCGTTTGCTGCGATCGTCACCGGCAAGCTGCACACCTACGACATTCCGCAGGAAGCATATGTCACCAAGGCCGATGCCATCGCCAAGAAGGGCGTTCTCGCAATGAGCGCTGATGTTTGCTGCGAAGGCAAGCGCTGCGTTGACTGCAACACCGTTTGCGAAAACTGCGTCGATTCCTGCCCGAACCGCGCAAACATCGCTATCGTCACGCCCGACGGCAAGCATCAGATCGTCCACGTCGACAAGATGTGCAACGAGTGCGGCAACTGCACGCAGTTCTGCCCGTACGCTTCTGAGCCGTGCCACGACAAGTTCACCCTCTTCCAGACCGCAGAGGATATGGAAGACAGCACGAACAAGGGTGTCCTGTTCCTGAGCGACAGCAAGGTTCGCGTCCGTCTCGACGACGTTCGTGAGTATGATCTCTCCGCTGCCAACGCGCTTGACGCCGGCATTGAGACACTCATCCTCACCATCCGCGACAAGTATTCCTATCTCTACAAGGAATAAAAGATCATTAAAAGCCGCCGAAGGGGTCTTCCCTTCGGCGGCTTTCTTGTTTGGCTTTTCTTTTTTGTACCCTCTATTCTTCTATTTTGACTTTTGCTTGATGTGATACCTGCGAGGGGTTAATTCCGCTCGTGCGCGAGCAGAGTTTCTTTTTCCCACCGAGGAAAAAGAAGCTCGCCGCCGGCGCGGCGAAACAAACTTCTCCGCAGGGGCTGGCGCAAAGCAAAAACTAACGCAGAAGACCAAGAAGAGCGGTGCACAGCACCGCTCTTCCCTGCTGTATTGAATTTTAAGCTGCGAGGTTTTTGAGGCAGTAGATGATCTTTGCGATCTGCGAACGGATGAGCGTATCGTCCGCGCGGAAGGTGTATGTTCCGTCGTCTTCGGCAAAGCCATCGATCACACCGGCAGCGACGAGGGCAAGCACCTCTGCATCGTCAGTGTCGGTGAATTTGTTCTGCTCCGGCGCGCCGGTCAGTCCGTAAAGCTTTGCAGCGATGTCGCAGAACGCACCGCGGGAGATGGCTTCATCCTGTGCAAGGGGCTCTTCGGTAAGACCGAGCTCGACAGCCTTTTCGATATAGCCTGCCGCCCAGTTCGCACCCTCGCCCTGTGCGACCTCTTCGCCATGGGCACGCATGAGAAGCGCGAGCGCCTGTCCGTTGGTGAGCGTGCCGCTGGGTTCGTAGGTGGTGGCAGTCATGCCGCCGATCACACCCTCATAGCTGAGCGCCGCAACATAATCTGCAAACCAGTCGCCGCTATTCACGTCGGTGTACGGCTCGTGGTTGATAGCGATGCGTCCGCTGCCCTCGATATTGGCGTAGACAGAATCAGCGCCGATGACGGGATAGGCTGTGCCTTCAATATCCTGCTTCGGGAAAGATGCAATGTAGTTGGCAAGCACCATATAGTCGGTCATGACATAGTCAAGGACGTTGACCGCGCCGTTAAACATGGCAAAGCCGTCGCCGAGGTCGCGCAGCGTGTAGTTATAGCCGGCGAGGTTGTACTTTGCATCAAGGTCGAGCGGCTCATAGACACCGGTCTCATTGTTGAGGACCTGCACGTTCTTCACGCGGTACTCACCGGTCGGACCGCCTGTCCAAACGCCCTTATCGTCCATCTGGACGGTGGAGGGGATGTAGCTGTTGATCTCATACTTAACGCCAGAGGTATGGAGGAAACCGCCGGATTCCTTCTCATGCTTGGGGTCAACATCTCTCGAACCCCATTCAAGCGCGTCGAGGAGCTGCTGTCCGGTGATGGTTTGCAGGCACGCAACATTGCCGAAGGTGTGGATATCCTTGCAGGAGAGGTAGGTCAGCCATCCGCTGATCGCCTTATTGCGGACACCGCCGCCGTTCATGATGGCAACGTCGACATCCATATCCATATTGTCAAAGAGGTAATAGAGCGCGTCGGCAGCGAAGTCGCCGGTATTGGTCGACTGCATGCGGACAAGACGCTTGCCGTTTGCGTCGTAGTTGTCAAAGGTGAGATCTGCATAGCCGACAACACGGTTGAGGTCCGCCTCGATCTTTTCGACCCACTTGTCCTCGATCGCCTTGACCTCTTCGTCCAGCGCGACATCGTCAACGTCCTCGATATCGAGAAGTTCGGCGCTGATCTTGCCGTCAGCGGCGATGGTGAGCTTGCCGATCGAGCCGAAGTATTCGCCCGTCTGGGTCAGAACAACGGCGTCGCCATTCTTATCGGCGACTTCCTTCATGGGGACAACGCTGTGGGAGTGACCGTCGATGAAGGCGTCAAGCCCGCTGGTGTTGGCGATGACATCCTCGGAGTTCCACGGGTCGGAAGCAAGGTCGTCACCGAGGTGACCGAGTGCGATGACATAGTCGGCTTCCTCAGAAGCAAGGTCGATCGCGTACTGCACGACCGCATAAAGCTCCGCGCCATCCTCGCCGGCGCTAATACCATAGATGTAGTTTCCGTTTTCATCCTGGAAATAGGCAGGCGTGGACTTGGTAAAGCTCTCAGGCGTGGTGATGCCGATGAAGGCAATCTTCACACCGTCAACTTCGAAAACTTCGTAGGCATTAAGAACGTTATCGCCCACAACGCCGTCTTTTTCATGGTAGAAGTTGCAGGAAACATAGGGGAACTCCGCCCACTCGACAACGTTCATGCAGCCTTCCATACCGTAGTCGAACTCGTGGTTGCCGAGCGTCGCAAGGTCATAGCCGGCAGCGTTCATGAGGTCGATGATGGTCTTGCCGCTGTCCATCGAGCCGTAGGCGGTACCCTGGATATGGTCGCCCGCGTCGACAAGAAGGACATTTTCAAGACTTTCTTTAAGTCCGGCAAGTCTTGAATAGGTAATGTCTTCCGTGATGTAGGAGTGAACGTCGTTCGTGTAGAGGACGGTCACTTCCGACTGCTCCGCGCTGACGGTGACGGTCATGGAAACGACCATCACAAGTGTCAGGAGCAGCGCCGTAAATCTACGCATATTGTTATCCTCCTGTAAATTTTTTGAGCTGCGATGTGTCCGACAGCTCTGCCTTTATTTTACAAAAAAGCAATTCTTTTCGCAAGACGCGCCGGAAATAGACCATGTAAAATTTTGCCGCGCTTTCTTGTCCACTTTTTACAATCTTTTTTTCATGGTGGAATTTACGCGATATCTGTGATACACTCTATTTGTGATTTTTGAACAAAAAGGAGTCGATGCAACCATGAAAACTTTGCTCAAGGGCGCAAGCGTCATTTCCGGTGAAGGTGCGCGCCGCGCCGATATTCTGATCGATGGTGAAAAGATCGCGGCGGTCGGTGTCGACCTTCCCACAGACGGCGCGAGGGTGGTCGATGTTTCCGGAAAGCTCCTCTTCCCCGGGTTTATCGACGCACACACGCACTTTGATCTTGACGTTTGCAACACCACGACGGCGGACGATTTTGAAACCGGCAGCCGCGCCGCGCTTCGCGGCGGCACGACCACTGTGATCGACTTCGCCTGTCCCAACAAGGGCGAATCGCTCGATTACGGTCTTTCTCTCTGGCACAAGAAGGCGGATGGGCGCACGTCGTGCGACTACGGCTTCCACATGACGATCGACGATTGGAACGAGGGTATTGCCGGTGAGCTCGACGCGATGTTCGAGGCGGGCATCAGTTCTTTTAAGATGTATATGACCTATCCCGCCATGATGATCGGCGACGGCGCCATGTATGAGGCGCTGCGCGCACTCAAAGCGCGCGGCGGCATTTGCGGCGTCCACTGCGAAAACAGCGGTGTGATCGACTCTCTCATCGCGCACAAGAAAGCAGAGGGCGCGATGGATCCCTCCTCGCATCCCGAAACACGCCCCGATTATCTGGAAGCGGAGGCTGTTTCGCGCCTGCTCCGCATCGCGCAGGCGGTCGATATCCCCATTATCATTGTACACCTGACGAACGCCGCGGCGCTTGCGGAAGTTGATGCGGCGCGTGCGCGCGGGCAGAAGGTGTATGTGGAGACGTGCCCGCAGTATTTGATGCTCGACGATACCGTGTATTACGACGCAGATTATTCCAAAGCTGCGCGCTTTGTCTGCGCACCGCCCATCCGCAAAAAAGCCGATCAGGAGGCACTGTGGAAGGGCATTGCAAACGGTCGCGTGCAGACGATCTCGACCGACCATTGCAGCTTCACGCTCGCGCAGAAGGACGCGGGCCGCGGCGATTTTACGAAGATCCCCGGCGGGCTTCCGGGTGTTGAGACACGCGGTGAGGTCGTCTACACCGGCGGCGTCGGCACAGGGCGCATCTCGCTCGGTGATTTCTGCCGCGTGATGTCGGAAAATCCGGCGAAGCTGTACGGTCTTTATCCGCGCAAGGGTGCGCTTGCCGTTGGCAGCGACGCGGACATCGTTGTCTACGACCCCGAAAAGGGACACACGCTGCGCGCGGCGGACATGGTGGCAAATGTCGACTATTCCCCGTTCGAGGGGTTTGAGACGACGGGCAGCATCTCGCAGGTGTGGCTGCGCGGACAGCTCTGCGTCGAGGACGGAAAGGTTCTCGTCGAAAAGAGCGGAAAGTATCTTGAAAGAGGTCTTTGTACGCTGTAATATCTTTTCAAACAAAAAGGATGCGGAGCTTTCGCTCCGCATCCATTTTGTTGTTTTTATTCAACGCTCAGACCGCGCTTGTCAAATTCCTTGACAAGAAGGTCCATGTCGTTGGGCAGGCTCATCGGCTCGCCGCAGAACTTGATGGCGTTCGCAACGTCCTTCAAACCATTGCCGGTAACGACGGAAACGACCGTATCGTTGGCGCCGATCACGCCCTGCTCGCAGAGCTTCTTCAAACCGGCAGCGCCGGTCACGCCGGCAGGCTCGCCGAAGACGCCACAGGTAGCGCCAAGCAGCTTCTGCGCAGCCATGATCTCCTCGTCGGTGACGTTGACGACGATGCCGTTGGACTCGCGAATGGCGTTGAGCGCCTTGGTCGCGTTGCGGGGAACGCCGACAGCGATAGAGTCGGCAATGGTGTTCTCCTCCATCGGGAACCAGTCCTCGCCGGTGGCGATGGCACGGTTGATGGGGTGGCAGCCCTCCGCCTGTGCGGAGATGAGGCGCGGGAGCTTATCGATAAAGCCGATGGCGTAGAGATCCTTCAGACCCTTCCAGACGCCCGCGATCGTGCAGCCGTCACCAACGGAGATGGCGAGATAGTCAGGCATCTTCCAGTTAAGCTGCTCGGCGATTTCGAGGGAAACCGTCTTCTTACCTTCGGAGAGGTAGGGGTTGATGGCGGCGTTGCGGTTGTACCAGCCCCACTTTTCAATGGCAGCCTTGGAAAGCTCGAACGTCTGACCATAGTCACCCTGAACGCTGACAACGTTCGCGCCGAAGGTCATCAGCTGCGCGACCTTACCCTTGGGGGCGCGCTCGGGAACGAAGATAAAGGTACGAAGACCCGCAGCAGCAGCATTGCCGGCGAGGGAGGATGCAGCGTTACCGGTGGAGGAGCACGCGATGATCTTCGCGCCGGCTTCCTGCGCCTTGGCAACTGCCATCGCGCTGGCACGGTCTTTCAGGCTCGCGGTGGGGTTCTGACCGTCGTCCTTGATCCACAGCTTCTTGATGCCGAGCTGCTTTGCAAGGCGATCCGCCTCGTACAGCGGGCTCCAGCCCACGCGCAGCGGGGTGTCGGGCGTGCTCTCCTCGACGGGAAGCAGCTCACGATAGCGCCACATATTGTTGGCACGGGAGGCGATCTTTTCCTTGGTCATGTTCGCCTTGATGTAGTCGTAATCGTAGATGATGTCAAGGATGCCGCCGCACTCGCAGTTGGTGAGGTTGGGGGTGGCTTCATAAGTCTTGCCGCACTTAACGCACTTTGCGCACTTAACGTTTTTCATTGAAATACTCCTTTTTGTAGCTTCAAAAAAGTGACAAGTCACTTTTTGAGCAGATTATCCTTGCCGATCCGCCAAAAAAACAAATAATTTTCAACTCACGGGAAGGAAGATAGTGTGAAAGAAACCCAGGAGGGGTGTCTTTCACGTTCAATAAGACCAACTTTTAAACTTTTCAAAGTTCAAAAGTTGCCGCAGCTTGGCGAAATGCTTTCCGACAAGCTGACAAGGGCGGGGCGAATGCCCCGCCCTTGCGACGTTTGCTGTATTGCTTTTTACAGGGACTTGAGAAGGCCGGTAGCCTCGTTGAACTCGTTGATGAGGTTGTCGAGATCGGCAGCCTGCTTGTGAACGGCATCCCAGGTACCTTCGACGTCGTACCACTGGGCATTGAGGTCCTCGACGTCCATCTGCTGCTGCTCAACCCAAGTGTAGTACTTGAGGTTGTGGACGCGCTTGCGCTCCGCATAGGTCAGCTCGATGAGGTTGTCGGTCTTCATGCCGAGCATGTGGAGGTTGTGGTCGATGGCAGCTTCCTTGACATTGTAAGCGCCGTGGTTCTGGTTGAGCTCCTCAACGCGGCTGCGGTACATATCAGCGGAGTCGGTCAGAACGGTGACAACGACATCGTTCTCGGTCAGCTCGTAGTACTTCGCCATCTTGATGCAGCAAAGAACGTTGGCGATACCGGAAATGCCCATCCAGGTCAGCTTTTCGATCAGCTCGTCGTCAAGCTTGAGCTCTTCCTTGAGGTACTGCTTGCCCTCGGGAGTGTTGAACAGGCGGAGCAGGCGCTGGCTGTCCTCGTCGTCGATGGCGATGGCCATGTCGGTGTTCTTAACATTGTGGACCCAAGGAATGTGCTTGTCACCGATGCCTTCGATGCGGTGGCCGCCGAAGCCGTTGTTGACGATGGTCGGGCACTGGAGAGCTTCGCCGACGGCGAGCTTCATGTTGGGATAACGCTCCTTGAGGAGGTCACCGGAGCTCATCGTACCGGCGGAACCGGAGGTGAAGCAGGCGCCGGCAAGGCGCTGGCCGGGCTTCTTGACAGCCTCAAAGAGGTCAGCAAGAGCGTAACCGGTGACATTGTAGTGCCACAGGGGGTTGCCCATCTCGGCGAACTGGTTGAAGATCATCATTTCGGGCTTCTGCTTGAGCTCCCAAGTCTTGTCGAAGATCTCCTTGACGTTGGACTCGCAGCCGGGGGTCGCGATGATCTGGCCGGCGATGGACTTGAGCCAATTGAAGCGCTCAGCGCTCATGTCCTGGGGAAGGATCGCAACGCTCTCGCAGGCGAGGAGCTTGGAGTTGAA
>JAFQUN010000138.1 GCA_017408525.1 Oscillospiraceae bacterium
ATCAAAATATCGTCTTTTCCCCTGTGAGGGCGTTGATATACCCTCGAACCTCATCATCCGTGCCTGCTGCACCGACACGCGCGAGAAACTGCCGCCGCTGCTGCAGAGGCAGCGAGGCAAAACGTTCCAGTGCGCGTCTGTTTTCCGCAAGCGACGGAGCGAAGGCGGAGGGGAAATGCTCAGGGTCGATGCGACGCTCCATTTCTCTCACCTCGAAAGGTAGCTTGCGCCGCACGCGCACATCTCATACGCGCTTTTCAAAGTAGAAAAATGTGTCATCCTCACGAAACCGCTGCATACATGAGGAGAGCATCCGTTCCGATGCCGTGTTCTCGCGGTAGCACTTGGCAAAAACGTGCGCAAGGCGCAGCTCGTAGATCGCCCAGTTCGCAACGGCGGCAAATGCCTCTGCGCCGTAGCCGTTATGCGCCGCCTCCGGCACGATACGGCAGCCGAGTTCTGCGTTTCCGCGGCAGTCAAAGCGGTAGAGCACCGCCTCACCGATGAACTTTCCGTCCAGTCGGATCGCAAAATTGATCGCCGCGCGGTTTTCAAAGTCATGCCGCGTGACCTGTAAAAAGTAGTCATCTGTCGGCTCGCCGACAAGATCGCTGCGGTAATCGTAGCCCCACCAGCGGTTGCGCTCGTCATCACGGCACAGCGTGCCGTAAGAGTGCTTGTCCTCCTCGCGGAGTGCGTCAAGCGTGAGACGCTGCGTTTTAAGTGTCGGGATCTCGTCCAGTGCTGAAAGCTCCGTTTTTGCCGTCAGCGAGAGCTTTATCCCCATCTTCTGCGGCAGATACTGCAGCTTCGACGTGCGGAGTCCCTTGTCGCCGGCATCGTCCTCTCGGTTTACATAACGCGCATTTCCGCCATACAGCTCCGCGAACGCGCGTACCGTCGCAGGATACACGCCCTCGTAGGAGGTGAGCGCCTTTTCAATGTGGATGATGAGTGTTTCGCCGCACCGCTCACCAAGTGACAGGGAGATGAGCTTGCCATCGTGCAGCATACCGGCGGCGAAAAACCACGGCTTGTCGATCCTGCGAAGAAGCTCGCGCGCGGCGCAAAGCTCAGTCCTTGCAACTGCGGTCGCTTTGGAAAAATTCGCCGCATACGCTGCCCAAAACTCGTCGATCAGCGGTTCGTCCTCAACCGTCAGCGGGCGAAAAACAGCGTCGGGATAGAGCTTTTTAAAGCGGTTGATGTGGTTGCGCTGCCCGCTGTAGCGACGCCCTGCAAAGGTGGACATATCCTGCGCGTCGTAGATATAGTCGCGCCAGGCGTTCAAATTTGTAATCTGCGCGCGCGAATAGCGCAGCGTGAGCGACGCGGCAAACTCCTCAGGTACAGCGGAAAAGGACGGCACGATCCCAAGCCCCGCGCAGTACGCGTCGATCGCGCTGAGCGCAAATTCGACCTTCCCGCTGCCGATAGCCACGGGGTAGTCGAAAAAGACGCGCCCGTCGATGCAGTGCTTCACCACAAGGCACTCCCCGACCTCCGCAAAGGTGGAGTGCATCATTTTGCGCCACATAAGCTTCACACCGAGCGAATACTCGCAAAGTCCGTAGCGGCAGGAGCTGTAATATTTGCGCAGTCGCGGCGCGTCACGCAGTGTGATATTTCTGAAAACAAGCATATTGTCGATACCCCTTTATTAACCTGTACACTTTCCGATGTATTATACTGTTTTTTCCTGTCGAACGCAAGCGCGCCATAAAAAACCGCTTGCCATTTCCGCGCTGTACAGCTATGATACATATATAAATGTGTAAGGGGTGAAAGCTTCCCATGACAACAGGTATTGTCGAGATCGACCTTCACGGCTGCAATACGCAGCAGGCGCAGACCTGCATCGACGCGGCGCTGCGCCGTGCCACGCGCGCGACATACCGGCTGCGGCTGATCCACGGTTATCATGGAGGGAGCGCCATCTCCACCATGATCCGCAAACGCTACGCCGCACACGCGAAGGTGCTGCGTGTGGAGCTGTCGCTCAACCCCGGCGTGACGGAGCTTGTCCTGCGGGAGTTTTGAGCGGCGCGGTGCGCGCGTTTGACAAAATTCGCCGCATACGGCACAGTACCCTCGGCGCTGCCATATTCGGTAGGCGGTGAAACGAAGACCATATATATTATATAATGTATAGGAGGACTCCCACCATGCGAATTGCCATCCCTGTTGAAAACGAAAATGTTTCCCCGCGCCTTGCCGCTGCGGCATTCCGCATCTTCGAAGATGACCACGGCAAGATCGTCCGCCGCAACGACCTCCCCTGCGAGGGAGAGGGGGCGGCGGCAGCTGTCGCGCTTTTGGAGGACACGGGTGCGGACGTGCTGATCGTCGGCGCGCTCGATGCTGCGGAGCGTACGCTCATCGCCCGCGCGGGCATCATGCCCTTCACCGGCGTTACCGGTGGGGCAGAGGCGGCTGCGCTTGCGTTTCTTGGCGGTGTGATCGTCTTTGACGAGGCAAACACCTGCAACGCCTGTGGTCATGGGCACGCGTGCAGCCTTGACTGCGAAAGCTGCGGAGAAAAAACCTCCCACTGATGAAGCTTTTTGCAGGGGACTGTTCCGCTCGTGCGCGAGCGGAGTCCCTTTTTGCGCCGTCAAAAAGGGACCAAAAACCGGCTTAAAAACCTGCGGTTTTTAAGAATTTCCCTTTGTTCTATTGCTTGTGCGTCTCTTTGCCTCGGCGCGTGCTTGCCGACCACCCCTGCGATCGCGCCGCGCGTTACGCGCTCCACCGCTGGTCGACGATGGCGGGTGCGTGTCAAGAACCGCGCCTGCTGCAATTTCAGCCCCGATGGTCTGTGGTAGAAAGCGCCCATGTAGTGCCATCGGAACTCAAACCGTGGTAGGCGCAGATGTAAAGAAGCAGGCACCATCATCAGCCAAAAAACCAGCGCGTAACGCGCGGATACGGAGGCAGAGGCAAATTCGTCAAAGGGCGCCGAGGCTCACCTCGGCAGACGCGGTATAGCGAAGGGAAGTTTTTAGAAACCGTAGGTTTCTAAACTGATTTTTTTGGGTACTTTTTTGGTCTGCGACAAAAAAGTACCTCGCCGCCGGAGCGGCGAAACCCGTCCCCCCTCGCCGCCGGAGCGGCGAAACTCCC
>JAFQUN010000139.1 GCA_017408525.1 Oscillospiraceae bacterium
ATCACCCTCGTCGCTGCGGCGGACGCCGATACCAATGGGGTGACCATCGTCGCCGTTGGTGACAGTGACTGCAAGCTGCACGCCGGCAACAGCCTTGCCCTCGGCGTCGGTCGCCTTGCTGTCAGTGACGGTCGCCTTGTTGAACTCCTCAACGATCTTGGAGAGCGCGAGGTCGAGGTCGACGCTGTCCTCTTCCATCATGGTGAGGTCGAGGAGAGTGGAGCCGGCGAGCGCCGTGGTGGAGCTGTTCGCGCCGACCTTCAGCGTGATCGCCTTGTCACCGATCTTGATGTACGCGCCGTCGCGGATATCGTCGGCGTTGATCTCGAAGACGGTGTTCGCGCGGTCAGCGCCAGCCTTCATCGCGCCGGGAACGACATCAACACCGGCGTTGTGCGTACCGTTGACGGTGGTCGTGTCGCCGCCAGTGGTGTTGTCCTCGTCGATCGCAACAGCGATATCGAGGTTGCCGCTGAGCTCGTTCTGCGTAAGCGGATCGTTCTTCGCGGTGAGGGTGATGACGCCGCTGGCAATAGAAGCAGACGCAAGGTCGAACTCAACGCCGCCAATGGTGATGGACTTGACCTCGGAAGCACTAGAGGCAGCGGTGATACCGCCGTCGGCGCTGCCCTTGAGGACATTGACGAGGTTGGTAGCGATCTGTCCACCCGTGACAGCCGTGGCAGAGCCGGGAGCCGCCGTCGTACCGGTGGTACCCTGGAACTTCACGGAGAAGGTCTGGTCACCGATGGTGATGTCGAGCGTCAGCTCGTTCTTGGTGGTGCTGTCGGAACCGGCAACGTTACCCTCGAGCTTGGACAGGTCGATCTTGATCTTGGTCTTGGTGGCCTGCGTAACAGCCTTGCCGGCATCGAGGACGGTCTTCTTACCGACGACGTCGATGACCTTTTCGTCCTTGGTCTTGACATCGCTGAGCATACGGTCAGTGCCGGTGAGCTTGACCTGCTCAACGCCGGCGGCCTTGGTGCTCATGGAACCATCGAGCAGGTTGATGCCGTTGAAGTTGGAGGAATCAGCGATACGGTCGATTTCGGTGGACAGCGCTTCAACTTCCTTCTGGAGGTTGGCACGGTCGACTTCGTTATCGTAAGTACCGTTAGCGGACTGGGTTGCCAGGTAGACCATGCGGTTGAGCATGTCCTGAACTTCCTGCAGCGCGCCTTCAGCGGTCTGCACGAGGGAGATACCGTCCTGAACGTTCTTCTGCGCAGCGTCAAGACCGGTGATCTGTGCGCGCATCTTCTCGGAAATCGCGAGACCAGCAGCGTCGTCGCCGGCGCGGTTGATGCGGTAACCGGAGGACAGCTTCTCGAGGTTCTTGCTCAGTGCGTTGGTGTTGCCCATGTAGTTACGATAGGCACCCATTGCCATAATATTGTGCTGAATAATCATTATAATGTCTCCTTCCAATATAAATGATTTGGGGTTTTGCGATCCACGCGTCGACATCCATGTCGGTGCGTTTTGTTGTTTGGCGGTCGGGAGCAAACCCCGTGGCCTTTGGTGAGTGTTCCGTCCCGCGCTGCGTTTATTTCAGCCGACTCGCGAGGTCGGATGAAATCTTGCTTATTTCAACCGGCTCGCGAAACCGGATGAAACCGTTTTTTGAAGGCATCTTTCCGACCGCAGTGCAGTCTTTTTTGTGTCTTCACTCTGTACTTCGACAGGAGATGAGAAAAATTAAGCCCTTTTGGAAAAATTTTTCGAAAAATTTTTTCGAGCCCCTTTTTTTCGCGCTTACTTTACAAAAAGTCTTTTCACAAGCCCCTCGTCCGGCGTGACGTAAACTGTCCTGTATGTCTCATAGACCACCATGCCGGGTCTTGCGCCGGCGGGCTTTTTTACATAGCGCACAGGGGTGTAGTCAACAGGCACGCCGCTCCCCTGCCCCGCGCGCGAGAAAAATGCGGCAAGGTTCGCCGCTTCCAGAATGCTCTGCTCGTCGGCGCTCGCGCCGCCCGTTTCCAATATGACGTGAGAACCGTGGATCTTCTGCGTATGGAACCACAGGTCACTTTTCTGCGCGGTGCGCGTTGTGAGCATATCGTTTTGCGCGTTATTGCGCCCGACGAGGATGCGAAGCCCCGCCGTGGAACGAAACTCCCGCGGACGCGAGGGACGCTTTTGCTCGCGCTTCGCCTTCGCGTCGCGGCGCAGATAACCGGAGGTCAAAAGCTCGGCGCGGATGTCGGCAAAGTCCTGCTCCGTTTCGGCGGCGGAGAGCTCATGCAGGACGCTTTCCAAATACTCCAGATCCGCCGCCGCGCGTGCCATCTGTTCGCGCAGGACGCGCTCCGCCGTTTTTGCCTTGTTATACTGCTTATAATATCTGGCGGCGTTTTGCTGCGGCGTGAGCAGCGGGTCGAGCGCGACGGTGATATCCGCACCGCTCTCGTCGTAGAAATTCTGCGCCGTGAGCGAGCTTTCGCCGCGCTTCATGCGGTAAAGATTCGCCGTGATGATATCGCCCTTGATGCGAAGCGTTTCGCGCTCCTGCGTCGCGGCATACTCCCGCTCCTGCATGGCGAGCTTTCGTGCCGTGCGGTCACGCGCGGTCGCTGCGGCGCGGGTAAGCTCCTGTCCGCGCTGCCGGTTGCGCTCGAGCCGCTCCCGCGTTTCGTAAAACGCGTCAAGCATCTGCGAAAAGCCGCTCTCGCGCCGCTGTACAAGCGATGCACCGTACTGCGTGACCGGCATGAACGTATACTCTGCCGGTGTGTCACCGCGAAGAAGGAGCGTAGGTTCAAAATCATTTTCAAGAATACGCCGGCGCAGATCGCACAGCGCGTCGAAAAGCGGCTTTGCCGAATTCTCGTCCGCACGCGCGTCCGTTTCGCCGAGCGCACGAAAAACGACCTCGCGCGCGATGAGCGGCGAGATGCCGAGAAATGTATCAAGAAGCCACTTGTCAAGCTGCGTATCCGGCGCGATGGCGCGCACCATATCAAAAAGCACAGCCTCGTCCGGTTCGGTGAGCGGACGCTTTTCGGGCGTTGGCGGCAGATGGTAGAAAAGGCCGGGCAAGACCTGCCGCTTTTCGGACATTTCAAAGTCGACGCGGCGCAAGCACTCGATAATACGCCCGTCGCCATCCAACAGGATGAGATTCGCGGCACGCCCCATTGCCTCGAGCACAAGCGTCCGCTGCGACAGGACGCCAAGCTCGTCGCGCGAGTCGATCTGCAAAAGTGCGACACGCTCCGACTCCGGCTGCGTGACGGCGGTGATACGACCGCCCGTGAGGTGCTTGCGAAGGAGCATGCAAAACATCGGCGGCTGCGCCGGATTGTCGCGCACAGCGCAGGTGAGCTGCAGGCGCGGCGCATTCGATCCGCCGTTGATCAAAAGGCGCTTGTCGCCGCGAAGGTGGAAGATGATCTGGTCACGCGTGATCTGGTGGATCTTCTCGATACGCGAACCGACAAGCTCACCTTCCAGTTCCCGCACAAGTGCGCGCAGAAAGATCGCGTCAAATGCCATCGCTCTCCCCCTCCATCATGCGGCAGAAAAGCGCGTTGATGCGCTCCGTCCGCCCCTGCAGGTACAGCCAGCCAAAAAGCGCCTCGAGCGCTGTTGCACGGCGGTATTCGGCAGGGCTCGCGCTGTGGGACATGGTGTGAACATGGGCGTTGCGCCCGCGGTTGAAAACAGCCGTTTCCTCATCCGTGAGCAGCGGCAGGATACGCTCGGCACGCTCCGCCTGCGCACCCGCGCAGACAAGCTCGATCGTCGCACGGTGCAGCCCCTTCCCTGTCGCCCGTCCGTGCGCACAGAGGTAGCCGCGCACCAATATCTCGTACACCGCGTCGCCCATGTGGGCAAGGGCAACGCTGCTGACGGCGGAAATATCATCTTTCGGAAGGTCAAGCGAAAAATAGTTGGTCATATCGTCCTCGTTCTCTATTGGTCGAGCGCACCCGAGACCGCATCCATCAGCGGCTGAACGGACTGCGCGGAAATGCTGTAGATCGCGCCGCTGCTCTCCAGCAGCGCAAAGCGCGTTTCACCCTGTGCACGGAGGTTTCCGACGCAGAGGGTATATTCCTGCACCGTATCCTCAGCATCGAGATATGTGACCTGAAGCTGCGCGGCAGGCTCGTCAAGTCCGCAAACGGAAAGCGCTTCCTCGCTCGGGTCGTAGTCGATGCACTCTTCGAAAGAAAGCGCCGGCACGCAGGCGATCAGCTTGCTTGCCGCTTCATTTGAACCGATACCCTGTGCATTTAATATCCAGATCCGTTCGCCGTTCGTTTCATCGATCTGCGTGCGAAAACGCCACGACTGTCCTCCGGAAGAGAGGGTGATCGCTTCAACTGTGCAGCCGGTGAGGTCGGGCATATCCTCGGAAACGACCATGTCGATGATGCCCGCGCGCGTGTGGTCATAGATGGCAGAGGAGATAGTATGTACTTCCCCGCTCTCGCCGTCGGTCATATAATAGGTCCCGTCTTCAAGGCGGCTTCCGACCTTGAGGGTGCTTTGGACACCGTCAAGCGTCGTATAGCGCACAGTCGCGGTGGGATTGTCCAGTCCGTAGGCATCAAGCTCGTCGGTGATCGGCTGCGTCGTAAGCACGGTGAGGTTTTTCACCGAATTGACAAGGTTGAGCACATTCGCGCTGTCGAGCGGAAACGCCGCATTGCCCGTCCAGTACCACTTCCCCTCATCGTTTTTTTCGAAGTACAGGGTACATACATCATTTTTATATGATATCTTCACGATGGGGTTTGGCTCGGTCTGCGCCGTACCCTCCGCGCCGCCCTGCGCCATCGCATCGGCGGCAGCGCCGCTTTCGTTCGCGCGCTGGAGGATCAGCGAGAGGACGAGGACCATGAGCGCAAGCATGGCAAGACTTCCCATACGGCGCAGCAGCTTTTGCAGTTGATATTTCATAGCGAGTTCTCTCTCCTTCGGATCGGGCGGCAATATGCCGACGACAATATCCCTACAAATTATATTATATATCCGCCGCGCGTAAAATCAACCTTAAATCGAGAAATGTGCGCCATGGGAGCGATTGACAATCGCTCCTCGGGTGCTATAATCAGCTTATGAAGCACTTCCCTTCCAACATTTTCTAAGGAGGAATACAGAATGAAAGAGATCATCAGCACCAATAAAGCGCCCGGCGCGATCGGTCCGTACTCGCAGGCAACCAGCGCGGCAGGGATCGTCTTCTCGTCCGGTCAGCTTCCCATCGACCCCGCGACCGGTGCTTTTGCCGAGGGAGGCATCGCCGCGCAGACACGGCAGGCACTCAAAAACCTCGGCGCTGTGCTGGAAGAGGGCGGCTCTGGACTTGACATGGTGCTCAAAACGACCGTCTTTTTGAAGGATATGAACGATTTTGCCGAGATGAACGGCGCGTATGCCGAGTTCTTCGGCGAAGGCTCCTGCCCCGCCCGCTCCGCCGTCGAGGTTGCGAGGCTCCCCAAGGATGCGCGCGTCGAGATCGAAGCGGTCGCGCTGAAGAAGTGATCTTAAGCCTCGCCCGATGCTGTCAGGCGAGGCTTTCCTTCGTTTTCGGGCGCGTATTCGGGAAATGCGAAAAAAAGAGAAATTCGCTCTTGACAGCCGCCGTGCATCGTGCTATACTCCTAACTGTTCCGGGTATGGGGGTATAGCTCAGCTGGGAGCCCGGTTGAAGCGGTAAACAACCCCCGTACAGGGAACACAAAAATTAAACATCACAATCTCTCTTATCTGGGGGTATAGCTCAGCTGGGAGAGCGCTTGAATGGCATTCAAGAGGTCAGCGGTTCGATCCCGCTTATCTCCACCATCACCAAGAGATTGTGAACGAAAACCTCACTTCTTCGGAAGTGGGGTTTTTGCTTTATGCAGCGATGGCAACGATGTCCATGCCCATGCTGAACTGCTCAAAGTCAATGTTAAAGTCGATATGCAACTTGTAGTCCCGGTAGACCTCCACCCGCTTGATAAGGCAGTTGACGATCATTTTCTTTGCCTCCATGCTGGCGGTGTCGTACATATCAGCCCAAGAGATAATGTCATCGTATTGGGCGTTCAAGTGTTCCAGCACAGCCTGTCCTTCGTCATAGGCCAGTTGCGCCGCCTCAAGCTGCTGCTGAACTTCGAGACATTTTGTCTCACAGTCGGAAATCAGAGAGCCGAGCAAGTCCTGCGAAAAAGCACTTTCGCCGCGTAGGGATTTAATGACCTCGGCCTTCAGCATATTCAGCTCGGCAGATACTTTTGTATGTTCGGCCCGGATGCTGCGGAGCAGCGCTTTCCGTTCCTCCAT
>JAFQUN010000140.1 GCA_017408525.1 Oscillospiraceae bacterium
CAAGACTTGGCAGCACGCGATAGTCGATGAGCATGATCTTCAAAAAACATGCCGCGCCAAGCAGTGCGCCGCACAAAACGGAAACGCGCAGTTCCTTCCACATCACGCGCAGCAGGTCGGAAAACTCGATCTCACGCAGCGAGATGCCGCGGATGATCGTGACCGACGACTGTGAGCCGGAGTTTCCGCCCGTACCCATGAGCATCGGGATGAACGCACTCAGACACAAAAGCGCACTGAGTTTTGACTCAAAATGGGAGAGGATGATGCCCGTAAAGGTCGAGGAGATCATGAGGATCAAAAGCCACATCACGCGCGATTTGCAGATGTCCCAGACGGAGTTTTTGAGGTAGGGACGCCCGGAAGGCGTGATCGCTGCCATCTTTCCGATGTCCTCGGTCGTCTCTTCTTCCAAAACGTCAAGTGCATCGTCAACGGTGATGATGCCGACAAGACGCGATTCCGTGTCGACAACGGGGAGGGCGATGAAGTCATATCGACTGAACGCCTGAACGACTTCTTCGCGGTCTTCCATCGTGGTGACGGAAACAACATTCTCATCCATCACCTCGGCAATGGAGTCCTCTTCTTCGGCGAGGACGAGCGCACGGATGGTCACAAGACCGATGAGCTTTCTGTGGGGGTCTGTGACATAGCAGACGTTGATCGTCTCTTTATCGGTCGCTGTGCGGCGGATGCGCTTGAAGGCATCCGCAACGGTCATGCTTTCCTTCAGGTCGATAAACTCCGTCGTCATCAGCGAGCCTGCCGAGTCCTCCGGATATTTCAATATTTCGTTGACCGTTTTGCGCGTGTGCGGGTCGCAATGGCGCAAGATGCGCTTGACAACATTTGCCGGCATCTCTTCAATGAGGTCGACCGTATCGTCGACATACAGCTCTTCGAGGATCTCGCGCAGCTCCGTGTTGGAAAAGCTTGTGATCAGAAGCTCCTGCATATCGCTGCCAAGTTCGACAAACACCTCCGACGCCTGCTCTTTGGGGAGAAGGCGGAACAAAAGCGGAAGGCGTTCGCTTGGCATATCGTCGAGCAAAAGCGCGATATCCGCCGCCTCCATCGGCTCAAAGAGGGAGCGAAGCTCGGCATATTTTTTCATGCCTACGAGAGATTCGATCTCCTCGCAGGTCAAAACACTTTCAAAAGCCATGCATACCCTCCTTTCAAAAATGCGGCAAAAAAGAAAACCCACAGCACTGCGGCAAAGGTGCCGAACGCTGTGAGCAAAATATGCCCGCGCAAAGAAAAACTATGCGCGCCACCGTTCAAGCTTTAGCATCGCAGGGCGGTGAAACTGCATTAGATGATACCTTGTGTTCGATATCACCTGCTCAAACCATCTCATAGTGTCTCCACTACTTCGCGGCAGCAGTCCATATCCCTGCGGTAGCCTTACCTACCGGAGCTATTCTCTTTCTTCTCTTATAATATGCAAAAAAGAAGCTTATGTCAACCCCAAACGTGCGAGGATATGCCCGCCAAACGAAAAATTTTACACAAAATACGCTTGTAAAAATCGAACATCCATGCTATAATTGAAAGATACTTGTAAACTTCGCCGCGAGATGGGAGGGGAACGGATGGGTGTCCACGACAAGCACAGAGAGCGCGTTCGTGAGAGGTTCCACAAAAGCGGGCTTGAAGCGTTCGCAGACCATGAGGTTTTGGAGCTTTTGCTCTTTTATGCCGTTCCGCGCCGCGATACCAACGAGATGGCGCATAATCTTATCAAACGCTTCGGAAGTCTCGATGCCGTTTTTACCGCTCCGGTGGAAGATCTTGTAAAAGAGCCGTACATATCGGAAACTGCGGCAACACTGATCCGACTGATCCTGCCGCTCTATCGCCGCCTTCGCATCGTGGAGGCAAACCGCGACAAGGTCATCACTTCCACGGTACAGGCGGGGGAATATTTTATCGAACGCTTTGTCGGTGAACGGCAGGAGGTCATGTACCTTGCCTGTATCGATCTGAAAGGGCGCGTCCTTGCCTGTCACAAGCTTGCTGAGGGAGATGTCAGCTCTGTCAATGTCAACATACGCAAGATCGTGCAGTACGCGATCTTGAGCAACGCCAGCGCTGTTGTCCTTGCACACAACCATCCAAGCGGGATCGCACTTCCGTCAAACGATGATACGGTGACGACGCTTGAGGTCATAGATGCTCTCAAACTCATCGGCGTGGAGGTGCTTGACCACATCATCGTTGCCGACGATGACTATGTTTCCATGCGCGAGAGCGGGATCATCTTGTGAGAATTCTTTCTATTTTGATTTTTTGCTTAGCGGTGCCATCTGCCAAAGGGGAGGTTTCGCCGCTCCGGCGGCGAGCTTCTTTTTTGCTTCCGCCCAAAAAAGAAGCCAAAAAATGCGGCTTAAAAACCAATGGTTTTTAAGAATTTCCTTCAGCTATACTACGACTGCCGAGGTGAGCCACGGTGCATGGGCAACGGATCGCTTCTTCTCTCTTTTCCGCGCGTTACGCGCTCCAATCTTGCTTGATGATGATGCCTGTGACTCAGCAGGCGCACCTACTGCGGTTTGGGTACCGGTAGAGTGCGTCGACCGCCATGACCTTGCACCATCGAGGCTTATCGGCAGTAGGCGCTGTGCTTAAATCGTGAGCGCCATCGCCGCGCACGTTGTAGGGCGTCAACGCCCGAGAAAAAGAGCACAGTCAATTCGCTGACCACGCGCCGAGGCATAGCAGTGCATTGACAATAGATCGAAGGGAAATTTTTAGAAACCGTAGGTTTCTAAATCACTTTTTGGGTACTTTTGCGTGACGGCAAAAGTGCCTCGCGCTCGGAAGCGCGAAACCTTCCCCTCGACAGGGATTGCGTTAATAGAAGGAGGCATTATGCCAAATTTTCAAGTTGTAAGTGATTATACCCCCTCCGGTGACCAGCCGCAGGCGATCGATGCGCTTGCGCGCGGCGTTGAAAACGGATTGGATGAGCAGGTGCTCCTCGGCGTGACGGGCTCGGGCAAAACGTTCACGATGGCAAAGATCATCGAGCGCGTGAACCGCCCCACGCTTGTCCTTGCGCACAACAAGACGCTTGCCGCGCAGCTTTGTGAGGAGTTCCGCGCCTTTTTCCCGAACAACGCCGTGGAGTATTTTGTGAGCTATTACGACTACTATCAGCCTGAGGCGTATATCCCCCATACCGACACCTACATCGCAAAGGATGCCTCCACCAACCAGGAGATCGACCGTATGCGGCTGAGCGCGACGTGTGCGCTTTTGGAACGGCGCGATGTGATCGTTGTCTCGTCCGTTTCCTGCATCTACGGTCTTGGCGAGCCGGAGGATTTTGCAAAGCTCATGATCTCCCTGCGCGAGGGGCAGGCGTTCGACCGCGACGCGCTTTTGCGCCGCCTTGTCGAGATCCGCTATGAGCGAAACGACGTCGCCTTTGAGCGCAATACCTTCCGCGTGCGCGGTGACACAGTGGAGATCTATCCCGCGTACTACAAGGACAGGGCGCTGCGCGTGGAGTTTTTCGGCGATGAGATCGACCGCATCAGCGAGATACAGCCCGTCACCGGTGCGGCAACGCGCACGCTTGCGCACGTTGCCATTTATCCCGCCAGCCACTATGTCACAACGCCGGAGAAGATGGAGCGCGCTATCGGACTTATCGAGGAGGAGCTTGCCGCGCAGGAGAAATATTTCAAAGAAAACGAAAAGCTCGTCGAAGCGCAGCGCATCACGCAGCGCACGCGCTACGACATCGAGATGATGCGTGAGCTTGGCTACTGCACCGGCATCGAAAATTACAGCCGCCCCATCGCGGGGCGACCCGTCGGCTCCGCGCCGATGACGCTTTTGGACTTTTTTCCCGACGACTTTCTGCTCTTTGTCGACGAGAGCCATGTTACGCTGCCGCAGGTGCGCGCCATGTACAACGGCGACCACGCGCGAAAGTCCTCGCTTGTCGAGTACGGCTTCCGCCTTCCGTGTGCGTTCGACAACCGCCCGCTCAAATTCGAGGAATTTGAGCGCCGCGTCGGACAGCGCATCTATGTCTCGGCGACACCGGGCGAGTACGAGCGTACGCGCGCGGGACAGATCGTTGAGCAGGTCATCCGCCCGACGGGACTTCTTGACCCCGTTGTGGAAGTCAGACCCGTCGAAGGGCAGATCGATGACCTTCTTGGCGAGATCAATGAGCGTGCCGCGCGGAGTGAGCGCGTGCTTGTGACGACGCTCACGAAAAAGATGGCGGAAGACCTTACGGACTATCTTGCAGAAGCCGGTGTCCGCGTTCGCTATATGCACAGCGACATCGAAACGATCGAGCGCATGGAGCTCATCCGCGACCTGCGCCTTGGCAATTTCGATGTGCTTGTCGGCATCAACCTCCTGCGAGAGGGGTTGGACCTTCCGGAAGTGTCGCTCGTTGCGATCCTCGATGCCGATAAGGAGGGCTTTTTGCGAAGCGAAACGTCGCTTGTGCAGACGATCGGGCGCGCGGCGCGTAATGCCGACGGACTTGTCATCCTCTACGCCGATACCGTCACGCCGTCGATGCGTGCGGCGATGGATGAAACGGAGCGCCGCCGCACCATTCAAAACAAATACAACGAAGAAAACGGCATTGTGCCCAAAACGATCGTCAAGTCCGTGCGCGACGTGATGGAAATTTCTCGCGCGACGGAGGACGCGCACCGCCGCGGCGGCAAGCGCACAATGACCGAGCGCGAAAAGCAGGAGACGATCGAGCGTCTGGAAAAGCAGATGAAGGAGGCAAGCCGCCTGCTCGAATTTGAATACGCCGCCGTTCTGCGTGACCAGATCATCGCCCTGCGCGGCGAGAAGTAACGAACAATAAAACGCGTTTAGAATACGGAGGGATTTCCGTGGGAATACAAAAGACAAATGTAATGCGCATTCTCGATCAAAAGAAGGTCGCCTATACCGCCCATGCCTACGAACACGAAGAAGGTGTCGCCGTGGAGGGCGTGCGCGTTGCCGAGATACTGGGACAGGACGCCGCGCGCGTTTTCAAGACGCTTGTGGCGCAGGGCGCGTCGCGCGCGTACTACGTCTTCGTCATCCCCGCGCCGATGAGCCTCGACCTTAAAAAGGCGGCGCGCAGTGTGGGGGAGAAGTCGATCGCGATGCTGCCCGTGCGTGACCTGCTTTCCGTGACCGGCTACGTTCGCGGCGGATGCAGCCCCGTGGGGATGAAAAAGCAGTTTCAAACTGTTTTCCACGAAAGCGCGGCGCACTACCCGACCATCATGGTCAGCGCCGGAAAGATCGGTGCGCAGGTCGAACTTGCACCCGATGCACTCATGGGGCTTGTGCGCGGCAAGTGCGCCGACATTACAGAGGACTGAGAGGATACAGCCATGCTTTTGACGATAGACGAGGTCAACGACCTTTTGGATAAGATCGCGGACGAGCTTCCCGAAGAGCTTTTTGACGGACTCAACGGCGGCGTGTGCCTGCTGGAAGAGGAGTGCCGCTCCGACGTTCCCGGGACAGAGGATATGTACGTCATGGGACACTACTGCCGCGATATGCTTGGAAATTACATCAACTTGTACTACGGCTCGTTTGCCGCGCTCTACCGCCACGCGCCGCCGCGAAAATGGGAGCGGGAGCTTCGCAAAACGCTTTTGCATGAGCTGACGCATCACATGGAGGGGCGCGCAAATATGCGCGATCTCGAGGTGCGCGACGAGCAGGATGTTGAACGGTACCTTGCCGAGCGTGCGGAAAACACATATACCGTACCCGTCCGCCGCCGCAGGCGGAGCAGGGAGAAGCAGGAGTGACTATGCAGGATAAAATTTATATCAAGGGTGCGCGGGAGAACAATCTCAAAAATATCGATGTGGAGATCCCGCGCGACAAGCTGGTCGTCCTTACAGGACTTTCCGGCAGCGGAAAATCGTCGCTTGCGTTCGACACCATCTATGCCGAGGGGCAGCGCCGCTATGTGGAGAGTTTAAGCTCCTACGCGCGGATGTTTTTGGGGCAGATGGAAAAGCCGGACGTTGACTATATTGAAGGACTCAGTCCTGCCATCTCCATCGATCAGAAGACGACGAGCAAAAACCCGCGCTCGACCGTCGGCACGGTCACGGAGATCTATGACTATCTGCGTCTTCTCTGGGCGCGCGTGGGCGTTGTACACTGCCCGAAGTGCGGCAAGCGCATCGAGCAGCAGACCGTTGACCAGATCGTTGACCGCATCCTTGCCATCGGCGAGGGCGCACGTTTGCAGATCATGGCGCCCGTCGTGCGTGCGCGAAAGGGCGAACACGCGAAGATTTTCGATGATGCGCGCCGCTCCGGCTATGTCCGCGTGCGCGTGGACGGGAATCTCTATGAGCTTTCCGAGGAGATCAAGCTTGAAAAGAACAAAAAGCACGATATCGCCGTCGTTGTCGACCGCATCATCCTGCGCGAGGGTGTCACGCAGCGCTTGACCGACTCGGTCGAAACGGCGTCGGCGCTTGCAGGCGGACTTGTGCTTGTGAACAACACCGCGACGGACGAGGATATCCTGTTTTCGCAGAATTACGCCTGCGAGGACTGCGGCGTGTCGTTTGAAGAGCTGACGCCGCGGATGTTCTCGTTCAATAACCCCTACGGCGCGTGCCCGAAATGTTCGGGTCTTGGCGTGCAGCTCAAAGCCGCGCCGGAGCTTGTCGTTGCCGACGAGAGCTTGTCGCTGCTTGACGGTGCGATCAGTGCATCGGGATGGGGCAACCTGCGCGGCGACGGTGTTTCACGGATGTATTTCGACGCGCTTTCCAAGAAGTACCATTTTTCGCTCCGCGCGCCGTTTTCGGAGCTTTCCGAAGAGGCGAAGGATATCATTTTCTACGGTACGCGCGGGGAAAAACTGGAACTGTCCTATGACCGTCCGAACGGGAAGGGCACGCTTTTCCAGGCGTTCGAGGGTGTTTGCAACAACATCGAGCGCCGCTATGGCGAAACGCAGAGCGACGGCGTCAAGCGTGAGCTTGAAGAGTATATGACAGAGTGCGCATGTCCTGCGTGCCGTGGGAGAAGACTTCGTCCCGAGCCGCTTGCCGTCACCGTCGGCGATATGGATATCGACTCCTATACACGCATGAATGTGGATGCCGCGCTTGATTTTATGGAGAATTTGACGCTCGATGAAACGCAGCAGATGATCGCAAAGCAGATCTTGAAGGAGATCCGCGCGCGGCTCGGCTTTTTGCAGTCGGTCGGACTTTCCTACCTCACGCTTGCCCGGTCGAGCGGAACGCTCTCCGGCGGCGAGAGCCAGCGCATCCGCCTTGCAACGCAGATCGGAAGCAGTCTCATGGGCGTTCTCTACATCCTCGACGAGCCTTCGATCGGACTGCACCAGCGCGACAACGACAAGCTCCTTGCAACGCTGCAGCGTCTGCGCGACCTTGGCAACACGCTCATCGTCGTCGAGCACGACGAGGACACCATGCGCGCGGCAGATTACCTCCTCGACGTCGGACCCGGCGCGGGACGCTGCGGCGGCGAGATCGTCGCCGCCGGCACGCCGCAGGAGGTCATGGCAAGCGAGCGCTCGCTCACGGGGCAGTATCTTTCCGGCAGGAAGAAGATCCCCGTTCCCACCGCGCGCCGCGCGGGGAACGGGAAGATGCTCACCGTTATCGGTGCGCAGGAGAACAATCTCAAAAGCGTGGATGCTTCCATCCCGCTCGGCACGCTCACCTGCGTCACCGGCGTTTCGGGCAGCGGAAAATCCTCACTTGTCAACGAGGTTTTGTATAAGCGCCTTGCCGCCGACCTCAACCGCGCCAAAACGCGCGCCGGCAAGCATACGCGCATCGACGGCGAGGAACACCTTGACAAGGTCATCGCCATCGACCAAAGCCCCATCGGGCGCACGCCGCGCTCGAATCCCGCGACCTACACGGGCGTTTTCAACGACATCCGCGACCTTTTTGCCTCCACGCCCGACGCGAAGGCGCGCGGCTATAACGCGGGGCGTTTCAGCTTCAACGTGCGCGGTGGTCGGTGCGAAGCCTGCTCCGGCGACGGACTTTTGAAGATCGAGATGCACTTTCTTGCCGACGTTTACGTTCCGTGCGACGTGTGCAAGGGGCGGCGCTACAACCGCGAGACGCTCGAGGTGCGCTATAAGGGCAAAAACATCGCAGAGGTGCTCGACATGACCTGCGACGAGGCGTGCGAGTTTTTCCGCGATATCCCCAAGATCCACGAAAAGCTCAAAACGCTCTGCGAGGTGGGGCTTGGCTACGTCCGCCTCGGGCAGTCATCCACGACGCTCTCCGGCGGCGAGGCGCAGCGCGTGAAGCTTGCAACGGAGCTTTCCCGCCGCGCAACGGGCAGGACCATCTATATCCTTGATGAGCCGACGACCGGACTCCACACGGATGATGTACGGCGTCTTTTGGATGTTTTATCCCGCCTTGTCGACGCAGGGAACACGGTTCTTGTTATCGAGCATAACCTCGATGTTATCAAGTGTGCAGACCACATCATCGACCTCGGACCCGAGGGCGGCGACGGCGGCGGCACGGTCGTTGCCGTCGGTACGCCGGAGGAGATCGCCGCAAACGACGCGTCCTATACGGGACGATATCTCGCGCGTCTTCTTTGAGACATCGGACACCCGCGCCGCATACAATGGTGCGAGGTGATGGAAAAATGGCGCTTTTGCAGGAAAGTGTGATCTGTATTCTTGCCGCCGTCGGGCTTTGTACCGTGGTTTGGCTCATCGCCGCCGTGATACTTGACGCGCGGCGCGTCGACCGGACCTGCGCGCGTGTGTGGGCGGTCGTGCCTGTTTATGGCGCGTGCGGCGCACTGGAGCAGACTGTGCGCCGTCTTAAGCGCGAGTGCTGCTGCGGTGCGCGTACGCGGGTCCTTCTTGTCGACTGCGGCATGGAGGACGAAACACGCCGCGTTGCGCAGATCCTCGCGCGCGCAGACGCGCTTGTTACGCTCTGCGCGGCGGAGGAGGTAGCGGGGTATCTTTGCAAGGATGCCGCAAATGAAGGATGAAAGGAAGATGCTTCCATGAATGAGCGCTGTGAGATCGCAGGGACCATCGTAAGTGTCGTTTTCCAGAACGCGGAAAACGGCTATGCCGTCGTGCGCCTTTCCGACGATGATGGCGAGGTGATCACAGTCGTCGGCTGCATCCCATGCGCCGCGGCGGGGGAAGAGCTGCTTCTTTCCGGCAGGTGGGAGGAGCATCCGCGCCACGGGCGGCAGTTTTCGGCACTTGAGGTCGAGCGCCATCTTCCCACGGAGGAGACGGAGATTTTGAACTATCTCGCCTCCGGTGTCATCCGCGGCGTGGGACCTGCGACGGCGCAGCGGATCGTGTCGAATTTCGGCGCGGACGCTTTCTATGTCCTCGAGCATGAGAGTGAGCGTCTTGCAAAGCTCCCCGGCATTACAGCGCGCAAAGCGCGCGAGATCGCTGCCGCCTTTTCCGAGCAGACGTGCATCCGCCGTCTGATGGAATTTTTGACGCGGTATAATTTGAGCGTCTCGCTTGCGCTCACGCTTTACCGTGCCTACGGTACGCGTGCGGTCGAAACGGTGACTTCCGACCCGTACATACTCTGCGGCGAGCTTTTCGGCGTGCCGTTTTCGTCAGCCGATGAGATCGCGCTCGCGCTCGGATTCTCTGCCGCAGCGCCATCGCGCTATGAGGCGGCGGTCACATTCGAACTGCACCATAACGGGAGGAACGGACACGTTTTCCTGCCGCGCGGGAAGCTTGTCGATGCGACGGCGCAGCTTTTGGATACAGACACCGACGCGATCGAAGCGGCACTCGATACGCTGTGTGAGCGCGGCGAGGTCGTATGCCGCGCCGTTGCCAATGTTGAGGCGTGCTACCTCGCGCGCCGCTATGAGGAAGAAACATTTGTGAGCGGACGGCTGCGCGCGATGCTTGCCCAGCCGCCCGAGCGCGTGTACGGTGCCGCGCGCATTATTAAAGATATCGAGCGTGAGCAGGGCATCGAGTATGCCCCGCTCCAACGCGAGGCGGTGGAGCTTGCCGCCGAGGAGAGCGTTTTGATCCTCACCGGCGGTCCCGGCACGGGCAAAACGACGTCGCTTCGCGGTATCGTTACGCTTTTTGAGCGCATGGGGCTTGACGTTGCGCTTGCCGCGCCGACGGGGCGCGCTGCCATGCGCATGAGCGAATTGTGCGGCACGGAGGCGCAGACGCTCCACCGTCTTTTGCAGGCGAGTTTCAACGAATCGACGGGTGAGGTCGTTTTTGCCGTCGACGAGGATTCCCCGCTCGCGGTCGATGCCGTCATTGTGGACGAGATGTCGATGGTCGACCTTTCGCTTATGGCGGCGCTTCTTGCGGCGCTTCGCCCCGGCTGCCGCCTTGTGATGGGGGGCGACGGCGACCAGCTTCCTTCCGTCGGCGCGGGGAACGTTTTCTCCGACCTCATCCGAAGCGGCTGCGTCCCGACGGTCACGCTGCACGCCGTTTTTCGTCAGGCGGAGAAGAGCGCGATCGTGCGAAACGCGCACGCCGTCAACGTCGGCACGGTGCCAAATCTTAAAAACAGCAGCGATGAGGACTTTTTCTTTCTCCCACGACGCGACAGTGTCCGCCTTGTCGATACGATCGTCGAGCTTTGCCGCACGCGTCTTCCCGAGAAAATGGGCTTTGCGAGTGACGATATTCAGGTGCTCACGCCCACGCGCCGCGGCGAAACGGGTACGGCAGCGCTCAACCGCGCGCTGCAATCGGCGCTCAACCCACCCGCGCCCGACAAGCGCGAGCGTCCGTTCGGGGAGATCGTTTTTCGTGAGGGCGACCGCGTTATGCAGACGAAAAACGATTACGACATTGTCTGGACGCGTGAAGATGGGACAGGCGGCATGGGCGTTTTCAACGGTGACATCGGGCGCGTCCTCCTCGTTGACAACGCGCAGGAGACGCTGCACATCGCCTTTGACGACCGCGTTGCCGTCTACGCAGCCGTGAAGCTCTCTGAGCTCGACCTCGCCTACGCGATCACCGTCCACAAGGCACAGGGAAGTGAGTACCCCGCCGTCATCTTTGCTGCCGCGCCGTGTGCGCCGGGGTTAATGGTGCGCGGTGTGCTCTACACTGCCATCACGCGCGCGCGGCAGCTGCTCGTCGCTGTCGGCGACGATACGACCATCGTTCGCATGACGGAAAACGAGCGTCAGCAGCGGCGATACAGCGGACTTCGCTGGCGGCTGAAAAACGGTGTGGATGAATAGGGGGCGGAGCGATGAAGATTCTTGATGCGCTGCTCGACCTTCTCTTTCCACCGCGCTGTCCCTTCTGCCGCAAGATCGGAAAACGCGGCGTTTGCGCCGCGTGCGAGGCGAAGCTCCCCTACACGGAAAAGCCTCTGCGCGAGGGTGCGCCGTTCGGGAAATGCGCCGCACCGCTCTACTATGAAGACGCAGCGCGCGAGGCGATACTGCGCTATAAGTTCGAGGGTGTCTCGTCGATGGCGCGCGATTTTGCACCGCTCATCGCCCGCTGTGTGAGTGAGGAGCTTGCAGGCGAGTTTGATGTTGTGACATGGGTCCCTGTGAGTGAAAAGCGTCTGCGCTCGCGCGGGTATGACCAGGCATACCTCCTTGCGCACGAGACGGCGCGGCTGTGGGATGCAAAGCCGGTGAGGCTGCTCAAAAAGTGCGCAGACAATCCCGCGCAGTCTTCGCTTTCGGATGCATCTGCGCGCCGGGCGAATGTTCTGGGGATGTACGACGCAGTGGACGGCGCAGACATCGCGGGCGCACGCATCCTTTTGATCGACGATATTCTCACGACCGGCAGCACGCTTGGAGAGTGTGTCCGCGTTTTGAGGGATTCCGGCGCGGCGAGCGTTGTATGCGCGGTGCTTGCCATGACGCGCGGTGAGAAGAAAGGCAGCTGAAACCTGCATATATATTTTGTCATAATAGGCAAAACACATAAAAAGTCTGGAAACACAAGAACTTTTATGCTCCTTGTGCTTCCGGACTTTTTTGTTGCAGTATCATTGTTTATAAAAGGCTATGTTCCGAACATCCAGCCCTTGCTGTCTGGCATAGCGAACTGTGTAGGCAGTTCCGCCATCGTCGCGGGTACAGTATGTTATGCAATAAGTGGATCCATCTACGAGATGTCTGTTCCTTGCTAAAAAGGCATCCTTGCTTGGTTTGTCACAAACACATACAACTTTGTTGTACTTTGGCAATAACTTTTGATAGATCGATTTCTGATTCGATGACCATCTGTCTGTAAACCCATCAAACGGATAAACCAAAATCACTTTTATGTTTGGAAACTCAGCCTCTCTGATGTTAAATAAGACTTTTGCGGCAAGCGTATCATAGCCTATTGCACCCCCAACGCCAAAGAAGCTGACATTATGATCGACGATCAGCCTGCGAATCTCGGAGGCAGTCTGTTCTGCTATTTCTTCTGCCTTGCCTGTTGGTATCTCCCTGTGACCGGTGAAACAACACGTCTTTTCTCTTAACGTAGCCGTCTTCATGCGAGACATTCCTTCTTTCTGTAATATTTTTTTATAAATTGTAAATTATTATTACAAGATTATTCCGAATCGGTGATATTGTCAAGGCACGTTGGAGGTGATGCCTTGAAGATTTACGATTTTGACGGAAGAAAAAATATCTCTGGTGACCGTATCCATCAGGCGCGGACGACTATGCGGCTGTCTCAATCCGACCTTGCGGCTCGTATGCAGGTCAACGGTGTTGCTATCGAGCGTGAAGCGATCAGCAAGATTGAAACAGGAGACCGCTTCGTCGCGGATTACGAACTTGTGGTATTTTCCAAAGTTCTTAATGTATCTATGGAGTGGCTTACCCTTCAGGATCAAGCACCACGGTAAAAGGCGCAGAAGTTAGTTGACCTCTGCGCCTTCTGTTTTTTATTAAGAAAAAAACAGCGCACAATTTCTATTGCAAAACGAATCAGACGTGGGTATAATAAAAAATAACGTGCATGACACGAGGAAAACATAAAATCGCGGAAAATCCGCTTTGTACCATATGTAAAATGAGGTGAAATATATGTGCGCTTTGGCAAAAGATATCGGTATCGACCTCGGTACCGCTTCGGTTCTCGTTTTTGTAAAAGGCAAGGGCGTCGTTCTGAATGAACCGTCCGTTGTCGCCATCGACCGCAATACGGGCAAGCTTCTCAAGGTCGGCGCGGACGCGCAGGCGATGCTCGGCCGTACCCCGGGCAATATCATTGCCATCCGCCCCCTGCGCGAGGGCGTGATCTCCGATTACGACATGACCGAGCGTATGCTCAAGGAGTTTATCCACAAGGTCTGCGGTGTCCAGCTTTTCAAGCCCCGCATCATCATCTGCGTCCCCTCCGGCATCACCGAGGTCGAAGAGCGCGCCGTTATCGACGCGGGCATTCAGGCGGGTGCGCGCAAGGTGTATCTTATTGAAGAGCCTGTTGCCGCCGCGATCGGTGCCGGCATCGACATCGCAAAACCCGACGGACACATGGTCGTCGACATCGGCGGCGGTACGTCTGATATCGCCGTCATCTCCCTCTCCGGCGTTGTCGAGTCCTCGTCCATCAAGGTCGCCGGTGACCAGTTTAACGAAGCGGTCGTCAAGTATATGCGCCGCAAACACAATGTCCTTGTCGGTGAGCGTACCGCCGAGGAGATGAAGATCCGCATCGGCTGCGTCTTCCCCAAAGACGAGGTCGAAACGATGGAGGTCAAGGGTCGCTGCCTTCTCACAGGTCTTCCCAAGGTCGTCACCGTCAGCTCTACCGAGATGATGGACGCGTTTGAAGAGCCTGTTGAACGCATCATGGAGGCTGTCCACGCTGTCCTTGAGCGTACCCCGCCGGAGCTTATCGCCGACGTTTCCACCAACGGTATCGTTATGACCGGCGGCGGCTCGCTCGTGTCCGGCTTTGATAAGCTCATCACCGCCCGCACCGGCATCCACACAAGCGTTGCCGAAAATGCGATCTCCTGCGTTGCCGAGGGCACGGGCCGCAGTCTTGACTGGGTGTCTTCGCTGCAGGATGGTACGATGAATCTCTCCCGCCGCAAGCAGATGAACTAACTTCCGTCAAAAAGCCGCAAGAGAGTAGCTTGCGGCTTTTTAATGAAAAGAAATGAGTAGTAAGCCATGATCAAAATTGCCCCCTCTATTCTCGCGGCGGACTTTGCAAATCTCGCGCGCGACATTCAAAAAATCGAAACAGCCGACTATGTCCATGTCGATGTGATGGACGGGCTGTTTGTGCCGAATATCTCCATTGGCGTCCCTGTTGTAAAGTCCATTCGCCCGACGACCACTCTCCCACTGGATGTTCATTTGATGATCGAGCGTCCGGTGCGCTACATAGACGCGTTTTGTGACGCCGGTGCGGACATCGTCACCTGCCATGTTGAGTCGGACACGGAGGAGAACATCCATGCCGCGCTGCAAAAGATCCATGCACGCGGGCGCAGGGCGGGCATCGTTCTCAAGCCGAAAACGCCTGCTGAGGCGGCGCTGCCTTTCATCCATGAGGTCGATATGGTGCTTATTATGACGGTCGAACCCGGCTTTGGCGGGCAGCGCTTCATGGCGGATATGATGCCCAAGGTCGAAGCGGTGCGCGCGATGATCGAGCGCGAGAATCCGGCGTGCGAGCTGGAGGTCGACGGCGGCGTGGACCGTAATACAGCGCCGCTTTGTATTGCTGCGGGTGCGAACGTACTTGTCGCAGGCAGCGCGGTCTATAAGTCGGCGGATATCCCCGCCTGCATTCGGGAATTGAGAGGTTGATAAGCGATGGAATTTTTTCCCGCTCCGCTTGAAAAGCTCGTTGAGCAGTTCGCGCGCCTTCCGGGGATCGGCGGCAAAACAGCGCAGCGCCTCGCATTTCATGTCCTTTCCCTTCCGGAGGAGGATGCACGCGAGTTTGCCGATGCGATCGTTGATGCAAAACGCAGCGTTACCTGCTGCCCTGTGTGCCAGAATCTGACGGACGGCGGCGTTTGTGCCATCTGCGCATCGAACAAGCGTGATGTGTCGACAGTGTGCGTCGTTGCCGAGGCGCGTGATGTCATCGCCATCGAGCGTGCACGAGAGTATAACGGTCTGTACCATGTGCTCCATGGTGTCCTCTCGCCGATGAACCATGTCGGACCCGACGATATCCGTATCAGGTCGCTCGTCGAGCGTGTCGGCAAGGGAGAAATCCGCGAGGTCATCATGGCGACCAACCCCGACACCGAGGGCGAGGCGACGGCAATGTATATCGCGCGGCTGCTGAAGCCCTTTGATGTGAAGGTCACGCGCCTTGCATACGGCATCCCCGTCGGCGGACATTTGGAATTTGCCGATGACGCAACGCTCATGCGTGCGCTCGAAGGGCGGCGTGAGATATAAAATATTTCGACGGAAGCGACATTGCGCCTTCCGTCGATTTTTTATTCTGTCTTGGTTTTCTTGGCGCATTGTCTGCGGCTGCGGTGAAACAAATCCCCTTCGCAGAGACCGCCGCAAAGCAGGAAGGCAAAACAGAAGAAGGCCCGGAAAATAATAAAAAGAGCTTTTACCGTTGACAACCATCCCGTGGGATGATAAAATCATACGCAAGTCATAATGAAGAAGGAGAAATGAAAGATGGATGATATTCGCCTGCTGACAACAGAAAAGGTCACCATTAACGTCAATACCGTTGACCTGGGGTATATTGATATGCTTATTGCCGAGGGGCACTTTGCAACGCGCACGGAGTTTGTCAAGTATGCCGTCAAAAGCCAGCTTGAAAGCCAGAACAACTCCATCGAGCGTACGCTTACACATTATGAAGAGCGCGGACGCAAGGTCTATGTTGGCATGGCGCGTTTCAACCACGCCGACCTTGAGGAGATCATCGCGCGAGGTGAGCAGCTTGATGTGGTCGTGGTGGGACTTCTCTCTGTCTCTTCGGATGTTTCGCTTGATCTTATCGAGCGCGCGGTGAATTCTATCACGGTCTACGGTGTTTGCCGCTGCCGCGAGGAGATCAAAGTGCATTACAAGCTGTAAAAAGGGATCTGGATCCGGACAGGGTGCGGCTCGTGCCGCACCCTGTTTTTCATTAAGGCAGGGATGCTCTGAAAAAAATTGTGCAAATTGCGCGAAAAGTTCACAATTTGTACTTCCATTTTTTCGCAAATAGTATATAATTTAATAAGAGGTTGGGTGCGAAACGTGGTGTGCCGTAATCCCGACACAGGTATAAACATAATTATGATCAGGAGGTTTATCGTGGACAGACAGGATAAACGCTATGGGCAGTATATTGCCATTTTAAGCGAAGAGCTGCGTCCCGCTATGGGCTGTACGGAGCCGATCTCCCTTGCCTATGGCGCTGCGCGTGCAAGAGAGGTTCTTGGCTGCATGCCCGACCGCGTTGACGTTGCGGTCAGCGGGAATATCATCAAGAACGTGAAAAGCGTCATCGTGCCGAATACAAACGGCATGAAGGGGATCGGCGCGGCTGTTGCCGCAGGTATCGTCGCGGGCGACGCATCGCTCGTGCTGGAGGTTTTGTCCCATGTGACGGCGCAGGAAAAAGAGCAGATGCGCGTCTTTCTCGAAACGTGTCCTATCACGATCCGTCCGACGGAAGGGGGACCGCTTTTTGACATCAATCTGACTTTGTACCACGGTGAGCAGAGCGTATTCCTTCGCATCGTGGACTATCACACGAACATCACGCTCATCGAGCGAAACGGTGAGCGCGTGTTTGAGGCGACGGACGAGGGCGAGAAAAAGAGCGGTCTTACTGACCGCAGCGTACTCGATGTTGCTGATATCTATGACTTTGCAAATACGGTCGACCTGGACGATGTGCGCGCTCTTCTGGAAGAGCAGGTGCGCTGCAACAGCGCCATCGCGCAGGAGGGTTTACATAATGAGTGGGGCGCTCATATCGGGCGCACGCTTCTTGCGCGCCGCGGCGACGATGTCCGCGTGCGTGCGCGTGCCTACGCCGCAGCCGGCTCCGATGCGCGTATGAGCGGGTGCGAGATGCCGGTGACGATCTGCTCGGGCAGCGGCAATCAGGGGATCACCGCCAGCATGCCGGTCGTCGTCTACGCCGAGCACCTCGGCAAAAGCCGCGACGAGATGCTGCGCGCGCTGCTTTTGAGCGATCTTTTGACCATTCACCAGAAAACACCCATCGGGCGCCTTTCCGCCTTTTGTGGGGCTGTCAGTGCGGGCTGCGCAGCGGGTGCGGCGATCGCCTATCTGCAAGGGGCAGATCTTGAAGGCGTCAGTGCAACGCTTTCAAACGCGCTTGCCATCGTCAACGGCATTACCTGCGATGGGGCGAAGCCGTCGTGCGCTGCGAAGATCTCCGCAGCGGTCGACGCGGGGCTTATGGGCTACGATATGTATTTGTCCGGCGCAAATTTCTGCGACGGAGACGGCATTCTCGGCGACGATGTGGAAAAGACGATCGACAATGTTGGGCGTGTGGCACGCCTTGGTATGCGCGAAACGGATAGGGAGATTTTGAAAATCATGACAGAATAGAAAAGGAGTGACGCAATTGGACAGACCTGTGATCGGCATTACGACGGAGTGGGATCGTGACCTTGGAAAGTATATGCTGCGAGACCTGTATTGCGACATGATCGCCGCTGCCGGCGGTGAGCCGGTGATGCTTCCGTACTGCTGTGAAAATATTTCCTACCTTGACGGGCTTCTGCTCAGCGGCGGTGCCGATATTGCCGCGAAGCTTGGCGGGTACGAGGATGGACCGATGATGCGCTATGACCCGCCTGCCCGTGATGGCTGCGAGCGCCGCCTTTTTGACAAGGCGCGCGCGTGCAATATGCCGATCCTCGGCATTTGCCGCGGACATCAGCTTATCAACTGTCTTCTCGGCGGCACAATGGTGCGTGACCTTTGTGAGATCGGGCATGACAAGGATGCACACTTTAAGCCGGAGGGCAACGCCACGCATGGTATGCGCACGGAGGAAGGCTCCCTTCTTCGCAGCTTTTACGGTGAAACGGCGCATGTCACCTCTGTACATCATCAGGCGCTTCGCACGGTGGGGCAGGGGATGCGCGTGACGGCATGGTCGGATGACGGCATTATCGAAGGTACGGAACACGAAGGGGGGAAGATCCTCACTGTGCAGTTCCACCCTGAACGCCTTGGGCACCTTTCGACGTTCCGCTGGCTTGTCGGCGCATCGAAGGCGGCGAAATAGATACATATAAAAAGACTGCTGCGAAAATGCTCGCAGCAGTCTTTTTGCATCTTTCCGATCACTTTTTCTTTCGCAGCGCGACAAAGAGCGCGGCAGCGGCAATGACCACAGCAACGACAGCGACAACGGTTGAAGTGTCGATGCCGTCGCCGGCAGACGGTGTGTTGGGCTCAACAGGGGCATCGGGTGCGTCGGGTGCATCGGGCTGCACAGTTGGCGTATCCTCCTGCGGCGGTGTGTCAGGGGTGTTTTCGTCGCCGGAAGCGTTTGGCGCGCCCTCGATGACAGGCATTTCGCTGTTGTAATGGATCTGCGAAACAAGCATATAGTCATTGCCGTCATCGCCCATGTTGATCTCGATCTCGCTCCACTGCTGCTCGCTCCCGCCGTAGTAGGTGTTGGTGAGAGCGGCACACTCTTCAAACGCTTCATCACCGATGGAGGTGACACTTGCCGGAATGCCGACGCTCTCAAGCCCTGTGCAGCCGAAATAAAGCCCTGCGGGAAGGACACTTATGCCGTCGGGAAGAACGGCTGCTGTGAAAGCGGTGCAGCCGAAAAATGCGAAGACATCGATCTGCTCCAGACTTGACGGTAATTTTACATTTTCAAGTGCGGAACAGTGGCTGAACGCAAGAAGACCGATTTTTTCAACTCCCTCGGAGATAGTGGCAGACTTGAGCGCAGTGCAGCGCAAAAACGCACTGTCTCCGATGCGCTTGACGCTGCCGGGGATCGTGACACTTGTGAGCGTGGTGCAGTCGGCAAAGGCTTTTTCGCCGATAACGGTCACATTATCGGGAATGACAACATCGCCTCCTTCGCCGGTGTAGGCGGTGAGTACGCCCTCTTCAACGGTGAAATCTTCGCCGGCTGCAAGCGCAACGGAGCAAAGGGAGATGCAAAGAACAAACGTAAGCAAAAAAACAGTGAAAAATCTTCTCATCGCTATCCTCCTGTCATCGGCAAAAAGAACTTGTCGATTTTCAACATTATAACAGAAATTTCAAAAAAAGCAACAAGATGTGTTTTTTTGAAGAACCCTTATTGAAAACGTTTTCACTATTGATTTTATAGACTTTTTCATGTACAATAACTGTAACGGCGCTCCGCGTCAAATTACGAAAGGAAGGTTATAGAAAGATATGAAGAAGTTTTTAGCTCTGCTTTTGGCACTTACCATGGCGCTTGCCCTCGTCGCCTGCGGCGGCGGCGGTGACACCACCGAAGACACTTCCGGCGACAGCACCCCCTCCACGGGCGACACTGCTACCACCGGCGGCGATGATGCCGCCTCGGAGTACAAGGTCGCCATGATCACCGACTACGGTGACATCACCGACCAGTCCTTCAACCAGACTACTTATGAAGCCTGCAAGGAGTACTGCGCAGCAAACAGCATCGATTTCAACTACTTCAAGCCCGCCGGTGACTCCACCGCCGAGCGTGTCGCCATGATCGAAAAGGCGGCTGACGAAGGTTACAACATCATGGTCATGCCCGGCTTTGCGTTCGCCGGCGCCGTTGTTGAAGCTGCTGCACAGTTCCCCGATGTCAAGTTCGTCGTGCTCGACGTTGCCGAAGGCGACTATCTTGAAGCCGGTGTCGGTGCTGCCGGTGAGCAGTACGACTACAACCCCGACAACTGGGAGCTTTCCAAGTACGTTGACCTTTCCAACGTCTACACCATGATCTATCAGGAAGAGCTTTGCGGTTACATGGCAGGCTACGCCACCGTCAAGATGGGTTATACTGACCTTGGCTTCTGCGGCGGCATGGCTGTTCCCGCTGTTATCCGTTACGGCTACGGCTTCCTCCAGGGCGCTGACGCCGCGGCTTCCGAGCTTGGCGTTGACGTCAATGTGAAGTATGCCTATGCCAACCAGTTCTTCGGCGACGCGGACATCACCGCTGCGATGGACACCTGGTACGCCGGCGGTGTTGAGGCTGTCTTCGCCTGCGGCGGCGGCGTCTACACCTCCGTTGCTGAAGCTGCTGCCAAGGTCGGCGGCAAGGTCGTCGGTGTTGACGTTGACCAGGCCGGCATCATCGACGGCGGCTACGGCGAGGGCATGACCATCACCTCCGCGATGAAGGGTCTTGCTTCCTCCACCAAGGATGCGCTCAAGCAGATCATCGAAGACGGCAAGTGGGATAACCTCAAGGGCTGGATCGTTTCGCTCGGTCTTGTCTCCGC
>JAFQUN010000141.1 GCA_017408525.1 Oscillospiraceae bacterium
GCAAGGACGCCCATGTGGTGCTGTTTGGTTCGGACTATGAGTATGAATTTCCAGAGGAGCCGGTAGGCATCGGGAATCAGGTCGCAGAAAGCGAAACAGACGAAAATTTTGATGAAGCGGTGGAAAGGGGCGATGTGGAGCCGCTAAGAGTGGATAGCAAATGAGGTCTTGATGTATTTTCGCAGTCAGAAAAAGCTGCAAAGTGAGGTGTCGCTCTCGGAGTCGATCGAGACGGATAAGGATGGGAATGCGCTTTATCTGATGGACATTGTCGGAGTGGATGATACGATGCTGAAGGATCTGCAGGATCGAGAGGATCAGATCGCGGTTGGGAGGCTTGTGAGGGAATGCTTGACCGAGCGCGAGGCGCAGATCATTTCCGAGCGTTATGGTCTTGGCGGGCGCGTGCCGCAGACGCAGCGCCAGATCGCGGAGCGCTGTGGGATATCCAGAAGCTATGTATCGCGGATCGAGAAGCGGGCGCTGCAGAAATTGCAGGAGGCAATGGGGGAGAGATGAAAATGAAAATATGGCAGCAGGATTCCTGCTGCCATATTTCACTATTTGATGAGCGCTTTTTCGCAGATATCGACTCGAATCAGTCAGCGGTGAAGAAGATGCGCTCGCCGCTTGCATGGCGGCGGACGGCGAAAGTCTGCTCGAGAACATTTGCAGCGAGGCATTCCTTCGTTGTGCCGCAGAAGACGATATGCCCGTCATCCATCACGGCGATGTGGTCGGCGTGGCGCACAGCCTGTGTGAGGTCGTGCATCACAACAAGAAGTGTTTTCTTATGGCGGCGGTGAAGCGTGGTCAAAAGTGAGAGAAACGACTGCTCATACGCCATGTCCATATACGTCGTCGGCTCGTCGAGGATCAAAAGGCGCGTATCCTGCGCGAGCGTCATGGCGAGATATGCCTTTTGCCGCTCACCGCCGGAGAGCGTGTCCACATACGCGGCGGAAAGGTCTGCGATGCCAATGATCTCCAGCGCGTGGTCGACGGCGGCGCGGTCGTTTGCGGTGAGGTGATGGGCGATATCGATGTAGGGACTGCGCCCGAGGGTGACAAGCTCGCGCACGGTGATATGCGGCGCGTGGAGCGTTTGCGGGAGGATGGAGACGAGGCTCGCGCGCTCGCGCGGCGGCATGAGAGCAAGGTTTCTGCCCGAGAAAAGGATCTCGCCCATATAGGGGGTCGTTTGACCAATGCAGCCAACGAGGGTCGACTTGCCGCAGCCGTTTTTGCCGACGACAGCCGTGAGCGTGTGCGGCGTGAGCGTGAGGTCGACACCCTGCAGGATGCTGCGCCGCGAAAGGCGGGCGTGAAGGTTTTTGATCTCAAGCATTGCTTTGCCTCCCCAGTAAAAGTGCAAGGAAAAACGGTGCGCCGACAAATGCCATCACGATGCCGACGGGAATTTCCGTTGGGGCGAAAAGTGTGCGCCCGAGCGTATCGGCAAGCAGGACAACTGCTGCGCCGAGGGGCGGTGCGCACAGAAGAAGGCGTGCGGTGCTCTCACCGACAAGACGGCGGGCGATGTGCGGGACGACAAGCCCCACAAAGCCTAAAAGTCCCGCAAAGCTTACGACCGATGCGGCAGCGGCGCAGGCAAGGATGATGCACACTGCACGCAGAAAGCGTACACGAACGCCCAGCGAGACGGCAAGCGCATCACCAAGGCAAAGGACGGAGATCTTCCGCGAGAGGAGGAGCGACAGCGCCCATGAAAGCGCGATCAGCACAGCGGGTACGGCGAGCGTATGCGGAGGGATGCCGGAAAGTCCGCCGACGGAGAAGAAATTGTATGCGGCGACAACGTCACTGTCGATGAGCGAGACAAAGGAGATCGCGGCATTCAGGATGCTTGTGAGCGCGATGCCCGCGAGGATGACATTCGTTTTGGAAAAGCCGATGCGCCCTGCAGTGAGCAGGATCACAGATGCAGCGGCAAATGCGCCAAAAAATGCTGCAAAGGGCAGGGCGAGGACAGCAGTTGGGAAAAGATGGAGCGTGAGGATGGTGAAAAGTCCTGCGCCCGCGTTCACGCCGATGATATTCGGACTTGCAAGGTGGTTGTCGGTCACGCCCTGCAAAAGAACGCCGGCGATGGAAAGCCCGGCTCCGGCAAGCATAGCTGCAGCGGTGCGCGGCAGCCGTGAAAGACGAACGATCGCTGCGGCAGTGGAGCTGTCGGGAGAAAAAAGTGCGCAAAGAATTTGCGCAGGAGAAAGATGCACTGCCCCCACAAGCAGCGAAAGTGCCGCCGCGCCCACAAGTGCGGCGGTGACGGTGATATATATGGCGCCATGCCCGGGCGCGCGGGAGTCATTTTTCTTTTTCATACAATGTTTCGATCAGGTATTCGTAAGCTTCTGCCCAGCGGGCGTTCGGCTTGAACTGGAAGAGGTCTTTTGGGAGGTAGACATAACACCCGTTTTGCACGGCGGTCAGAGACTGCCATGTGCTTTGCGCAAGGACGGTATCCATGTGTGCGCGGGCGGCCTCTTCACTGCCCATCGGGGAGATGAAGATATAGTCGGGGTCCTCTCGCAGGATCTCCTCAATGCTCAGACCGTCAAGGAGGATGGGGGCATTTTCGGCAATATTGTATGTGCCAAGCTCACGGAGCATAGCGGCGGCAAAATGCTCGGCTGCCGTTTTTGCCTTCGTCGCGCCTGCGCCGGAGCCTGCGCGGATGAAGAGAATGCGCTTTTCGGGCTGATCCTCGTCGAGTGCGGCAAAAAGTGCGTCGATGCGCGATTTCACAGCTTCGCCGTGCTTGCGGTAGGCATCTGTGTCACCCGTGATACCGGTGCAGATACGAAGTGCGGCGAGGTAGTCGTCAAAAGTCTCCACGCGAAGACACGCGGAGCTGATCCCCGCTTTTTGCATGAGTGCGGCAGTATTCACCTGCGCTTCGATGTCGGCGGAGCAGAGGATAAAGTCGGGCTGTGCGGCAAGGAGAAGCTCCGAGTTGATCGTCTTTCCTGCGCCGTCGTCAACAAGGATGGCAGAAGCGTCGGCAAAGCCGCGCTCCACGCTCTCACCGACAGTGATGGCGACCTCGCCGCCCGCTGTTTGCCAGAGGTCGGCAAAGGATGAGAAGAGCACGGCAACGCGCTGCGGCTTGTGCGTGAGCGTGACGGTTTGACCGAGTGCGTCAGTAAAGGTATAGTATGGCGCGTCGGTGTGGGGATCGGACTGCACAGCGGAGCAGGCGCAGAGTGTAAGAAGCAGCGCCGCGGCGAGTGTAAGTGCGGCGGCGCGGTGGGAGGTATATTTCATACCGGCGGATGCCTTTCGGAAGATGATTTTACGGAGTATACACCGCAAAGACATGATACTGGAAGTGCGATGTGATGTCAAGAAGTGGGCTTACATAATGCTTTCGGTTGGAAATAAAGCAGGAAAATGAGAGAAGATCCCCTTGCAGTACATTGTACCGCAAGGGGATAAGACACACTTTTTACTCAATCTCCTGTTTTCATTTGTGCAATATCTGCTTCAGTGATCTTACCGTGTTCCTTTTCAAAATCCTCGATCAGCGAGCGCATCAAAAACAGGATCTGTCCGCTGCCGCTGCGTCCATTGTATTTGGAAACGTAATAAAATTTGTCGAGCATTTCCGCGTCGGCGCGGATACCCAAATGTCTTTGCTTGTTCATAGCCAAATTTCCTCCGTTGCTATTCTATTTCCTGCTCGAGCTCGTCAAACTCGGGTGCGGAGAAGAATTCGCCCAGCGTGATGCCAAGACCGTCGCAGAGGATCTTGATGGTCAAAAGCTTTGGGTTTTGGCTTCTGCCGTACAAAATCGCTTTGAGCGATGAGGGGGGAAGAGCGGAAAGGTTTGCCAGTTTATTGATGGTAATATTGCGCTCGGCGCAAAGCTGCAAAATACGGTGCTTGACCGCGTCGACTGTTTTCATATTCGCTGCTGCTATGTTTACAAAAATGCCTTACTTCGTTCCAAAAATGCGGTCGCCGGCGTCGCCGAGACCGGGGAGGATGTACCCGCGCTCATTGAGCTTTTCATCGACCGCGCCGCAGTAGATGGAAACATCGGGGTGCGCGTCGGTAATGCGCTCGATGCCCTCCGGTGCGGCGAGCAGAACCACGAGCTTGATCGCCTTGCAGCCGCGGCTTTTCAGCTCCGTGATCGCCGCCTCCGCCGAGCCGCCCGTTGCGAGCATCGGATCGACGACCATCACCTCACGCTCAGAGATATCCTTGGGCAGCTTGCAAAAATAGGTGTGCGGCTCGAGCGTCTCCTCGTCGCGGTACATTCCGATATGTCCCACGCGGGCAGAGGGGATCATGCGCAAAATGCCGTCGACAAGACCGAGCCCCGCGCGCAGAATGGGAACGACAGCGAGCTTTTTGCCCGCGAGCATTGGCACCTCCGCCGTGCAAAGCGGCGTTTCGACCGTCTTGGTGACAAGCGGCAGGTCGCGCGTTGCCTCATAGGTGATGAGCATACCGATCTCGGACACAAGCTCACGAAAATCCTTGACGCTCGTATTCTTATCGCGCAGAATGGACAGCTTATGCGAGACAAGGGGATGCTCCATGATATACACATTTTCCGCAAACATATTTATTCTCCTTCTCTTTTTGTATTTTCAGATTCTGCTTCTTTTTGACGCGCGAGGCGCTCCCGCTCCGCCTGCGAAAGGCGAAGGTAAACCGGTGCAAGTTCCTGCGCGGTCACAAACGCGCCCAGCTTTGCAAGCTCTTCGCCTGCCATCGCAACACCTGCTGCGCTTTGCATCACAAGGTGCGGCGGCGCAAGCGTGCAGGGGATGCCGTTTTCTGCGAGATAGTCCGCGCACAGCTTTGCGCCGTCACCGACGACGATGAGCGCATCCTTTGTATCGCAAAGCTCAGCGCAAAGGTCGGAAAGCGCGATGGCGCGGTCACCACAAAGCCGCGTGAGCGTGCCGCCTCCGGCGCGGAAGAGCGCGTTGTAGATCTGCTGGCGCCGTGCGTCCATTGCGCAGACGATGGTGCAGTCCATGTGGCGGAGGCTGTACGCCATCGCCTCGAGCGTGGAAACGGCGAGGCATGGCTTTTCGAGCGCCCATGCAAGTCCTTTGACTGCCGAGATGCCGATGCGAAGTCCCGTGAACGAACCCGGTCCTGCCGCGACGGCAAAGCAGTCCATGTCCGCAAGTCGAAGCTCCGCCGTTTGCAGCATCGCGTCGACCATCGGCATGAGGGTACGGCTGTGCGTAAGCGCCGTATTCTGATAGGCGGAGGCGATGAGCCGTCCATCCTCCACCACAGCTGCCGAGACGCTCACAGCGGAAGTCTCAATGGCAAGGAGCTTCATTTTTCCGCGCCTCCTTCGATGGTGATGGTGCGCCAGTTTTCGTTTTCCGCGTGGCGCGCGATGGTGACAAACAGCGTGTCGGGCGGGAGGGCATCCTCCACACGCTCGCTCCACTCCACGGCGCACACGCCCGGGCGGGTGAGATAGTCCTCCCAGCCGATGTCAAAAAGCGCGTCTACATTCTCCAATCGGTACATATCGAAATGGAACAGCGGTATCGCGCCGTCGTACTCGTTGACGATGGTGAAGGTCGGACTTGTGACGCGCTCATGGCAGCCAAGTCCCCGCGCAAGTCCGCGCGTGAACGCCGTCTTTCCCATGCCGAGATCGCCGCGGTAGGCGAGCACCGTGCCGCTTTTGAGCGATTTGCTGAGCGCTTCGGCGATCGATTCCGTTTCCGCCTCGCTGTGGGAGATGTAAACCATGGCGTTCTCACCATCCTTTCAGCGCAAGTATAGCACGTTTTGCGCGCGGTGGAAATACAAAATTGCGAGGTTTACAGTCTTTTTATCTTGTGATAAAATAAGCAATCATAAAATTCATCCTCGCGCGAGGAGACTTCACTTTTAAGGGAGAGACGCATGAGCCGATTGACAAGTATGACAGCGGAGGTGATCCGGCAGGCTGACATGAAGCTGCTGGGGCTTTGCTGTGCTGCAACGGTGTATGGGATCGTGCTGATCGCAAGCGCGACGAATTTCCGTCAGACGAATCGTTATGTCATTATCCAGTCGGCGGCAATGCTGATCGGCATCGTTTTTTACTTCATTTTCTCGTGCATCGACATTGTGGAGCTTGTCAAAAAATGGCGGTGGATACTCGGTTTCAACATTGGCTTTTTGCTGCTGCTGCTCACCCCGCTCGGGCAAGAGCGGAACGGAAACCGTGCGTGGCTTGGCGCGGATTGGCTGCCGGTCGATATCCAGCCGGCGGAGATCGTGAAGATCACCTTTGTGCTGCTTTTGGCACGGCAGCTTGAGTGGCTGCGCGAGGAACACGACCTGCGGCAGTTTTCAAACGTTGCGCAGGTGGGTGCGCACCTTATTCTTATGCTCGGTCTTATCGTCGTCATCTCGTCGGATGTTGGAAGCGCGCTTGTGTATGTGTTCATCTTTTTGTGCATGGCGTTTGCCGCCGGTGCGGCGCTGCGGTGGTTCGTGATCGGCGGTGCGTGTGCTGTAGGCGGTATCGCCGCTCTTTGGGCGACAGGGGTCATCGAAGACTATATGGTAGAACGCTTTCTTACGATTTTTGACCATGACCTCGACCCGCTCGGCGTCGGTTGGCAGCAGGGGCGCAGTATGCTCGCGCTGGGATCCGGAAAGCTCTGGGGACAAGGCATCTTCAACGGTACGCAGACGCAGTCGGCGTATAAATCCTCGCTTCCCGAGAGGCAGACGGACTTCATCTTCTCCGTCGCGGGAGAGGAGCTTGGCATGGTGGGCTGCATAGCCATACTGGTCCTGCTTTTTGCCATCGTCATCAAGTGCCTCCTCACTTCGCGCCGCGCGCGCACAACGATGGAGTCATATGTGTGCGTCGGCATGGCAGGAATGCTGATCTTCCAGATCGTTGCCAATGTCGGTATGTGCCTTTATGTGATGCCTGTTATCGGATTGACGCTGCCGTTTTTCAGCTATGGTGGGTCGTCGATCGTGACGCTCTTCGCCGCAATGGGGATCGTCTCGGGCGTGAAGATGCGAACGCCGCCGGAATGGCTGCGGGCATAAGTTTTTATCCCCCGTGCAGGGACGGAAGTCTCTGCATGGGGGTTTTTGTTGCTCTTTCGAGCCGCTTTCAAGGCTGCGAGCCCCTGCCAAAGGGAGGGTTCCGCGCTCCGGCGCGGGTTACTTTGCCGTCAGGCAAAGTAACCAAAACTGATTTAGAAACCTACGGTTTCTAAGCTGACTTTTTTGGCTTCTTTTTTGAACGGGAGCAAAAAAGAAGCTCGCCGCCGGAGCGGTGAAACTGATCCTCGTCAGGAAAACAAAAGAATAAGCCCTGCGGTGTTCGTTCATACTAACGGTACAACTTGTAAGGAGGTCATTGTCTTGAACGAACAGCGTACCATTTTTACAAAAACGCTTCCCTTTGTGATGGCGATTTTGCTTGCAACGCTTATCGGTGCGGCACCTGTTTCCGCGCTTTTTACAAAGAGTGAGCAAAACGCCGCACCTGCTGAAGGAGCACCCATTGCGGAGAACATGGAAATACAGGTCTATAAAGATATTCCCTACACAGGGAAGCTCACCGCCATCCAAAACGGTGAGGATGCACTGACTTTTTCCATTGTGAAGGAGCCGAAAAAGGGCGTTCTTTCCATCGAGGACGACACATTTTGCTATACCGCCGAAAAGTCGGGACGCGACAGCTTCACCTATGTTGCCCAGGATGCACAGGGGAATGTGTCCGCGCCCGCTGTTGTCGAAATTTCCATCCGCCAGGCGCGGGCAAAGGTAACGTATGCCGATATGACCGACCATGCCGCCGCAACTGCTGCGGTGCGCCTTGCCGAGGAAGGTGTTTTTACCGGTTCGTGCGTGAGCGGCAGTCACTTTTTCGAGCCGGAGCGCGTTGTAAGTCGTGGTGAATTCGTCGCGATGGCGATGGCTGCGACAGGCGCGCAGGTCGAAGAGGTCACGATGACCGGCTTTTGCGATGATGCGGCGATCCCTGTGTGGGCAAAATCCTACGCGAGCGCCGCACTGCGCGATGGCGTTGTCTGCGGCGTGATGACAGATGAAGGTGTTGCGTTTGTATCCGACGCGCCCATCACGCTCGGCGAGGCGGCAACCGTTTTGAACCGTCTGCTTTCAGTGACGGATGTGGACGCACAGGACGTGTTTGCGCCCGGAGCTGCCGTGCCCGCGTGGGCGCAGCAGGCGGTCGCGAATATGGAATCGGTCAGTGTTATCCCTGCTGCTGCACTTGGCGGTGAGGGATTCGGTGAGGCTGTTACACGCGAGAGTGCGGCGCAGATGCTTTGCGCTGCGATGGACATTTGCGACGAGCGCGAGGGTGGCGGCTTTTTGAGCTGGCTGTATTAAAAGTTTGCAAAGGGGTCGCTCCGCTCCTGCGGGAGCGGAGTTCCTTTTTGCGCCGCCAAAAGGAACCAAAAGCGGCTTAAAACCGATGGTTTTTAAGAAATTCCTTCCTTCGCACGATGACAGTTTCTACAAAAGGAACGTTTCGCGCTTCCGAGCGCGAGGGGGTTGTTTCGCCGCTCCGGCGGCGAGCTTCTTTTTTGCTCCCGCCCAAAAAAGAAGCCAAAAAATGCGGCTCAAAAACCCATGGTTTTTGAGAATTTCCTTTCACTATACTACATCTGCCAAGGTGAGCCTCGGCGCCCTTTGACGAATTTACCTCCGTCTCCGTATCCGCGCGTTACGCGCTGTTTTTTGGGGTTTGATGGTGTCTGCGTTTCACTGACCGCGCCTGCTGCAGCTTGAGTAAAGATGGCACTCCCGCGACCATAAACGACACACCATCGGGGCTTATCAAGGGTAGGCGCTGTCCTTGAATTAAAAGCACTCTCGCTGACCTAAAAGTAGGGCGTAACGCCCGAGAAAAAGAGCATAGTCGATTCGTTTTCCACGCGCCGAGGCTTACAAAAGCACAAACAATAGAGCGAAGGGAAGTTTTTAGAAACCGTAGGTTTCTAAATCAGTTTTGGTTACTTTGCCTGACGGCAAAGTGACCCGCGCCGGAGCGCGGAACAACAACTCCCTTTTGCAGGGGCATTGCGCCGCTGCAAGAAGCGGAATGAGAACAAAGGAACCGGTGCAAATCGCGTTTTGCATCGGTTCCTTTTGGTTTTATAGCCACAAAACTTTTATAAGACCCAAAATCAGCAGATGGGCGGGATAGAAAGCGTAGCAGATATACTGAAACGCCTTGCTGTGATGTCCTTGCCTTCCGCGATAGAGCCATATCGGGATGAGCGCCAGCAGTGCGAGCGCCTGACGGTGGAGAAGATAGGAGCGACCTGTCCAAAGAACGATCTCGTAGCAGAAGCCGCCGAGCAGCGCCGTATTGATGTACCAAAGGCAGACAAGCTGTCCGATACAGCTCCACCATGCTCTTTTGCGGAAAAAGTAAAAGACGAGGACAGTCAGTGCGCCGGCGTAGAAATAATCGATCATTGTAAAAAGACCGACGATATAGCCGACGATCACGCTTGCGCAGCCGACGAGAATGCGCGGCAGGCGTTTTTGTTTCGCTTTTGCCTTTTCGTTCCAATGGATAAGACCGATCGAGAGCAGAAATGTCCACAGGACATTTTGGTGTATGGGGTAGATCAGGCTGCCGCCAAAGGCGAGGTTGAACGGAAGCTCGGATAAAAGAGCAAAAAGAAGCAGGCGGAGAGCATACTTTTTGAGGTTTTTTGTGTGAAAATACCCCTCCACCGTCATAAATGCGAAAATCGGAAAGGCAATGCGCCCAATGCAGGTGAGCCAGTCGTTCCCCGGGATGACCGTTGCCCACAGGTGGTCGCAGAGCATAAACACCATTGCCATGACGTGCAGTGAAAAAGAGGTCGTTTCGATCATCCGCTTGTTTTCCATGGAAGTACCTCCTGAAAGCGTTTAAAACATATTACAGGATATTTATAAAAGATGCAAGCGGACATATTTTTTGCATGAGGCGGGGAGCATTTCTTTTGTTGTAATTCGATGCGCACGGTGGTATAATATACCGTTAGTAATATGGAGCTTTATCGACATTTGGAAAGTGAGGCGCAGGGCGATGCTTGATATTTGTGTGCGTGAGATCGTGGAGGCGACGGGTGGGATGCTCCTCGCGGGTGCGGAGGAGACGGTCATCTGCGGCGTTTCGACTGACAGCCGCAAGATCGGCGCGGGGGAGCTTTTTATCCCCATCGTCGGGGAGACGTTCGACGGTCACGATTACATAGACGCGGCGCTCGAACAGGCGGCGGGCTGTCTTTGCGCGCGCGCGCCGGAGTCGATGCGCGAGGGGCGTTTTTATGTGCAGGTCGAAGACACCTGCCGGGCGCTGCGTGACCTTGCCGCGCACTACCGCGCACGGTTTGACATCCCCTTTGTGCAGATCACGGGCAGCGTCGGCAAGACGACGACGAAGGAAATGATCGCCGCTGTCCTCGGCGCGAAGTACAATGTGCTGAAAACCGAAGCGAATTACAATAACGAGATCGGTGCGCCGATGATGATGTTCCGCCTCACGCCGGAGCATGAGGCGGCGGTGATCGAAACGGGCATGACAGGTCCGGGCGAGATCCGCTATCTCGGCGTA
>JAFQUN010000142.1 GCA_017408525.1 Oscillospiraceae bacterium
AAAATCTCGCCCGCCAAAAAGACGCACGGGAGCGCGAGCGCTTTTGTGCGGAGCATCCCAGCTTTGATGTGTACTATCAAAAATATGTCCGCGAGGCAAGCGCGCAGCTTGTCGGCTCCGCGCTTGCAGCCGACCGACGGGTCGAGGTCTTCGTACCCGATCCGGACGGCAGCATCCCCAAGACCCCCATGCGTATGGAGCGCGAGGGGCATCCGCAGGTCGAGCTTGTTGCGGCAGGCGCTCTCAAACGCTTTTTAAGCAAACTCAGTTTTTCCAAAGAAGCAGAGATCGACGAATACGAAGCGCAGCTCGAGGCGCGCGAGCGCGCCCGCAAGCGCTATCAAAAACAGTGCTTTTTCATCGCGGAGTACCGCGCCATGGAGGTGATGGTGCATCGGGAATGTCAGCGGATCCTCGATTCCCTCGAAGACGCGGTGCATCAGGCGCTTGCACTCGGTGAGGCTGTGGCACAGCTTGCAGAACTTGTCTCCACCACAGCGTCCGCTGACGCGTTTTTTGAGCAGTCGCTCTTTTCCGGAGATGACACGCGGCTTTACGATGGCGGCTTCAAAGTCAAAAACTGCCGCTCGACCGCGATGGCGGTTGGCATGCTGCTTATGCTGGGATCCGCAGATGCCGAGGGCGAACCCACGCTTACCGAGCTGATGGACCCCGCGCAGCTTTGCACGCAAAAGCGCACCTGCGGCAGCACAGCGGCAGATATCCTCTCTCAGGACCCGCCGGACCTTCACAAGCTGGCGGAAGCGGTCGCCCACGGACTTGAGGCTTTGGATAAACGCATAGACCTTGCGGTGCAAGGACTTGATATCTCCAAAGAAGAGAAGCTTTTTTCCAAGGATGCCGCTCCGCTCTGGTTTGCCGTTCGCGCCAGACGCAGCATCACGCAGCTTTGCGCCGACAATCCCGCTTTCCGCGACGGACCTCTTTTCGACGCGGCGATGGAGCGCTTCGCGGATGCGCCCGACAAGGAAGCACGGGCAAAAGCATGGCTGGAACAGCAGCTTTCTTCAGCGGCACAGCTCGATATGTATTTGCAGTGCGCGAAGGAGTGCGCCGACGCGAGGAGCGCGCTTGGTCATGGGACACAGCCGATGGACGCAGAGCAAATGACGCGCAAGCTCGCCCGCATCGCGCAGTTTGAAAGTATGCGAAGGCTGTATGCAAAGCGAAATGACATTGACCGCATCCCCTATAAGCATATAACTTCCGAAGAGTTTGCGTGTCTTCGTGATGAAGTCTTCGATAACAACACGCAGCTTCGCCGCCTTGCGGGGCAAATGGAGCTGGATCAAACGGTGCGGCGCGGCGTAAAGACCGCTGCTGCGTCAGGGCAATTCCAAAGGTCGCTGGCATTTGATGTGAACTATCAGGATGTCCGCCTGCGCTCGCCGCTTATCGCGCAGCTTCCCGTGCTCAACGAGGAGCCTCCTGTAAAAGACCGGACGCCGGAGCAAGCCCCGCCGATGCGGCGCAGATGAATCTGCGCTTTGCGATCAAAGAAACCGAAAAGAGGAAATATCCGCGATGAAACTGTATCTTCGCAGCTTTGAGCTTGCATCAGACGGACGCGAAATGCAATTTATACTGGGGCAGAAGATGACGTGCTTTAACGGTATTTATCCGTTCAAGATCTTCCCCGACAAGGGACTCAGCCGCCTCACATTCGAGCCGATCACCATTTTCTATGGCGGAAACGGCTCGGGTAAGACGACTCTGCTGAACATCATCGCGGAAAAGATGCGTCTTACGCGCCACAGCGCGTTCAGTGGAAGTGCTTTCTTTTCGGATTATGTGTCGATGTGCCGCCTGGATGCGTCGCGCATTCCCAACGAAAGCCAGATCCTGACCAGCGACGATGTATCGGATCACCTCCTCGACATGCGCCATCTCAATGACGGCATCGACAGCCGGCGGGAAGAGCTGATGGCAGAATACACCGACCGCAAGTATAAAGAGCTGCGCTTTACTTCTTTGGACGATTACGACAAGTGGAAAGAGGGCTGCGACGCAAAGCGCCTGTCCAAGTCCCGCTTTGTCAAGGAACGTCTGATGCGCAATATCGATATGTTCTCCAACGGCGAGACGGCGATGAAATACTACACCGACCGCATCCGTGACAACGCCCTGTATCTCATCGACGAACCGGAAAACAGCCTGTCTGCCAAGCTTCAGCTTGACCTTATGGAGTACATATCCATTGCCGCCCGATACGATGGCTGTCAATTCATTATTTCTACCCACTCCCCTTTCCTGCTCGCGCTGCCGCAGGCAAAGATCTATGACCTGGACGAGCGCCCCGTCGCAGTGAAAAGGTGGACGGAACTTGAGAATGTGCGCACCTACTATGATTTCTTCCTGAAGCATCAAAAGGCGTTCGAGGAAGAAGCATGACGGGAGATGGCAGGCAGCCGCCTCGATAGCTCCCCCTTCCTGCTCCGGTTTGCTTTCATACATCGCAATAAAAGGAACCTGTCTGCATAGCAGACAGGTTCCTTTTATTCGCTTTATGCCTCGATCCCGCGGGAGGTGAGATACTTTTTGACCATGAGCGCGACCTTAAAGGTGATCGCGTCATCAAACTCGCGCAGGTCAAGCCCCGTGAGCTTTTTGATCTTTTCCAGACGATAGACGAGCGTATTGCGGTGGACGAACAGCTTTCTTGCCGTTTCGGAAACGTTGAGATTGTTTTCAAAGAACTTATAGATCGTAAAGAGCGTCTCCTTATCAAGCGCATCAATGGGGTTTTTCTTGAAAACCTCCTGCAAAAACATCTCGCAAAGTGTAGTGGGAAGCTGGTAGATAAGCCGTCCGATGCCGAGGCTGTCATAGTTGATAACATAGCGCTCAGTGTCAAAGACCTTGCCGACTTCAATGGCGATCTGCGCCTCCTTGTACGACTTTGCAAGGTCACGCAGGTGGTTTGCGACCGTGCCGATACCGACGACCACCGTACTCTCCCCGTTCACGCGCGTTGCATTTTCGAGCATCGCTGCGATCTTCTCAAGCTCACGCACATCCGCACCGTCGGAAAGCTGCGTGATAAAGACGACATCCGCCTCTCCCATGGAGAGGACGAAATTCGTTTGCCGGTCGGGGAAAAGATTATGCACAAGCTCCAGGGGGATCGTCTCACTGCGGTCGTCAAGCTGGCGCAGGACGAACACACCGCACGGGATCTCCGCCGGAACGTGCAGCTCCTTTGCGCGCATATAGATATCGCTCAAAAGGATGTTATCGGAAATAATGCTTTTAATAAACGAGGCCTTGTCGTGCTTTTCTTCATAGCACGCTTTTGCACCGTTGAGCGCAACGCTTGCCATCGCACAGACCATACGGCTGAGTGCATCCTCTCCGGACGCAAAGGCAGCAAAGTCAAACTGGCTGCCCCAGCCGGCAAGTGCCTTGAACGTGCGCCCCTCGAATGCGACGCACTCACCGTCCGCAGCATTGATGTGCGCCACTGCGTCCGGGCATTTCTTCCCGATCTCCCCAAGCTCGCTGCAGGCGATGACCGTCCCCTCGGAGTCGATAACGCCGACGATATTGCTCGTCGTTTCCTTAAACTGCAAAACAACGTTTTGAAAAATTCTTCCGGACATACGTTTCCTCCTCCAGCGCGAGCAATGGTAGTTTGTGCAACTTGCCGATTGTCATCATTTATTATATAGACGCGCAATCTCTTTTGCAAGCTATTTTTTATTTTTTCGATAAAAAATTCGAAATTTTTTGTCTGATACGTTCATAGCCGAAGGATATTTCCTTTCACTTCATCATCTTCTTTTGTCGCTTTTGTCAATCAGACACAAGATCTGCGTAAATTTTCCACTTCCTCCTCCGTCAGCGCGCGGTACGCACCGGCATCAAGCGACTCGTCAAGACGCAGCGTCCCCATTTGCAGGCGTTTTAGGTATGTGACGGTATTGCCGCGCGCGGCGAGCATTCGCTTGACCTGATGGAACTTCCCCTCCCGCAGCGTAACGAGCGCTTCGCTTGTCTCCCCCGCGCGCAGGATAGTAAGCTCCGCAGGGAGACACTGCAGACCGTCCGCAAGCACCATTCCCTGTGCGAACGCATCGCAGTCGCTCTTTGTAAGCGTCCCATCCGTTCGCGCGTAGTAGACCTTGTCAACGTGCTTTTTCGGCGCAAGCAGTGCGTGGGCAAGCGCGCCGTCATTTGTCAAAAGCAGCAGCCCCTCCGTATCCTTATCAAGCCTTCCGACGGGGAAAAGCCCCCTTCTTTGCAGCTCGCGCGGCAAAAGGTCGACCACCGTTTCCTGCCTCGCGTCATCCGTTGCGCAAAGGACTCCCGCCGGCTTATGGAGCATGATGTAGGTAAATTCCCGGTAGAGGATCTCCTCACCGTCAACGCGGATATGCGCACTCTCGCCTTCAACCTTCTCCTCCGCGCTTTTCGGCGCAGCTCCGTCAACAAGCACACGTCCGCGGCGGACGAGCTCTTTCACCTCACGGCGAGACCAGCGCCCCGTGGACGCAAGCAGCTTATCAAGGCGCATTTGCATGATCCGTCCTCCTTCCACCCGTAATTTTTGATTATTTTATCATACTTGCGCCCGCATGAAAATAGTAATCATCAGGAGGGATGTACCATGTTTGTTTTCACAGCGAAGTTTCACCGCAGACGCGCCGTCATTTTTGTGCTGCTGCTTGGCGCGCTGCTCTCGGCTGCCATTCTTTTTAAAAGCAGCCGCACCGAAGAGGACATTCAGAATACTGTCATCTCCGCAGAAACGAATGAAGCGCGCATCGCCTATCTTACACAGCTCGGGTGGGAGGTCAAAAGCGAGCCGGTGGAGATCCTGCAGCTGTGGCTGCCCGAAACGCTCGATGCCGAGCCGTTTGCCTCGTACAATATGCTCCAGCTCTCGCAGGGCTTCGACATGACGCCCTGCTGCGGTCATGCCGTCACGCGCTATACCTACACCGTCACAAACCCACCGCAGGGCGGCGTACCGTGTCAGGCAAACCTCTACGTTTGCGAGGGCGCGCTGATCGCCGGTGACATCGTAACGCTTGGAAGCGGCGGCACACGCAGCTCTCTTGCCTATCCCACGCAGGAATGACCGCCTCGCCGCCGAAGCAACGAAACACATTGTTTACATAATTACTGCTTGCGAAACAGCGAAATACGGTATATAATGGCGGTGTGTGCAATATTTTGTCAAGGAGAACACACGATACTGCGGTTTTGATGAGAGGCGCGCTATGATACGCTTTACAGATGTTGAAAAACGCTACGATAACGGCGTGGACGCCCTTCGCGGCATCTCCATGTCGATCGAAGACGGGGAATTCGTCTTTCTTGTTGGACATTCCGGCTCGGGAAAGTCGACCATTATCAAGACCCTGACCGGAGAGGTCCTTCCGACTGCCGGACGCGTGATGGTCAACGGGTTCAGCCTGAATAAGATCTCCGAGCGGCAGATCCCGCTCATGCGGCGCACCATTGGCGTGATCTTTCAGGACTTCCGCCTGATCGAAACGAAAAACGTGTACGAGAATCTCTCCTTCGCCATGCGCGCCGTCGGTGCGTCGCCCAAGGCGATCAAGCAGCGCATCCCGTATGTACTCGACCTTGTCGGACTTGCGGGGCGCTCGCGCCGCTTTCCGCATGAGCTGTCCGGCGGCGAGCAGCAGCGCGTCGCCATCGCGCGCGCTCTCGTCAACAACCCCACCACCATCGTCGCCGACGAACCGACGGGCAACCTTGACCCCGCGCGCTCTTACGAGATCATGCAGCTGCTCGAGCGGATCAACCGCCTCGGGACGACCGTGCTCGTCGTCACGCATGAGCTTGACCTTGTAAAGCGCTTTCACAAACGCATCATCGTCCTTGAAAGGGGACGCATCGTAAGCGACGGCAAGGAGCGCCCCATCCGTCCCGTCCACCGCTGGGAGTGAGGTTTTTCAATGAGTAAAGGACATAACTTTTCCTACTTTATACACGAGGGCGTTTCCAATATGTTCACGCACGGCTTCATGTCGTTTGCCGCCGTGGGTGTGACAGTCGCCTGCCTTCTCATCATGGGCACATTCACACTTGTTGCCTACAACATCAACGAGCAGCTCCACCGTCTCGAGCAGGACAACCAGATCCTTGCCTTCGTGGACGACAGCCTGAACGACCTTGAAGCGCGCGCGCTCATCGACGACATCGAGGGCATCCCAAACGTGCGAAGCGTGGAGTTCATCTCGCGCGAGCAGGCGCTCGACGCCTATATCTCGCAGTACGAGGAGAGCGAGCGCGACATTTTTGACGGCATGGAGGCAAGCGTCCTGCGCCACCGCTTCGCCGTCCATGTGACGGAGATCTCATTGCTCGGCGAGACGGCGGCAAGCATCGACGCCGTTGACGGCATCGCGCGCGTCAAGGCGTATGAGGACGTTGCAAGCGGCTTTGTCGCCATGCGGAACGTCGCCTCGGTGGTGTGCATCGCGCTGATCGCCATTTTGTTCCTCATTTCGATCTTCATCATCTCCAACACCATCCGCCTGACGACCTTTGACCGGCGCGACGAGATCGCCATTATGAAGATGGTCGGCGCAACGAACGGATTTATTCGCTGGCCGTTCGTGTACGAAGGATTTTTGCTTGGACTTCTCGGCTCACTCATCGGCTTTTTGCTCCAGTGGGCGCTCTACGAATTTGTCGCGCGCGGCGTTTCCGCGTCGGATACGATGCAGCTGATACAGATGGTGCCGTTTTCGCAGATCTGGCACTATGTCGCAGCTATCTTCGGCTTGAGCGGCATCGTCATCGGCGTTTTCGGAAGCCTTACCGCCATCCGCAAATTCCTTCGCGTTTGAGGTGAGCCGTATGAGACGAATGAACGCCATCCCCCGCCGCATCGCGGCGCTGCTGCTTGCCGTTTTCTGCATCCTTGCCCTGCCGCAGCCGTTTTTGACGAGCGGCGTGCGCGCCGTGACGCAGGCGGATATCGACGCGAAAAAGAAGGAAGCCGAGGCGCTCGAGGCGAAGAAAAAGAACCTTGAAAAGGAGATCGCCGCCCTTGCGAAAGACCGCACGGCGGCGCTGCGCCAGAAGAACCTTCTTGACGAGCAGATCGAGGTCATCGAGGGTGAGATCAAAACGACGAACGAGCA
>JAFQUN010000143.1 GCA_017408525.1 Oscillospiraceae bacterium
CCTCCGCATCGAAGAAGAGCTTGGCGTTGCCGCGCAGTACCTCGGAAACGACGCGTTCTTCAACCTCAAGTAAAAATTTTTCAGCAAAGGGAAAGCCCGCCATACGGCGGGCTTTCCCTTTTTTTCGCCGAGGAAAGAGAAATCAAAAAGGCAGCTTAAACGGTATTGTTTTTCTGCCGCGCTTGCAAAGCAGATGCGTGGGCTGTATGATGTATGCAGGATGTGCGGCGTTTCGTGCAGCCACGGCACAGAGTGCGTCACGATTTTGAACCGCGCCGCCCTCGCCGAGCTTCGCGCCTGCGGCGTGAGCATAGGCGCCTCGGAGCGCAAGATCGAGCATCTCGACTGGTTCGTCGGCGGCAACGCGGGGAAGATACGGAGGTTGCAGGCAGCGTTGAATGAAACGGGCATGGTCGAGCGGCTGACGGAAGATGGAGTATATGGCGAGAACACGGAAGATGCTGAGGAACATTTTGTCCAAATTCTCATCAATAATCTGGAAGAAGTGTTGAAAAACAAAGCTGCGGTGAGATGTATCAACATATACCTCTCTACGAGGCTGTATATTGCAGGAAAAACGGGCGGTGGCATAGCGTACAAAATCAAGGAGGTTTTATACAATAATAAAAAAACAATTCAACGCCTAATTTGGAAATTGGGTGCGGAATACTATCTGCGTCCCCGCGGATACAATGTTGCGGCACTTCTGCTGGAACATTCCTTGAAAAGTGCGCCCAGTGATCTTTATTTTTCACAAATGCACTGGGTCACACGGAAGATTATGAACAGCAAGGGATTCAAAGATGCGTTTTCTGAACTTGAAAAGAAAATAAAAGAAGACCCTGATGTGTACGCTGTGCCGGGAAAACTTGAGATGAACTTTCAAAAAAGTGGTGATACAGATTTGTATTATGGGATCGGAAAATGCGATATAAAATACACCTGCATAAAGCAACATTCGTCGGTGTGGGTGAAATTTTCTACAGATGACCCATATAATTTTGATGAAATTCGTTCTATTAGCGCAAATATAGAATCGGGTATTCAGGTTCATTTTGCAGATTTAGGAAATTTGGCAAATGACGCAGGACTTCTTTCGCAAGCTGATGGCGTGATTTCTACGTTCAGCACACACATACAGTTTGCAAAAATTGTTCGAATAGGGGGTACTTCCTCATGAACCGAAAAGAAATTCTCATTATGTTTTCCGCCGCGCTTGCGGGTTTTTTGCTCTTTGTGGTATCACCGCTCTTGCTGCTCAATTACATAAAGTGGGTCGAAACGCGCCCCACGACCCTTCCTGTCGATTTTCCGGAAGGGACACAGATCATTGAAAAAATCGACACACACCAAGGCTTTTTTCGGGAAAAAGGAGTGACCGTTGTTGTGGCGGAAGTTCCGCCGGAGAGCAGGCAGTCTTTTGCGCAGCAGCTCCGTGAAGAAGAGTTCATAGATTTTTACCCGCTCGACCAAGTGCGGGAGATTCTTGAAACAGTAGAAAGCGCTGCGCCGCTGTTAGAGGCGGAGCGTGTGCTGTGGACGTTTCACGATGATACGCTTGTCTTTACAGGCAAGCCGTTTTCGGACTATTTCGCAGCTGCATATGATGAGGAAACAGGCATTTGCTGTTATGTCGAATACGATGAATAGGACAGGTAAGAGAGCTGATTGAACAGGAGGCACCCGCTTATGAAACGAAAAAGAGACTTCACTATGCTCTATGCCGTGCTCGCGGGATTTTTACTCTTTTACGGGATCCCCATCACGCTCATTGTTTGGTCTGCGGTCAGCGAAGATGATAGAATATTCTTTCCAGAGACAGCACAGATCATCGAGCAGCGTGATTCGCACGGTGGGTTTCTCGGCGACGGTGTTTCATTTATGTCGGTACAGATCCCGTTAAAGGATTCTGCGGAATTTGTGCAGCAGTTAAAAGAAAACGGCTTTACGGATGAACCGGTTCCGGAAAGCATTCGGAAAAAAGTGAGAGGTGACGAAGAGACCTGCGCGGCGGCAGACATTGCTCATGCGATTTGGTGGTTTCGAAACGACCATGTCGATAGTGTGAGCCCCAGTGTCTACACAAATTACACGTTTCGGGTCTATGACCTTAACACCGGCATTTACTACTTCATCGAGTACGACTCGTAAGGGGACATTGACATCACAGTTACGGAGGAATAGATATGTCATTATTGAGCGTGCTTTGGTGTTTTCTTCATCCGCCGAAAATTGAAACGCTGCCGGGGGAGGAAGGCAGCGCCACAGAATAAGACTGCGATCAAGGAGAGGACGCGAACCGGAGGGCTCGTGTCCTCTTTCGCATGGCGTTGGGGAAAACTGCGCCTTTTTTGCCCTTTTGCGGTTCATTCTGCGACAAAAATCGTCGAAAGCAGTCGCGTCATCATAGAAAGCGATCAAACTTTTCCTTTTTGTGACTAAAACGGTACAGCAGCGGCAATACTACGGGAAAGCCCGCCGCACGGCGGGAAAACGCCGGCTTGCCGCGCGCCGTCAAAGCGGCAGAAAGGAAGAATATGAATATGGATCCCAATTTCCCGAGATCACGCGGATTTTTCGCTGCCAAGGGCTTCTACATAGCCCTTGCGCTGTCGCTTGCGGCTGTTGGAGCCGCCGCCTACTTCGTCTTTTTCACCGTTCCTGCCATGACAGCGCCTGCGACCGACACTGCTGACGCGGACACCGCTGCGACCGGCGAGACTGTGGAAACGGTCGATACGGCGACCATTCCCGCGCCGCAGGAGAGCACCCCCGTCATGCCGGAGGGGGAGCCGCAGGAAGCCGCGCCCGTTGTCGGCACGGTCGGGATCAGCGTGAGTGCTGCGGAGCAGACGCAGCCGATGGAGGAGATCGAGCCGCAGGTCCCCATGCTGCGCGTTGCGCCGCTCGAGGGGGAAACGGTCGCCGCATTCTCCGCAACGCAGCTGCAGTATAACAAGACGCTTGCGGACTGGCGGATGCACGACGGCGTTGATATTGCCGCGGAGGAAGGCACGCATGTCCTTGCAGCAAGCTCCGGCGTTGTGGAGTCGGTCGGAAAGGACGACATGATGGGCGTGCGCGTCATTCTTTCGCACGCGGACGGATATGAGACGTGCTACGCCAACCTCGGCGAGGAGGTCTTTGTGAATGAAGGCGAGTACGTCTCGGCGGGACAGGTCGTCGGCACGGTCGGCACAAGCTCGCTTGCCGAGGCTGCCGAGGGCGCGCACCTGCATTTTGGTGTACGCTGCGGCGGTGTTGCCGTCGACCCGCAGGAGTATTTGGGGAAATAAGTACAAGGGAGGCTGTAGCAGCCTCCCTTGTACTTTGTTGATCGCAAAATATTCGCAGCGGTTTTTATAAAAGAGACTGTCCGTTGACCATCAGGCGAAATTGCAGTCCCAGTGCTTCTGCCGCCTTGCGGCACATCAGCATTCGACCGAGGAATATTTCAAAATAATCCATCACCGAGCCGAATTTCGTGTCGATCTCGAGCGTGAGCAGGATCTCCGTGTGCGCGGCATCGATCGAAAGGTGCGACTTTGTGACCGAATAGTTGACGCGGTCGTGAATATCGAAACTCGTTTCCTCCTGATTGCGCACACGGCTGCGGCGCACATCGGATTTGTCGGCAATGATGAGCGCCGCTGCCATCTGTGAAACGGGTTTGCCCGTTCCTTCGTCGTGGTTGCCGATCGCCGTGACGATGCGCGAGATCTCGGCGCTGTCCATGCCGAGATTATCGAGAATGCGGAATGCCATCACCGCGCCGCTTTGCGAGTGGTCAACGCGGTTGACAAGGTTTCCGATATCGTGTAAAAATGCCGCGATCTGCGCGATCTCCACATCGCGCCCGTCTGCGCCAAGCGTTTCGAGGATATAGCGCGTACGGTCGGCGACAAGTCCTACATGGGCAAAGCTGTGCTCCGTGTAGCCAAGTGCTGCAAGCGATTCATCCGCCATGGAGATATAGGTGCGAATGGCATCGCTGCGCCGAACGGTGTCGTATGTGATCATATGATTTTTCCTTTCGGGGGATTCTTTTTGCCATCATATCACAAAAAGGGGAAGCAGACATTTTTCGGTGCGGTGCGCGCGGGGGCGGTGTTATTTCCCTTCGATGATATCTGCTGCGTGGTCGAGCCATGTGCCCTCAAAGCGCTCGATCTCGCCGCTGTCAACAAGCGCGGTCAGCGCAGGGTCGATGGGAAGCCGCGCGATGATCTCAAGCCCGTGGCGCTCGGCGGCAGCCTCCGTCTTGCTCTCGCCGAACAAAAAGACCTTCTTTCCGCAGTCGGGGCAGGAAACATAGCTCATATTTTCCACAAGACCAACGATGGGAACGTGCATGAGCTCCGCCATATTGACCGCCTTTTCAACGACCATCGAAACGAGCTCCTGCGGGGAGGTGACGATGATGATGCCGTCAAGCGGGATGGACTGAAAAACGCTCAGCGGCACATCGCCCGTTCCCGGGGGCATGTCGATGAAAAGATAGTCAACATCCCACAAAACATCCGTCCAGAACTGCTGCACGACGCCGCCGAGGATCGGTCCGCGCCAGAGGACGGGGTCAGTCTCGTTGTCAAGCAGCAGGTTCATCGACATCAGCTGCGTTCCTTCCTTGCTCAGACACGGATAAAAGCAGTTGTCCATGCCGGTCGCGCGGTCGCTTATGCCGAAAGAGCGCGGGATGGAAGGACCCGTCACGTCCGCGTCCATGATGCCGACCTTGTGACCGCGCCGGCGCATCGTCACAGCAAGCTGGCTTGTGACCATGGACTTTCCGACGCCGCCCTTGCCCGACACGATGCCGTAGACCTTGCCCACGCGCGCGGCGGGATGGTGCTCTTTTCGAAGGGACTGGGGTTCGGTGCGCTCGCCGCAGCTTTCGCCGCAGGTGGAGCAGTTGTGCGTGCATTCACTCATAGTGATCTCTCCTTATTATATAATGTATAGTTTACTCTATTGTTTGGCGCGGAGGATCGTTTGATGCATCCTCCGGAAGCTCTGTTTTGACGGCAAAAAGCACAGCGCCGACGACGAGACCGAGCGCGGTTCCGCCACAGCAGGCGAAAAGCATGGAAAGCCCGAGATTCTCTGCGGCTGCGAGCGTACCAACTAAAAGCCCGACCGCAGTTCCGAGCGCGCAGCCGAGCAATAGCCCGAGCGAAATACAGATGGCATTTTTGCTTTCCGGTTTCCTCATAATACAAAGATCCTTTATTTTATAATTTATGTACCGTTACACCTGTGCGCCCTTGCAAATATACCCCCTCGCGCGACTGGCAGGTGAAGAGGATGACCTGGCGCGTTTTTGCGACCTCCACAAGAAGGTCGAGCGCGCGGCGCATCCGCTCGTCATCGAAATTCGTCAGCGCGTCGTCGAGAATGAGAGGCACGCGCCCGCCCTCACCGAGCACCATCTCGCAGATGGCAAGACGCACGGCAAGATAGAGCTGGTCGTATGCACCGCAGCTTAAAAGCTGCGCGTCGTGCGCAACGACCTCGTCCGACAGCGCGGCGTGCGCGGCAAGCGTGCGGTCAAGCGTGACACTTTCGTAGCGACCGCCCGTCAGCGCGGCAAAAAGCTCCGAGGTGCGCCGGCCGAGATCGGGTGAAAAGCGCGTTTGCAGCGTGGTGTTTGCACGCTCAAGTGTTTCCATCGCAAGGGCGATGGCGTCGTACTCGCTTTGCGCATCGCCTTGACGGGAGACAAGCGTTTCGCGCGCAGCGGTAAGCTCGTCTGCGGGCGGGAAGGAGGCAAGCTGCCCGCGGAGAAGGTCGACCTCGCGTGCGGCTTCGCTGATGCGCTCTTCGCGCTCGCGCTGTGCCGCATCATGTGCCTCGCAGCGGCGGAGCATGATCCCGATAAAAAGCTCGGCACCCTGCTCGTCTGTGACGGTGTGATAGGGGGCAAGAAGCTCCAGCGCGTGGGAGATACACTCGGAAAGAGACACTTCCTGCGCTTCGAGCGCAGCCTGTGCGGCGCTTTGCGCATCCTCCGCGCGGCGCAGGGCGTCACGCAGGGCGGAAAGCTCCTCGACATCCCGATCGAATGCGGCGCGCTCTCGTGCGGCGGCGTTCTGGGCGATTTTCCTTTGACGGCGGGTGTGCAGCCACGCACCGAGTGAACCGCCGAGAAGAGGGATGGCAAGGATGATGAGCGAAGGAATGCTTGCGGCGAAGCCTGCGGCAGCAGCAGCGAGTCCGCCGAGCAGGAGCAGCACTGCGAGGATGGGGAAGGGATTTTTTTGCGAGACCGCTTCGTGCGCGCGCCGCATCTCGTCAAGCTCCTCCGGCGTGTGCGCCGAAAGCGGATGGTCCTCGATCCGTGCGGCGGACGAATCGCATTCCGCGCGCGCCTTCGCAAGCTGGCGCTCGGCTTCTGCCTTTGTGCGGCGGAGAGGCTCGGCGGCGCGCAGCGCGGCACGCGCGTCAAAAAGCACATCGCGCGGCGGCAAGTCCTTGCTTTGCGCCGTTTTGTGCAGTTCGTCGAGTGAACGCTGTGCATCTGCGAGGCGGTCTTGCAGCACCTGCAGATGGGAAAGCTGCAGATCGACCTCGTCGATGCTGCGCCCAAGCTCCGGCAAAAGCCCCACGCGGCTGTTCAGACGCCTGTGGTTGAGCGCGTCCTTCAATCGGCGCTGCGCTTCGGAAAAAGAGACGTTCTCCTCGCCGCTTGTGATGAGCGAGGCGATCCGCCGCTCAAGCTCCGCGTCGTGGTCGATGCCCATGCCCGACTGACGAATGAAGGCGCTGCGCGTGAAGATCTCGCGCCCCACGCCAAGGAGCGCTTCGCCGCAGTTGTCGGCGGTGAGCGAAGGAACGGCGTCCTCTGTTCCTGTGTAGACAGCGCGGAAGCGCCCCATCGGCGAATTGGCGCGCGCTGTATCACGCGTGATGGTGACAAGGCTGCCGTCGCCGGTACAAAGGTCGATGCGCCCCTGCATCGGAGAACCGCTCCACGGCGCATATCGGTTTTTGTCGGCAAGCGCGCCGCGCTCGCGTGTAGAAAGTCCATAGAGCATCACGCGCAGGAAAGCGCACCAGGTGGACTTTCCGCTCTCGTTCGGCGCTTCGATGATGTTCAGACCGCTCGAGAGTGTGAGCGTCTCGTTTTCCAATGCGCCGAAAACGGCATGCATACTTCGCAGCTCCACAAAAGATGCCCTCCTTCCGTGCGGTGGCGCACAATATTGTATTATAGTATAGCACTTCGCACTGTGTTTGTCCGCAAAAAGACAAAAATTTTTGAAAATCGAGAAATTGCTGTATAAAACAGCTTGACAAGGGGGAAAGTGTTTGGTATAGTAAGCAAGCTGTTTGCGAAGAGGCGGCGTGGCTGGGGCAAAAGTTCCGGCGGAGGGGCGTAGCGGAGCATGGGGGCGCAAGCCCCCGAAAACAGCAAAAAGGTCAAGGACGGCGCGGATTCTCGCAAGGAAAACGCAAAAGAGGGAAGCGGAAAGAAATTTCCGCAAAACTTGAAAAAAGTGCTTGACAAAGGGCAAGTGCTGTGGTAACATAGCAAATGTTCCGCCGATGAGGCGTGTACCTTGTAAATTAAACAATGAAACGAACGAAAAGCACCGGAAGAAAGTGTTTATGGACACTTTCTGACAAAGCTCG
>JAFQUN010000144.1 GCA_017408525.1 Oscillospiraceae bacterium
ATCTGTGTGATGCTCATATCGTGTTCTCCTCGTCAAATTCTTATTTGTCATTCAGTTCACTTTATCATATTTTCCTGTTCACATCAATGCTTGGTGAAATTGCCGGAGTTGAAAACTGTCAGTCCAAAAGTAAAAAGGGACGTTTTTCGCTTTTGCTTGCTTTTTCATATCATCGTGATATATAATAAATGAGTTGAATACAGCGGCATTTGCCGTTCCATATCGAGGAGGAGCGCAACATGAAAAACACCGAAAAGACAATGGATAAGATCGTTGCCCTTTGTAAGGGGCGCGGCTTCGTTTTCCCGGGCAGCGAGATCTATGGCGGGCTTGCAAACACCTGGGATTATGGTCCTTTGGGCGCGGAGCTGAAAAACAACATCAAGCGCGCGTGGTGGAAAAAGTTCGTGCAGGAGAACCCCTATAACGTCGGTCTTGACGCGGCGATCCTCATGAACACGCAGACGTGGGTCGCAAGCGGTCACCTTGCCGGCTTTTCCGATCCTTTGATGGACTGCCGTGAGTGCAAGGAGCGCTTCCGTGCCGACAAGGTCATCGAGGACTGGTGCGCGGAAAACGGCTTCACGCTCGAAAAGCCCATCGACGCTTTCTCCCACGACGAGATGAAGGCGTTTGTCGAGGAGCACAATATCCCCTGCCCCTCCTGCGGCAAGCACAACTCCACCGATATCCGTCAGTTTAACCTGATGTTCAAGACGTTCCAGGGCGTGACCGAGGACGCGAAAAACACCGTCTTCCTCCGTCCCGAAACGGCACAGGGCATCTTTGTCAACTTCAACAGCGTCCAGCGCACCACCCGCCGGAAGATCCCCTTCGGCATCGGTCAGATCGGAAAGTCCTTCCGCAACGAGATCACCCCGGGCAACTTCATCTTCCGCGTGCGCGAGTTCGAGCAGATGGAGCTTGAATTCTTCTGCAAGCCGGGCACCGACCTGGAATGGTTTGACTACTGGCGCTCTTTCTGCCGCAAGGGGCTGCTCGACCTCGGCATCCGCGAGGAGAACCTGCGTCTGCGCGACCACGACAAGGACGAGCTTTGCTTCTATTCCAAGGCAACGACCGACTTCGAGTTCCTCTTCCCGTTCGGCTGGGGCGAGCTTTGGGGCGTTGCCGACCGCACCGACTACGACCTCACGCAGCACCAGAATACCAGCGGTCAGAAGATGGTCTACCGCGAGGGTGAGGGCAAGGACATGGTCGAGTATGTCCCCTATGTTATCGAGCCGTCGCTCGGCGTCGAGCGCAGCTTCCTCGCGTTCCTCTGCGATGCGTACGATGAAGAAGTCGTCGACGCGGAAAAGAACGACGTTCGTACCGTTCTGCGCCTGCATCCGGCGCTCGCTCCCTTCAAAGCAGCCGTTCTGCCCCTTTCCAAGAAGCTCGCCGAGCCTGCGCTCGCCTTGCAGCAGGAGCTTGCAAAGGAATGGATGATCGACTACGACGAGGCGGGTTCCATCGGCAAGCGCTACCGCCGCGCCGACGAGATCGGTACGCCCTTCTGCATCACCGTCGACTTCGATACCGTCGGTGACAGCGAAAAGGGCATCGCCGCCGACAACTGCGTCACCATCCGCGAGCGCGACTCCATGCAGCAGGTGCGCATCCCCATCAGTGAGGTCAAGGCGTACCTTGCCGAGAGAGTGAAGTTCTAAATTTTCTGAAAAAGGATCATTCCGCTCCTGCGGGAGCGGACATCCTTTTTCCTCTATTGGTTTTATCTTTTGGGCAGCGCGATCTTTGTCGAGAGGATCGTTTCGCCGCCCCGGCGGCGAGCTTCTTTTTTGCTCCCGCCCAAAAAAGAAGCCAAAAAATGCGGCTCAAAAACCAAGGTTTTTGAGAATTTCCTTTGCCCTCTTGCCGGTGCGTTGCTTTGCCTCGGCGTGTGGGGAACGAATCGACTATGCTCCTCACCTCGGGCGTTACGCCCTACATCGTGGTCGACGACGGCGAGTGTAATTCAACCACAGCGCCTACTGCGGTTTAGCCCCGATAGTGCGGGGGTGACTGTTCAGTCCTCGGTTGCGTGCGTCGCAGTCTGCATGGTCAATCCCTCCGCCCCTTCGGGGCACCTCCCTTTGCACAAGGGAGGCTCTGGTGCGCTGCGGCAACGCAGTGCCATCGGAACTCAAACGAGGTAGGCGCAGTTGTTGACAGGCATCAGTTATCGCTCACAAAAAGCCCAGCGCGTAACGCGCGGATACGAAGGCAGAGACAAATCCGACAACATGCGCCGTGGCTCACCTTGGCAGTTGTAGTATAGCGTGAGGGAAATTCTTAAAAACCGTAGGTTTTTAAGCCGGTTTTTGGTTCCTTTTTGACGGCGCAAAAAGGAACTCCGCTCGCGCACGAGCGGAATAATCCCCCCTCGCAGGCATCGCGTCAACGCAAAAGCAAAAATTTTTGATACCCCTATCGGGAAGACCTCTCGGTCTTCCCGATAATGGATTTTGGCAGAAAGGAGCGAGAACGGTGAAAAACTTTTTCCTCTTTGCGCGCGAACCGCAAAGCGACTGGACGCGCGGACGGAGACTTGCCTATTACATGGCAAACGCCGTTCTTCTTGTGGGAACTTCGGCGTGCCTCGGCGCTCTGGTGCTTGTCTTTGCCATCGGCGCGTACCCGGGGGCGATCTTCCTCGGCTATTTTGCGTCTCTCCCCCTCCTTCTTTTGAATATTCTGCCCGTAGTGTGGCTTTGCCTTTTTTTATACGCACTTTTTGCGCGCGCATGGGCGGCATTTCTGGGAACGAGCATCTTTGTCTCGCTGCTCACGCTCGGAAATTACTTTAAGCTCACCCTCCGCGATGACCCTGTCATCGCGCGCGATGTGAAAGACCTTTTCATGGCGGTTCGCTTCGGCGCGACTTATGAGATACAATTTGACCTTCGTATGGTGTTCGCCGCGTTTTGCATCGCGTTTGCCATCGCCGTGCTTGCGGTCTTTGCCCGCGCGCGGCTTTGCGTCCGTACACGCATCGCGTGTCTTCTCTTCTGCGTCGTGACGGCGTTTCCGCTCTGGCATTTTTTGACCGACGACGCGCTCTATGACCGCCTGACCGATACGCGCCACATCAACCGCTGGTCGACAACACAGGTCCACGTTGCCCACGGCTGCGTGTATCCTTTTTTGCGCAGCATCCCCGATGCGTTCGACATTCCGCCCTCGGGGTACAGTGCGCGCGAGACGGCGGCGCTTTTGTCGGCACACAGGGACGGCACGGTCCCCGAAGACCGCCGTGTGGACATCATCTCCATCATGCTTGAAGCATACAACGATTTTTCCCGCTTTGATGTTGAGGGCGTCGATTTCTCCGCCTACGACCTCTACCACGCGCTGGAGGAGGAGAGCTATACCGGTACGCTCATCACCAACATTTTTGCCGGCGGCACGATCGACTCCGAGCGCGCGTTTTTGACCGGCTACCCCACCGTGCCGGAGATCCGCTCAAACACCCCTTCCTATGTGTGGTATCTGCGCGCGAACGGCTACGCCGCCGAAGGGAGCCACCCCTGCTACGAGTGGTTTTACAACCGGCAGAATGTGAACGAGTATCTCGGGTTTGAAAACTATTATTTCATGGAGAACCACTATAATGTCTATACCGATCAGACCGTTGCGATGGACAGCATCCTCATGCCGGAGATTTTGCGTTTGTATGATGCGGCGAAAGCGGAGGGCACGCCGTATTTCTCCTTCAACGTCTCCTATCAGGGACATGGTCCGTACAGCGCGGAGGCGGTCGAGTGGGACGCCGATTATGTAACGGGGTACGACGAGGCGAGCCGCAATATCCTGAACAACTACCTCGGCTCGATCGCCGACACGAACCGTCATCTCACCGCGCTGGTCGATGCGCTCCGTGCGCAGAGCGAGCCGGTCGTGCTCGTCCTTTTCGGCGACCACAACCCGTGGCTTGGCGAGGGGAGCAGCGTCTATCACGCGCTTGGCATCGACCTCGACCTTTCGACAGCACAGGGATTTTCCAACTACTACGCAACGCGCTATCTCATCTGGGCGAACGATGCGGCAAAAGCTATCCTTGGGAATGACTTTTGCGGCGAGGGTCCGACCATAAGCCCCTGCTTTTTGATGGACGAGGTATTTTCCCTTTGCGGCTGGGATGGGAACGCCTATATGCAGGCGATGCGCGATGTGAAAGCGGCGCTGCCCGTCATCACGACGAACGGACGGTATATGGAGCGCGGTGAGCTGACCGACACGCTTTCCGACGAGGGCTCGGCGGCGGCAGAGTGCGCATCGGCACTCGAATACTATCAAAAACACCAGACGGTTTCGGAGGGCAAATGAAAACTGTGACCATTTACACCGACGGGGCGTGTTCGGGAAACCCGGGTCCCGGCGGCTGGGGCGCGATTTTAAGCTACGGCGAAGCTGAGCGCGAGATCTCCGGCGGCGCGGCGGAGACGACCAACAACCGCATGGAGCTGACCGCCGTGATCGAATCGCTGCGCCTTTTGAAAGAGCCTTGCATCGTCGAGCTGTATTCCGATTCAAAATATGTGATCGACGCGATCGACAAAGGCTGGGTCTACGGCTGGAAAAAACGCGGATGGGTGAAAGCGGACAAAAAGCCCGCGCTCAACGTTGACCTTTGGGAGCAGCTTCTTGCGCTTCTCTCTACGCACACCGTGCATCTGCACTGGGTCAAAGGACATGCGGCGAACCCGAAAAATGAGCGGTGCGACGCGCTCGCCGTGGCGCAGCGAATGAAATTCGCACACGGCGAGAAATGATGACAGAGCACCGCAGTGTTGTTTTTTCCCGCGCCGCAGTGTAAAATAAGCCTTGACAAATAAACGGCTCGCCGTTTGGGAGGTTTTCGTATGAACGAATTCAATGCAAAGCAGCAGCTTTCCGGTTTGATCGAATGGATGCGCGAGCAGATGAAACTTTGCGGCGGGAAAACCGCCGTTGTCGGCATCTCCGGCGGAAAGGACAGCTCCGTTGTCGCCGCGCTGTGCGCTGCGGCATACGGACGGGAGAATGTGCTTGGCGTGCTCATGCCCGACGGTGTGCAGCCGGACATCGATTACAGCAACGGTCTTGTGGACTTTTTGAAGATCAAAAACGTCACCTTCAACATCAGCGGCGCAACAAGCGGCGTTCTCTCCGAGATGGAGCGCGTCGGCATCGACGCAAGCCGCCAGACGCGCGTGAATCTCCCCTCGCGCATCCGCATGACGACGCTCTACGCCATCGCACAGAGTGTCGACGGCGGCATCGTCATCAACACGTCGAACCTTTCGGAAGACTGGGTCGGCTACTGCACCATCTACGGCGACAGCGCCGGCGCGTTCTCTCCGCTTGGGATGTACACGACCGAGGAGGTCTGCGCTCTGGGCGCGGGGCTGGGTCTTCCGGAAAAGTTCCTCGTCAAACCGCCGTCCGACGGACTCACGGGAAAAACGGACGAGGACAACCTCGGCTTCACATATCACGCGGTCAATGAATATGTTCGCCGCGGCATCTGTGACGAGGAAACGCGCGCGAAGATCGACCACAAGCACCGCATCAGCCGCTTTAAATTTAAGACGATCCCCGTTTACCACAACGGTCTTCCCATCGTTTTGGAGGAAACCTCGGGGTATTATAAATAAAGTCGTTTCCCCCCTTGCAGGAGAATGTTCCTGCAAGGGGGTTTTCTTTTGCGGCGGCAGAGGTTTTTATTAACGCAGTGCATGGACGAGGGGAATATTTCGCGCCTCCGGGCGCGAGGTCCTTTTGCCGTCACGCAAAAGGACCCAAAAGGTGATTTAGAAACCTACGGTTCCTAAAGACTTCCCTCCGCTCTATTGTTTGTGCGCTGCTTTGCCTCGGCGCATAGTGAACGAATCGATTATGCTCCTTTTCTCGGGCGTTACGCCCTACATTGTGGGCAACGATGACGCGTGCGATTTAAGAACAGCGCCTACCCTCGACAAGCCACGATGGTGCGGTGACTGTTCAGCGTTTAACCTCTTAGTCAGCTTCGCTGACAGCTCTCCTTAAAAGGAGAGCCAAGCAGGTATGTGCGCATCCATGCAGTGTCATCTTTACGCAAACCGCAGTAGGCGCGGTGGTTAAAATGCATGTGCCATCAACAATCCAAAAGCCCAGCGCGTAACGCGCGGAGAAAGAAGCAGAGACAAATCCGACAAAATGCGCCGTGGCTTAGATGGGCAGGTGTAGTATAGCGAAAGGAAATTCTCAAAAACCTTGGTTTTTGAGCTGACTTTTTTGGCTTCTTTTTTGTTCAGCGACAAAAAAGAAGCTCGCCGCCGAAGCGGCGAAATAAACCCCTCGGCAGAGATTTTCGTTCATCTCGATCGTTAAGCAGGAAAAAAACGACCCGCAGTGTGCAAAAGGACACTGCGGGTCACTCTGTTATTCCTCTGTCTGCTCCGGAATCTCGTGATGCTGCGCATTTTCATCGTGCGGCGTGAGCGCCATCGCGATGACATGATCGCCCTGCTCTTTGAAGCGCATGACGATGACGCCCTGCGTCGCGCGGCCGGCGGTGCGGATATTTTCGACCGGCGTGCGGATGAGAATACCGCTGTGCGTCACAAGAAGCAGATCCTCGTCGCCGCCGACGACCTTCACGCCGACAACGCCGCCCGTCTTTTCGGTCACGGCATAGTTCTTGATACCGATACCGCCGCGGTTTGTGATGCGGTACTCCTCCACCGGCGTGCGCTTGCCATAACCGTTTTCGGTAATGGAAAGCACCGTCTTTCCCTCACGCGCGCGCGCCGCGCCGACAACGTAGTCACCCTCGCGCAGGCGGATGCCGCGAACGCCGACAGCCGTTCTGCCCATCGGGCGCACGTCGTTCTCGTCAAACACGACTGCCATGCCGTCATGCGTTGCGATGAGGATGCGCTGCGCGCCGTCCGTTTCGCGCACGGAGATCAGCTCATCGCCCTCGTCGAGCGTGAGCGCGCGGATGCCGCTCGTGCGGATGTTTTTGAGCGCGTCGACCGGAAGGCGCTTGACCGTGCCGTTGCGCGTGACCATCACAAGGAAGAGGTCGGGGTTATCGAGGTCGCGCGTGTGGATCATCGTCTGGACGCGCTCGCCGGACTCGACCTGCAAAATATTCACGATATTCGTGCCGCGCGCCGCTTTGCCCGATTCAGGGAGCTGATAGCCTTTCTTTCGGTACACCTTGCCGGTATTGGTAAAAAAGAAGATATAATCGTGCGTCGAGGCGGTGAAAACGTCCACAACGCAGTCTTCCTCGCGCGTGGTGATGCCCTTTTTTCCCATGCCGCCCTTGCTCTGCGCGGCATATTCGCTCACGCTCGTGCGCTTGATGTACCCCGCCTGCGTGAGCGTAAAGACGCACTGCTCCTCCTCAATGAGGTCTTCGATGTCGATCTCGTCTTCAACATCCTGGATCTCGGTCACGCGGTCGTCGCCGAATTTTTCGCTGATCGCAAGAAGCTCTTCTTTCAAAACCTGCGCGATCATCTCGTTGGAGGCAAGGAGCTTGTCGTAGTAGGCGATGCGCTCTTCAAGCTCGGCATATTCGCGCTTGAGCTTTTCGCGGTCGAGCCCCTGCAAGGCTTTCAGACGCATTTCCAAAATCGCCTGCGCCTGCACCTCGTCAAGCCCGAAGCGTTCCATCAGCTTTTCTTTCGCATCGTCGTAGCGGCTGCGAATGACGCGGATGACCTCGTCGATATTGTCCTGCGCAATGATAAGACCCTCTAAAAGATGCGCGCGCTCCAATGCCTTGCGGCGCTCGTACTGCGTGCGGCGGACGATGACTTCCTTCTGGAAATCAAGGTACTCGTCGATAATATGGCGCAGCGACAAAATTTTCGGCTGCGTCTGGTTCTGCACAAGCGCGAGCATATTGATGGCAAACGTCGTTTGGAGCTGCGTCTGTGCGAAAAGGCGGTTCAAAACGACCTGCGGATTCGCGTCGCGCTTGAGCTCGATGACAACGCGCATACCGTTGCGGTCGGACTCGTCGCGGATGTCACTGATACCTTCAAGGCGCTTGTCTTCCACCTGCTCAGCCATGCTCTTGATGAGCATACGCTTATTGACCTGATAGGGGATCTCGGTGATGATGATGCGGATGCGGTCTTTGCCGAACTCCTCAAACTCGTGTCTTGCGCGCAGAACGATCCTGCCGCGTCCGGTCGCATAGGCGGCGCGGATGCCGCTTCTGCCCATGATGATGCCGCGCGTGGGGAAATCGGGACCTTTGACGTGCTGCATCAGGTCGCCGAGCGTCGCTTCGGGGTCGTCGAGCACGCAGATGCACGCGCCGATGACCTCGCGCAGGTTGTGCGGCGGAATGTTGGTCGCCATGCCGACAGCGATACCGGACGAGCCGTTGACCAGCAGGTTCGGGAAGCGTGCCGGCAAAACGCGCGGCTCCTTGCGCGACTCGTCAAAGTTCGGGTCCCAGTCGACCGTCTCCTTTTCGATGTCGCGCAGCATCTCGTCGCTCAGGCGCGACATACGCGCCTCCGTATAGCGGTACGCTGCCGGGGGGTCGCCGTCGATGCTGCCGAAGTTGCCGTGTCCGTCAACGAGGCAGTAGCGCATGGAAAAGTCCTGCGCCAGACGCACAAGTGCGTCGTAAACCGAAGCGTCACCGTGGGGATGGTAGCGGCCAAGCACGTCACCGACGCAGGTTGCGGACTTCTTAAAAGGCTTATCTGCCGTCAGACCGTCTTCATACATTGCGTAGAGAATACGGCGGTGGACGGGCTTCAAACCGTCGCGCACGTCGGGCCGCGCGCGCCCGACGATGACGCTCATGGCGTATTCGATATAGGACTGCTCCATCTCCGGAACGAGCGGAGAGTCAATGATCTTTTGATTGGGATAGCGGATCTCCTCGGGATCGTACTGGGGTTTCTTACTCATTTCGCCACCCTTTCTTTAATAGTCCAGATTGACGGCGTACTTTGCATTGCGCTCGATAAATTCCTTGCGCGGCTCGACCTTCTCACCCATCAAAATGGTGAATGTTTCGTCGGCTTTGACCGCATCGTCGAGCGTGATGCGGCGCAGCGTGCGCCGCTCGGGGTCCATCGTCGTTTCCCACAGCTCGTGCG
>JAFQUN010000145.1 GCA_017408525.1 Oscillospiraceae bacterium
AAAAGCTCCACCACCACGGTACCCGACGCGGGATAAGCCGGTTTGAGCGTAAGACCGAGCATATTGACAAACTCAGTGTGGTATTTCTCGGGAAGCTGATTCATCCTGCGGATGTTCTCCGCCATCTGAGAGGCGTATATCAGCGCAAGTGTTGAACCAATATCCGGGTCATCGCGGTCAAACCGCCACTCGGGCGTATAGGACGCAGCAAGCTCCTCCACGCGGCGGCAGAGGTCGGTCTGTGTGCGCGGGTCAAGCGTCAGTTCCTTTCGCTTCATAGCCCTGCCTCCTCCCGCACATTATTGAGATAAAAGGGGAAAACGAGGTTATCCTCCCTGTTCGTCGCGGCAACCGTGTAGCGAACAGAGATGATAAGGCACCCATCCTTCGCCTCGGGATCGACCTCCACATCGACATCGCTGATGCGCGGCTCCTGACGCAATATCAGTGCGCGCAGATCGTCGGAGAGAAGGCGCATCATCGTCGGAGAGGTATCCATAAACGCATAGCCCGTCATCCTGCTTCCGAAATCGGGTACGAGCCACCGCTCACCCTGATTGGTCATCAATATGAGATAGACCGACTCGCGCACGCTCTGCGCACCGGTCGAGACAGCAAAGCGCCCCGTACCGCTGTCGATCTGCGGCGGGAACTTCATCCCCGCGCCCAAATGTCTTTTATCACTCATAGAGAGCCTCCTCTCCAATAAACCGTGGTATGCCGCCCTTATCCGACGGAGACTGTACTGCCTGTGACCGATGCCATGCCGGAGCTTTCCATCTTCAGGCTCGACGAAGCGTTCGCCGCGACCTGCGCGCCTTCGAGCTTCACGCTGCTGTCGCTTTTTGCGAGCACACTGTTCGTGCCCTTCAGGGAAATGGAATCGGCATCGATCGTCACCGCGCCCGACTCTCCGTTGAGCGTCATGGTGATCTTGTCGCCGACTTTGATGGTCACACGGCTTTTGATATTGATGTCGAGAGTACCCGCGCCTTCTTTGGTACACATCTCGATGTAGTCCTCTTTCGCCTTGTCGCCGATGCGAATTTTCTCCATCTCATTGTCCATGAAGATTTGGAGTTTCTTCTGTGCCGTTTCGATCGTCAGCTTGTCTTTCAAGCCTTCCTCGTCGGTCGCATCATCCTCAAAAGTGATGTGCGAACCATGGCGCGTCATAATGCGCTTATATCGATTATCTTTATTGACCGCACCTTTCAAAAAGGGGTCGGAATGTTTTTGGATGCAGCCAATGACATACGGTTTTTCAATATTGCCTCCCTCAAAGGCGAGAAGCACCTGATCCCCGACCTCAGGCAGGAAGTAATGCCCCCACTTTCTGCCGCCGGAGAGCATTGCAACGCGCGCCCATTTGAGCTGGTTCGCGCCCTCATCTCTCGTCGGGATCTCCACACATACGCGCCCGTCCATGGCGCTTGCGCCGGAGTTTTTGCCGCTCCCGCCGCCGCCGGCGCTTTTGGGATCGGCATTGGCAACGACGATGCCCACCATGACGCCCCATATCCGATTGTCACCCGTCTCGGTCTTTGTGACCTGCTGACCGGTTATCTCATCAATAATGTCGTAAAGCCCCATAGTGCCTCCTCAATGCCGAACTATTCTTCCTCATCAGACGCGGAAAGCGCGCCTGCCGCCGCGGCTGCCGCCACAGCGGGGAGGGCGGTCGCCGCCGCCACACCCGCAACACCGAATCCTCCTGCGACCTTCGAGCCGATGCCGGCGCCGCCCGACACCACGCCCGAGCCAACGCCCATCGCCGCACCCGCTCCGCCTGTCACTGCGCCTGCCGCACCCGTCGCCGCGGCAGCGGCCTCCTCCTGCGCCTCCTGCACAGCATCGGCCGCCTTTTCTGCGGGATTCGGCTTTACGACCTTTGCCGCGCAGCCGGTGATATGCGTTGCAAAACCGCGCTCGCTTGTAAAATCGTGCGTTACGGTGGATATATAGAAGCGATTGTCGGCCGGTGCGCCCATCCCGTCGACCTCCATGAAGTGACCGGGCAAAAGCTCCGGCATACCGACGCAATCCGCTTCAAGCGAGCCGAGCCGATAGCTCATCTTCTCCATCAGCGCGGCAACGCGGCTTTCGGCGTCCTGCTTTGAAGAGATGGACGCGTCGAGATAGACTTTCGCGCCCTTCCCAACGAGTTTTTTCGCCTCGCGCCCAACGGAAATGTCGTTTGTAAACATGCGGCTCACGGAAATGACTTCGCCTGCGCCCGGGTCCATCGCACGCGCTTCGATCTTGCCGACAACACCCGTAATGCTGTACTGGATGTTAAAATTTTGAAGACCCGTTCTGCTTCCCATTTTGATAAGAATGCTTTGATCTTTTTTTGCAGGGCGGAAGATGACCTTGCCGCACTCGACAAAAAACTCGTAATTGTACCGCTTTGCCGCACGCACGACGAACTCATAGTCACTCTCGCCCACCATTTCGACCGTGACAGGGCTGGACTTATCCTCACCGCCGACGGAATTTTTTTCATCCGGCGTCGCGTCGATCTCACTGCCGCCAAGGGACAAAAGCTCACCGCCCGCCGACATTTCAAATATTTTTTTAACCGCCGCACCGTACGTTTTTTCGCTCAGCGACTTTGCGTACGATCCGCCCATCATCACGCCTTTGACATCCATCGCCGTAACTTCGATGTACGGAAGGCCTCCTGTTTCAAAGGCGAACGCAACGCCTGTAATAAATCCCTTGAAAACAGTTTTGATCTTGTCGATATAACCCATCCGGATCTCGGCGGAATTGCCCATTAAGACCTGCTTTGAGATCTCGTCGTAACGGAACTCTCCGCGCGCCGTATCATACACATCGTAGATGCGAAACGACGCGACCGACGCTTCATATCCCGCCGTCAGATCCACATGGATGTCGTTTATGATCATCCCCTTGCCGATACTGTCAAACTCCTTGTCACCGAGGCGCACCTTCGCACGCGGGTGTGAAAAATCGGTGTATTCCTTCTGCAATCCTTCGTATGTAAACTTCGGCGTCGTGTTGAGTGCGGACGCGTTGGGTTCGGGCATGGTGTGCGCCTCCTTTCCTCATGTTTTGACTGCGTTTAAAACATGTCAAGATTCAAAAGCGATCCCGCTTTTTGTGATACGCCTTTGAGCGAAACGTCGTTGCTGTTTTGGAATGCATCGTCAAGCACATTGTCCCAATACGAGATGTCCGCATCAGACTCCACCTGCTGGGCAATATTCATCTGCACATGGCTTCGGATGGGTTTTCCCGAAACGGAAAACATCGTGTATTCCGCGCGCGCTTCGATCATCTGCCCCGTGAACGCCATGTCGCCCCAGCGGAACGTGACAAGGCGCGTACTTGGGCGCATAAGTGCCGCGACAAGACCCTCTGTCTGCGGCTGGACGGTGTATCCTCCCTTCGCACCTTGCACGGCCTTGGAAATGCCGCTCACGGCATGGTCCACCGAAAGTCTTGTCCTGTCCATCATAAAAGCATCCTGCGGATTCATCGCATCGAACACCAACTCCACCGACAAAACGACCATCGGCGGACGCAGGTTCTGATTTGGAATGCCGCTGTCGATATTCTGCTGCAAGTATGTAAAGGGGATCGCCTCAGCATTCGCCTGGATAGAGAGCGTCGAGGGGTTGTACTGCACCTGCATCACATGGGCGTTGAGTCCCGCGCCGCGAATGGCGCCTGTAAGCGCACCGGTCGTTGCGCTTGCCGCCTGCAGCGCCATCTGCGCTGCCGCAGCCGCACGCGCGGAATTGACCTTCTCCGCGTCAAGCTTGTGGATGACGAGAAACGCTTTTTCGATCCCGCCGGTCGCTGCCGCACCAAGTGTACTTGCCATACGCTCCCTCCTTTCCCCTCATTTTCCGGTCAATTAAAGATTCAAATTCAAAAGCGCGGAATAGTTCTGCTCATTTTTAACGAGATTGCTGCTCTCGCCGCCGAACGCCTTTTCAAAGTTGTCGTACCAGCGGCGCAGCATCGCAGGATCCATCTCATGCTGTATGCGAAGCAGCACCTCCGCGCGGACGGGCCGCCCCGACGGGGAAAACATCGTGTAATTCGCACGCACGGTGTTGAGCTGTCCGATAAAGGCGAAGTCCGCCCAGCGAAAGCTCACAGTGCGCGTATAGGGATTGCGAAGTGCGGAGACAAGTGCCTCCACCTGCCACTGCACGCTGTGCTTTTTGCCCTTTCCCGCGACCTCCAGACCTGCCTTGGCAACATTCGCAACACCCTTGACAGATGTTCCCGCGAGGAACCGCTCCCACATAAAAGCGTCGTAGGTATCCATGTCATCAAAATACAGAATGACCGTAAGATTGAGTTTTGCATCCTCGACAGCCATCGTGCGTGCCCTTCCGGTCAGTGCATCCTGTTGATTGCGCGGAATCGCCGAGCTGTCGAGCGTCAGGCGCGAGGGGTTGAACTGCACGCGAAGCGTTCTGTCGGTGCTGTTCGGGAAGGAGGGTGCGCTGCCTGTTGCAAGCGCCGCCATCGTTCCCGCATTGCGGTCGTTTCGGATCGCGGCAAGCGTTTCCGCCTCACTCGCGCCGCTCTCTTTTAGATTTTTCGCTGTTTGGCGATAGTCGTGGATGACAAGCATCGCCGTTTCGATATTGCCCGTAACGGCAGCTTTGAGATCGCTCCCGTATGACATGGCTCCCCCCTCCTCTCATTGTTTTTTACAGTCTTCCGCGCCGGCTGCGCTCGGATTGCAGCCGCTTTTCCCTCTGGCGGTAGACCTGGTCGGAAATGGTCCGCATCTGGCGCGCGAGCGTGCGGTTGACAAGCTCGGTGATGTCCTCTGCCGTCTGCGTGACGGCCTTTTTCTCCACCTGCGTCAAGTCGATCTCCTGCGTGTGACGGCGCGTCACATCCTGCTCGGTAACAGTCTTGACGGTACTTTGCGTGCGCTGCGTCTCCATGCGCTCCAAAAGCTACTCCGTCACATCAGCGGGCATCTCCTTATGGACAATGCTGACCGATGGGAGCGGCATTTTCGGCTGCGGCACGCTCCGGCGCTGCGGCATGAGCTTTTGAATCTGCTCGGAGATGATCTCCGACCGCTCATGCACAAGCTCCACGGGCGCAGGCTGCTCGGTCACCTGCACCGCCTCGGGTGCGCTCTCCCGCATTGCCCTTTGCAGCTCCGCCTGTAATGCGCCCATGCTCCCTTTTTTCACAAGTCCCTGTGCAAGCGCGCCTGCGGGGTCCTTCTCGTATGCAAGGATGCGCTCATAGACCGCGCGGCTCTCACCGTCCGCATTGCGAAGCAGTGCCTCCTCCTGCGGTGTGAGCGCGGGGTGAACGAGCTGCGCCGGCTCGGAATATACCTCCTGCAAAACGCGCTCGGGCTCCTCAAGCGCACGCAGCGCTTCGCGCATCGTGCGCTGCGCGTCAAAGCCTCTCGGCGGCGGCGCCTCATGGCGGAAAATATCCTGCTGAATGTTCTGCAAAACGGTTCGGTTGTGCCGGTCGATGCGTTCGAGCTGCTCGATCAGAATTTCCGGTGACTTCTCCTCCGCCTCTCTCGCCGTAAGCGTCAGCACCTCCCGCTCGTCCGCGCGCGGCGGCGGCACGACCTGCACCGTTTCCGTCTGCGCTGACTGCGCCGCATCCTCCCGCGCACGCGCGGAGAGGATCATCCTTTCGATCTCGCTGTGGTCGAAGATCTTTTCACTCACTTCTCCATGCTCAACGCTTCTCAAAACCAGCTCGGCGGCAGATTTTCCATCGGTGCGCTGCGCGGCAGGGCTTTCCTCCCGCAAAATGTTCCGCACGATCTCGCGCCGCTGCTCCTGCGTAAGCTGCACGCTTTGCACGCCGCCCTCAAAGACGTTCTCATCGCCCTCAAACTTTTGCAAATATGTCAGCTGCTGCGCCGCTGCAGGCGGTATGGGCAGAAGCCTCCCATACTCCGCCGCACGCGGATACATATTTTGGTAAAGCGTCCGGTACTCGCGCAGCTCCTGCGCGTAGTGATTCCATGCGTTCATCGACTGCGGCGCGTCCGCGCGCGGCGGCAGCGTCCCACCGGAATGATACGTCTCAAAACGCGAGAGCGCGTTATTCGCCGTCTGGTACAGCGCGCGCTCGAGATGGACCCATTGGTCGCGCCTGATCTGCGGGCGGCTCAAAACCTGCGTCACCGTGTTGTCGACCACCGAAACGAGCGCGGCGACCGCCGCCTGCGAGAGAACGTCCTCTTCACTTTTCGGCGTTTCAAAAAGCGCCATCGTTTCGTATTGGTTCAAATGGTGCTGCAAAGAAAGACGCGGGGCTTCAAAAATCTGCTGCTTAATCTCTGCAAGCGACAAACTGTTGCTCAAGCGAAGCTGCTCGCTCAGACGCATCTCGCTTTGATGAAAGCTGTTTGCGCCGAGCAGATAGTTCCGCTGGAAATTATGCACCGTCTCATAGATGCGAGACGTACCAAGCCGCTGCAAAACCTGCAGCGACATCGTGGTGCGCGGGTCAATCGGCTGCACTTCCTCCTCTGCATCCTCACTTTTTGCGATGGGGAGACGCGGCGCACTCTCACCGCGAAGCTCGCGCGCAACGATGCTCTTGAGTTCCTCACGGTAGAGCTTCGTAAGATGCACCGTGCTCTCGTTTTCGACGCGAAGCGCGCGCACCTGCTCCATAAACTGCTCGATGTTCGCAACGCCGAGTCGGTTCAAAACCGATGTGATGTAGACCTGATCCTGATATGTAAAATTCTCCGTACCATCCAGCAGGATCCTGTTGACCACATTATTGACAACTTCCATCGTCACAGAGCGCACATCGGTCACGTTCTGCTGCGAAACGAGCGTCGTCATGCCGCCAAGCTCCTCGGGAAGCTCCGGCGGCGCGGTGAAAAGGAACAGAAGATCCTTCGGTGCATACTTCGCGCCGAGCAAGTCATAGTTGCCGCGAATACGTTCGCCGAAAGAATCAGTGTTCGACACAAGCGGCTGGTCAATATGCAGTTTGATCGGTTCTTTGATCGTGAGCATAAGTTCCTCCCGCCCGTCTGCCGCCTGTGGTCATCGGCTGACCGGTCATTCTTCTCCGTCTTCTTCCTTCTTCAAAAGCGGCTTGACCTCGTCGATAAACGACTGCGCATTATCCATGTACTGCTTCGTCTCGCGCACCTGCCGCTCGTGGAAGATGGCCTGTTTTGCGTACTTTTTGACCTTCTCATACCCCTCGTTTACATCGGTGATCGGGTCATCGGGGAGCTTTTGCACCTTGTCGTTTTCCTCATTGCAAAGGTCATGCTGCTCGGTGCAGGCGTCCTTCTGCTCACCCGTTCGCTCCGCGCGCGCTTTGAGGTTTGTGAGGCTGTTTTGCATCGGCGCAGCGCTCTTGCGTGCCGTGTCATACTCCGCGCGCGCTTTGTTGAACGCGTCATCGGCAGCGGACGCCTTTTCCGTCGCCTCATCGGCGGAGGTCTTTGCCGTTTTCCACGCGTTCTCCTCCGTATTGAACGCCGTCTGCGCGCTCGTCACCTTGACCCCCGCGCTCTCTTTCGCGCTTTTTGCGCTTTCTTCCTCGCCGGAAAGTACATCCTTACGCGACTTCGCCGCATCGAGTTGCTCCTGCGCCGCCGAAACGCTCTTTTTCAGCGTTTCGATCGCCTCATGGTCACGGACAGCCTTTTCCGCTGCCTCAAGCACTGTCTGTGCCGCGTTTCGCTTTTCATTTGCCGCATCGAGCGCGGAAAGAAGTCCGGCAAGCTCGCTTCCATCAACAGGGCTTTCCATCGCGTCCTTTGCGTCTTGCTCCGCTTTTTCGGCTTCGGCAAGTTCTGCCTTTTTCGCCGCTGTGTCCGGTGCATCCTCACCCATGCGTTCCAGCTCCGCGGCAAGACCCCCTCGTCTCGCTGCGGCACGGTCAAGTGCCGTGCGCAGCTCACGGCGCGCATCGTCGTACGCGTCCTGCGCTTTGTTTGCTTCCTCGCGCGCAGCGTCGAACGCAGACCGCGCATCATCCAGCGCCGCAGCCGCAGAATCGGGCGTTTTCATATTTTCAGGCAGCGCGGAGGTAAGTTCCTCGCCTGCCGCTGTATCCGTCTTAATTTTATTTTCAAGATCGCTGATGCGCGCATTGACCTGCGACACTTCGCCTGTAAGCGCATCGAGCGCATCCGCCGCCTCCTGCAAGGCGCGTTTTTCCTCCTCGAGCGCACGCTGCGCCGCGCGCACCAATTTTTCCTTTTCGTTCGCCTCTATGCGAAGCGCGTCGGCGGTCTCGCGGAGCGTTTTCCCATCCGCACCTGTCCGCGCGGCGTCCGCATCCGCCATTTTCTTTTGCAACGCACCGCCGTCTGCAACGCTCGGCTGCAGCTCGGCAAGCGTTTTTTCAAGTTCTTCAATAAGCTTTTTAAGATCATCACTGCTGAATTCTTCATCGCAGCGCGTTTTTGCGTCGAATGCCTGGTCATAAAAATTCTGTGCCAGCGCCTTGAGGTCCTTTGCACTCTTATCGATCGTTGCGGCATTCGTCGGCACAGTCGGCGTCGAGGCAAAGATATTGTCACCGGCCTCGCTCCACGGAATATCGACGCACAGCATCTCACGGTAGCCGATCGTCGTCGTCTCGACCAGAAGTCCGGACTGGTCGGCAACAAGGTCGCCATACGTCTTCTTCATCACTGTGCAGCCGGTGAAAACGTACGTCCTTGCGACGACACCCGGGATGAACTGGTCATGATTGCGGCTGACAAACAGCATCACCGGCAAAACGAGATCTGCACCAAGCGGCAGCGGGTCGACGTAATCCACGCCCACATACCGCTCCACCTCAAGCGTAAAGGGTCTTGAGATGGGCTTTCTTCTCATGTGGACGTAATCGTTCAGCCCGCCCTCCTGGATGTAGTCGTACTCCAGCTCCCGCTGGAACGCGCGCACGCTCTTGCACGGCAGATCGATGGCAAGCTCCACGCGCAGCATAAAATTAAAATTGACCAGAGGATTTTTCCCCTGATTCCAGATGACCCAGTTTTGATCGGATATGCTTGCCACGGTCGCTTACCTCCCTGCCTTTTATTTTCTTCCAAACTCAAGAATGCTCTTTTCCTTGCCCTTTTTCGTTGACGAGGGATTGAGGCTGCTGTTGATGGCGGATATCTCCTCGCACCAGCGGCGGCGGCTCGCATGGTCAAGCGCCATGACCTCTTCCGCGCTCCAGTGGAAGTAGTAGGAGATAAATCCCATCTCCCGATAAAGCTCATCTTTCGGGTACAGCGTTATCCCTCTCGCGTAAAATTTATTGCCACCTCGTGGATCTTGCCGCAGTCGGGGCAGACCACCTGCATGGTGGGCGGCGCAACGTCGTTGATGCGCTGATACATATCCTGCAAAAATGCAAGATCCGCCGTGAAAAAGCGCTCCACCACGGAGGCCGTCACAGCGTCAAGCCCCTCCAGCTCCGTGATGACGGAAGAGAGGATCACGATGGTCAGATACGAAGGGTTGGACATCACGCGCGGATCACGCGTCGCGCCGATCTCATCGCTCGCCGTCGCAAGGCGCATTTTCCCCTTCTTGTGAACAACGCCCGCGTTGTCTACAAACCCCTTGGGCAGCTCAAAATCAAATACAGTCGTCATAATACCCTACCTCCTTTAGCCGCAGGGTGGGCGGAAATTCCGCCCACCCACAGGCAACGTACAAACGTAAAAATGCAAATTAGTCCGGAATGGTCAGCTCTTCATAGGCAAGCTCGACCGTTTCGATGGCGACCTCGCTTGTCGTGGCGTTGAGGTCTGCACCCTGATACTTGCTGACCCATGCTTCCTTCAAGATCCAGGTGATCTTGTCTTTGACCGACTCATAGGTGGAGTTGGGGGAACCGTCGCGGATGTCGAGCAGCTCGATGGTAACCGTCTTGCGGGGAATCGCGCCGCGCGTTTCGCTCACGCAGTCCTGGATCCACTGCTTGAAGCCGTTGCCGATGGTGTAGCCCATCTTGAGGGTGATGTTGCCGTGCTTGACAAGACCGGGGATCTTGACAGGGGCGAGGGAGTGGGCGTTGCCCTGACGGAACTCGATCACGTCGACGCTCGCCTCGATCCCGGTGACCTCGCTGAACGCGGCCATAGAGCCGACCAGTTCGGGGACGGACACCAGGAAATTCATTTTAGTCAGCGGATAAGCCATACCCGCACCGTTGATATCAGTAGCCATTTACAAATTCTCCTTTTCTATCAAGTTGATGGACGCTTCTCCGTCGTCTTTTATTCGGCGGCAGCGCCGGACGCTTCAGAGGTGAACTGCGTCACGCGGAAGATGACGAACTCGGCCGGACGGCTGGGTGCGATACCGATCTCGCAGATGAGGCGGCCGTTCATGATGTCATCGCGGCTCATGGTGTTCGGACCGATATCGACAAAGAATGCCTCGGCGGGCGTTTCGCCGGCGAGCATACCGCCGCGGAACATATTCTCGAGGAACGAGGAGACCGTCGTCTGCACGCGTGCCCAGAGCGAGGAGTTGTTCGGCTCGAAGACGACCCAGTTGGTGTTCGCCTTGATGGACTGCTCGACATAGATGAAAAGGCGGCGAACGTTGACATACTTGAAGTTGGAGTTGGAGCTTGCCGTGCGCGCACCCCAAACGCGGATGCCCTGACCGGGGATCGCGCGGATGAGGTTGACGCCCGCGGGATTGAGGATATCCTGCTCGCCGTTATTGTAGCCGATGGAAAGGCCAGAGCACTGGATGGCTTCATTCGCAGGAGCCTTATGTACGCCGCGCGTCACATCGGTGCGGGAGAAGACGCCGGCAACGGAGCCGGAGGGCGGCACGAAAGCGGGCTTCTTGGTCACAGGATCGAACACCTGCACCCAGGGATGATACATCGCCGCATAGGTGGAATCGACCATGCCGCGATATTCGAGAACGTCGTTCACCTTGACTTTATCCTGCGGAACGTCGAGGATGGCAAAGCGGTTCTGCTCATTTTCGCAGTGCGCGATGAGGGAAACGATCACCTCGGGGATGGTGATGCCGGGGACGGCGATGATGCTTGCCACGGTATTTTCGATAAAGCTCTGGATACCGGTGCGCTTGCCGGGTCCCTTGTCCTCGCCGATGTAGGTGCCGGCGTTGACCTTTTCCATGCTGCCGTCGCTGCCGCCGGTAAAGACGAGCGTACCGGCAAGCTTACCCTCGCCGAAGATCAGCGAAACGGGGTTTGCGATCTCAGGCGTGGGGGTGATATCCTCGACGCAGAAGATAGCGCTGGACTTAAACTTGTCGGCGGCGTAGTTCGCAGACGCGGGGTTGAGGTTGACCTCGCTGTAAACCTCAACGTCGTTTTCATAGCGGACGGTCACATCCATCTCGACGGAGTAGACAACATTCTTGGGGACGAGCGCGGTGTCAACGACCTCGCCGGAGAACTCCTGCTCGAAGGTGACAGTGTTTTCAAAGATAACGGCAATGCGGTTGAGCTCACCGGCGAACTCGACAAGGTCGCCCTCAGCGAAGCCTGCCGTGCTCTTGGCGGTGTAGACCATATCGCCCTGCTTTGCAACAAGCTGCATCTTGCGCTTGTTGACGGTGGTGAAGTTCACCATGATGCGGTTGCCCCACTTGCCCTCGTTCGCCGCACGGAGAGAGAGCGCGCCAGCCTTGGCGGTTGCGACCTTCGCATCCTCGGGGATAACGCGGGTGATATAGCAGCGCGTGCCGCCGTTGGTAAAGAACTGCTCAACGGCATAGGGGAGATAGCGGTACTCGCCGTGGGTGTACTCACTGAGGTGGCCGCCGAACTGACGCTGGAAGTCAGCAAAGCTCGTAACGAGCGACGGCGCGCCGACGGTCGGGCCCTTGACAGTCATGCCGATGAAGCCTGCGGTACTGGTGCCAACGCCTTCGATGGCACGGGGGGAGGAATCATACTCCTCCACATAGACGCCGGGAGACAGATATTCAGCCATACTTCTTTCGATTCCGGAACACTCTCCGAAATCTTCCTCCTTTCATTTTGAAGCAGATCATGCTGATTTACAAATTAGTTTTGAACGGTTGCTTGACCGGGATTCGTAATGCTGATCGTTCCACCATAGGAGCAGGTGAGCTTTCCGTCGGTGGTGAGAACTGGTTTTCCGCCCATTCGGACAGTTCCTGCGCAGATCCACGCACCCACCGGTGCGGGGACGCACGGCTGCGGGGTGAGCACCCCCATCGCCGCGGCAGTCGCAGATGCCACCGCAGGATTTGCAAGCGATGTGCACATTCCGCACGGTGTCACGTTTGTCATAGGAGCTGCGTCGGCGATCGTCGCAACGGGCTTGCCGCCCACGCGGATCGTCATCTGGTTTGTGGGATTGACCTGACCGGGCGCCGTCCCCATCGTGCAAAGGCACGCGGCGCCCGCAACAACGGGAAGTGCGATCTCATCCACCTCCTCTTTCTTCAAGGCTTGGCGTTTCCGCCGCCTTGAAATCGACGGTTTTGAAGTGTTCCTCGCCATCTTTTACCCACCGCACGAGCCATTTTGCCTCCGCTGCATCGTCGCGCACACGCAGACAGAAGCTGCCGTCATCACGCGTCACACCGCAAATTTCGGGCGTGATGGGGAAATAGTTCTTATACGGCATCTCCAAAACGCGGTCGGTCTTGACCGTCTGGCGGTCGACAAGGCGCTCTATGCGAAACGGCTCGAACACACTGCGGTCGGGGTCGACCAGCGCATATCGCACACGGTCGAGCGCAAGTGCATGGGGGTTAAAGACTGTTGCCATGCGCCGGCGCGGATCAAACTCGCGGATCAGGCACGCATTTTCGCCCATGCGCACAGCGGAAAGGCTCTCGATCCCCTCCATCACACCGCAAAGTGTCCAAAATTCCACGCCGCCGGGGTATCGCGCACCGGGGACCATGTGTACTTCCAAAAGGGGGAGACCCTTCCCCTGCGCGTCGAGGTCGACCGCAGTTTTCGCCGTTTCAAAGGAGGGTGAGGTGATCGTCAGGTCAAAAGCACGCTTTGCAAGGTTTTGGAAGACCATCACGCCGTCCGCCTTTTCGCCGATGTGTACCGCCTCGCCGTCGACAAGCACGGTAACATCGCGCGCGGAGACATTCCTTCCGGATGTGGTGTCCACCAGCCGCAGCGCAAAATCGAGACGGTGGGTGAACACCAGCGTTTTTTCCATTTATTCGCCCCCCCTTCCCGATAGCATTCCGATGGTAAACTCCGCCTCGGTAACGCGCGGCGGGTCGACCACGATTTCACTGGAGATAAAGACGGGCGCGGCTTTGTAAAAAAGACTCACCTGATACGGCTTGTTGATCGCCGACCACACACGCACCTTATCTTCCAGAGAAATTTTTGCCGGTGAAAAGATGATCGCGGGTTCGTCCGTTTCGATCCAGCTTTGCAGCTGCCTCGGCATGACGGCGTTGCCGTCATTGATGATCTGCGCCGCACGACCTAAAATTTTCTGCGTGTCGGCGGCTTTGAGTCCCATCTGGGACGAACCGTTGAGAAAGAGCATATAGTACAGGCTGTACGGCTTTGGCGGACGCCGCAATCGCGTGCGTCCCGTTCCCACAAGCGAGGGAACGGACACCTCACCTTCTTCGCGGATGTCGTAAAGATAGAGCCCGAGGATATAGTCCACATCCTGCTCGGACGGAGACGACGCCGAGATGTTGTTTGGCGACGGGATGGGCTCAGGACACATCTTCTCACGGAGGATGCGCACCATGTGCTGCGACACATCGGATATGATCGTATAATCTGCCATAGCGTCATCCCTCCCTTACGTGCGCATGAGCCACGCGAAAACTTCCTGCGCCGACTCCATCACCGTATCGTCGCAGATGCAGCCGAGCGTGCAGCCGGAAAGATACATCGCGTGGGTGCTGAACGTCTCCGCCGTATATTCCTCCGGCGCGTGAACACAGCTTTGGTACTGCGCGCCGCGCGCCATCTTCTCGCTCAGCGTTCCGTTCCTGTCTCGCGCAACGCGGTCGGAAAAAACTGTAAATCCGTAATACTCGCCGCCCATGGCAAGGTAACCGAGCGAGCTGTTCTTCTCCCAAACATAGCGCCACTGCGTGATCGCCTCAATAGCAGTCAGCGGCAGATACTCGCCCGTTCCATCGTCGATGCGCTCAAAAACGAGCGGTGAACCGAGATCATAAAGCTCTCGCGCGAGTGCGGCAAGTACGCGCTGCACGTTGTCATTGCCTGTTTCGTCGTAGTAAAGCTGCAGCCCGACGATGGCAGCAAGCGTTTCTTTTTCGTTCCTGCGCGAAAGACCACCCGCGCCCATCAGTGCAGCAAGGTCGTTCGCGTTTCCGTTCTTCTCCGCAAGATACTGCCGCGCGACCTCCTGCACCTCCGACACGCTCAGATCGTCCTGCAGTGCGCCCGGATTTTCAAGGATCGCCTGCTCGATAGTGCCTGCAAGCGCGCGGTAGTCGACACCATCCGCGCCGCTTCCGCTGCCCGTGCCGCTTTTGGCGAGAAGGTCGTTATAGACGTCCTGCAATGCCGGCAGCACCAGCTTTGGCGCCGCGGGGAGCATCCCCGCAAGCGCATGCACCGCATCGGCATCACCGCTGAGTGCGTCGGCTTTGAGCTGCGCGACCTTTACGCCGAGGCTTCCATCGGAAAAACTTCCCTCCAGCACAGCAAGTTCCGCCTGCAGCGCCGCAAACTCATCGGAACCTTCGTCAAGTCCCTCCATGCGCCGCCGCAGCGCATCGGCCTGTGCCGCCGCCTCGTCCTCGATCGCGCGGATGTTCTCCTCAACGGCATTGATTTGCTCCTGCAATTTCTTTGCAAGTGCAAGGTCATTGCTGTCGAGCGCCTGCAAATACTGCGTCTGCAGATCCGCTTTTTCGGCGGTCAGCTTATCCATCTCGTTCCCGCCGAGCGACAGCTCCAGCGTCCGGCGAAGCCGCGTCAAAAACGCGATGTGCTCTTCGACCGACTCTGCCGCGCTTTCAGAAAAGCTGTCCTGCGGTATACCGGATGCGAATGTCTGCGTCGTAAGAGACAGGCGCGCATCCATAAACGCCATGGCATCCACAGCGGACACACGGTCCGTTTTCGCCTTGAGCAAAAACTCCAGCTCGCCGCGCTTCGTACTGACCTTTGCCGCGTTCTCGTCGATCAGTCGGCTCAAAAGCGCCTGTGCCGACTGCTTTATGACCTCCGCACGGTACTGCGCGCTCTCTCCCGCGTGCAGCGCGGCAAGATACTCGCCGGTCGCGGCAGGGATGAGGTCACCTTCAAGAAGGTCAAGTTCTCCGACCCTATCGGAAATGGTGCCGCTTTGGACATTGCCAAGCAGCAAGAGCTTTTGCACATCGCCATCGCACGCGGCGTGGTTTCCCGCCTCGGCGTGCGTGACAAGCTCGTTTGAAAACGTGTACTCGGCGCTGCTGATGACGCTCACGCCCTCGCTTAGCATATTGCCCCCGTGCGTGATGAGCGCGCTCTGCACGTTGCCGATACTCTCGGACAGCGCGCTCAAAAGCTCCGGCGGCACACCGTCCTCTTCTCCGCCCTCACTCTCTTCTCCTTCGCCTTCTTCGTCTGCCGAACCGCCGCTGAGTTCTTCCATATAGGCATTGAGCGCTTCGTCAAGGACAAGGAACACAGCATACCTGCGTCCAGCGTCGACCGCCTTCATCACACCGCCGACCGCTTCGATCTCGCGTGCATCGGCATCGTTTTCCGTCAGCACGTTCAAATAGTCCTGCAATGCAGCAAGCTGCTTGTCAACAAGCTCAATGTCGGTCGGTGCAACGACGATCTCCGCCTCTTCCTCCTCCGGAAGCTGCGCATCCGGACCGAGCGACTCCAAAAGCTCTTTGAGAAGGCTTTCTTTTTCCGCCGCGCGCTTTGCCTCCTCCGCAGCTTTGATCTCCTCGGCAGTCAGCGGCGTTTTCCAGATCTCGTCGATGCGCTCTGTAACATCGTTTTCGCCCTCCAGCGCAAGCGTCTGATCGTAGTACATCTTCAGCGGCGAGAGCTCTTCGAGCGTTTCAAGATCGTACGGGTCGCGGATATCGAAGATATTCACCGCCTCGCCCGTGCGAAGATCGTAGGTGACCTTATCGGACTTTGTGTGGTGCGTGAAGAAAAGCGCCTCCATCGTCTCATCGGTCACAGGTGTACCTGCCGTCGTGATATCGTGAAGCGAGGTCGCGGTCGTAATGTCGAACCACGCGCCGCCGCCAAGCTCCGATTTGTAATAAATGCGATTTTGCCCCGACTCCTCCGCCGACGCATTTGCGATGTCGTAAATGCTGTCCGTGAGCGCGGAGAGATGGACAAGGTGCGTGCCGATGGCAAGCGTCGAAAGCTCGATCTCGCCTGCCCTGATATGTACGGCGCGGTTTTCATCCCAGAAGCCGCGGGCATAGAGCGTTCCAAGGAGCAGCGACACCGCCGCGAGTACAGCTGCCGCCGCAATGAGCCACCGGCGCGCCGAAATTGAAATTTTCATGCCCGAGCCTCCTTTCTTATTCCGCATCAGAAACCGTCACAAGCGTCTGCGCCTGCGTGTCAAATCGGACATCGGTGAGCTTTTCACCGTTTGCGTCGTACAGTGCTGCCGTCACATCTTCCAGACTTGCAACAAGCAGCGTGAAATAATGAAACGGTCTGCGCAGCGGGTACTTCTCCGCCGTATAGACCTGCCCTCCGCCGTAGCTGAGCGTATAGCTGTCCGCGCCCAGCGCGGCATCGACCGAAAGCGTCAGCTCCGAAACGGATGTATCGCCCATCACGCTCGTTTCGACCGTGTAGGTGCCGACCACCCGCTCCGTCTCCTCGGTCATGATGCCCTCGATCGGAAGCACATCGCGCGGAACGGAGGCGTCCACCTCACACTCGTCAACGTATGTATCGCCGTTGTAGAGACGGATTGTGAGCTTGCTCGTATCCTTGTAATCCATCGCAAGATGGCAAAGCTCCGTCCCGACATCCGTGCGCGCGCCGATCTGCATACCATTGTACCATACCTCAAACGCGTCGACCGCCGGCTCAAACCCGTCGGGGATGCTCACACCGATGTGGAACGTAAGATCTGCAACACTTGTATAGATGTAATAATACGGATCTTCGATCGGGTCGAGCATCGCGTACGCGTCGCCGCCCTCGCCGACATTCAGCGATGCCGCGCCGTCTTTGAGATACTTTGTGACCGCGCCGCAGGTAAGGCGGTCAAACTCGCTCAAAATGTTGTTGTACTCCAAAAGCGCGTCCAGCGCATCCATCTGCGCGTCCTGATACGCCGTCTGCCCATCTGCGACCTCGTCATACGTCGCCTTGCCAAGCGCGTTGAGCGTCACGAGCCGCTCAAGCGTCGTCTCATTTTCGCCCACAAGCTGGCGCAGCGTCAAATAGGAATTCCACGCCGCGACAAGTGATTCATATGTGTCGCGCACCTGCGCGCGCAGCGCCGCCTCAGCCGCTTCCTGATCGCGCTTTGCGTTGCCGTATTCCATACACGCGGTATAGACGGCGTACATCTCATCTTCGATGTAGCGTGTGCCGTCGATCTCACCTTTGAACCACTCCATCGTGAAGGTGAAAAAGAGAATGCGCATTTTCCCTGCCCACGGCTTATCAAGCGTTTTGAGCATCTCGCGGTAGTCGATCTGGAACGCGCCGTAGTCAACGTCCAGCCCCTGCTTTGCCGCGTCGATATAGCTTTGGATCTTGTTCATCTTCGAGCCGTACTCACTTCGCATGAAGTCCTCATACGACTCCACATTCAAAAGCGCCGTCGCGGTCGCCGCCTTTGTCTCGTAAAAAAGCTGGTCGTGGTTCAATGTATATTCCGTCAAAGCGGCAAGGTCCCCGCGCGGGATAAATGCCGTTTTGAACCCGTTTGCAAATTCATAGCCGACCGTCACATCGACGCCGACTGTCTTGGAGAGCTTCTCCTTTGCCGTTTGAAAATCACGAAGCTGGGAGGACAGCTCTGATGTGAGCGTATCGACAGTCTTTTTTGCCCTGTCGACATCCGTCTGCGTCGCGCCGCCCGTGAGGAGCTTTGCGTTGTTTGCCTCAAGCTGCGCCGCCGCATCGTCAAGGCGCGACTGTGTAAACGCCACACTCTCCTGTAAGGCATAGACCTCAAAATACTCGCCGTTGACCTTGTGTGTGACCTCATATTTCAAATCATTCAGCCCATGCACGAGGTTGTCGATCTCCGTCTGGAGCGTGAGTGGTTTGATGTTCAGGTCATAATCCTCCGTCAGCGCAAGCTGCTGGGGGAACTTGAAGCTCAAAAGCGGCGACCAGCGAAAGCTCTTGAGGTTTTTGACCTTCGCGCGGATACCCTCGACCGCCTCGACATACTTCATGCGCTTCAAGATGATCTGATTGTTCTGCTTTGTGATCTCGCTGCTTGCACTGATCGCCATGCGCTGCGCCTGTTCAAGCGTAAAGGTGCGCGGCGTGAGCGCCGCATCGGAGATGGGCGCCGCGAGCGCGAGCAGCATCACACAGCACACAAGTGCAGCCACGAGCCGAAGAAACGGCGCGCGTAAAATTTCTCTTCTCTCGCTCACGCACAGTTCCTCCCCTCACAGCATTTTCTTACGCCCCTTCGATGGCGTACATCACAAAAGTCGACTCTCCCGCACCGGTAAAGTAAAACGTGTAGACAAGCCCGTCCTTTTCAAACGTGTAAATGTAAACTTCGCAGCCGCGGTCATAGCTTGAAACGGAATACACCTCTTCAAGCCCCGCCTGCATCTCGACGGCGACCTTTTCGATCGCCTCGGGCGCTTCCTCTGCATGCGCGTTCCACGCGACCGCCTCCGCCATCGTCACCCACGCCGTTCCGTAGTAGAGCGGCTCACCCAGCGCGGCGGTAAGCTGGCGGACCGTGGTGCAAACACCGCCCTCGAGCGCAATGGCATTCTCCAAAACGAACACACGGTCGACCGTCCACTCGTTTTCAAGCGTGTTGCTCCCATCCTTTACGGCGTAGAGCGCGTCGATCTCGTTCATCGCAACGCAATATTCGCTCTCGCTCCGATAAACGGCGACCTCTCCGCTGTAAAGCGAACCGACCTCCGAGGTCGGACGGTCAAGGAAAGACTGGTACACAATACGGTCGTCCAGAAACTGCCCTTGAAAGATCTGCGCACTCACGCTGTTATAAAGCGTACCGTTTCCGGTGCGCACACCCTGTACATAGTCACCCTTATATTCGATCGTGCCGTTTTCACGGTAGTAGCTTCCCGCGCCGTCAAAAACATTGTCGGTGAAGCTTCCCACATAGCGCGGCGTACCGTTTCCGTAGTACAGCGTGCCGTTTCCGTTGAACCTGCTGTCTTTGAACTGTCCCGTATAGACTGTGCCGCCGCCGGCATCATACAGCGTACCGTCCCCGACCGCCGCGCCTTTTTCGACCTCACCGGAGTAGGCGACATGCCCATCGCGGGCGAGGATATTCACCGCGCCGGAGTGAAACTTGAGCGGGATAGAGCGGTACTTGTAGGTCGGAACGCTTTCGGCACCTTTTTTGCCGATGTTCTCCGGCAGGATCGCCGCAATATACATCGCGGCAGCAAGTCCAAGCGCCACAACGAGCGCAAAGGCAAGACGCTTGCTGACGAGCCACCGGAAGATGGGATAATAGTCGTTTCGATCCTTCGGTTTGACATCGAGCAGCCTGACAAAGAAATCACGAACGCGAAGGAGGATCTTTGTCCGGAAGTACGCCGGCGTCGTCCACATCCGCACCTTGATGAACAAGGGCATGATCTTCGAGCGCGCCGCGTAGAAAAATGTACCAAATAAGTTTCGGATGATCCTCACCTCCTTCGCTCATGCTCTGCAAAGCGTTATACTGCTTCTCTCACGCCTCGTTGACGCCAAAGAGGCGATAGTCCTCCTCTTCCTCACCCTCGCGGTTGAAGAAATGCTCGCAGGCGAAAAGATACCAGCGCGCAATACCATCCGTGGGACAGGTGCGCAAAAGCGCCGAGAAAATGTTTCTTGCAAGGAAAAAATCATTGCGGTAAAAAAGATTGATCGCCTCCTGGAACCGGCGGTCATAGCTCACGCGAAGCTGCCGTTCAAGCTCGGAATACGCGTCAAGCACCTCGTAGAGCTTATACGCCCCGCGCTCACCGTCGGACACAAAGCCGATGTAGCGCATACTGTAGGGACTGTCTTTAAGCTGCTTTTGATACGCCTCCGTCACGACCATCCGCACACCGTTTTCATGGAAGAATCTTGCATAGCTTCCAAGAAACTCCAGCTCGCCGGACGAGAGGTACGGGAAAAGCCGCTCTTTCTGCCCCGCAACACCGTACAAAAACGGCGCACAGTGGAAAATGACGAACGGCTGCGGCGCGGGGATGCCTTCCGCCGCACGCTTTTGCGCCTTACCGAGAAAATCCAGTCCCGCCTGCACGCCGTCGGCGGCAGAGTCGGGAAACAGCGTATCCATCGCGGAAAAACGCAGCCCGCTCGAGATCATGCAGCCGTGGTTTTCGGCAACGCACTCTCCGAAAATGCCGAAGCTGTGGTTGATGAAGTCGACAAATGCGGCATCCTCAAGCACATTTCGCGCATCGTCGCGGTTGCCGATGGAAAAGCGGCCAACGTTGCCGACGATATTGCGGCTGTCTCCAAGCTCGACCTCCGCGACCGTGGCGCGGTCAAGAAGCTCCGTGAGCTTTTCCGGCACGAACCGCCCGAACGAACGGATGGTCGCCTCCAGCTCATAGTCGCGGATGGAAAGGCTCATGCACATCTCCTGCAAAGACTGATCCATGCGGTGCAGCTCATCCCTGCCCGGGGAGACCTCCCTGAAGCTGACATTTCCTTCGCTCACCGCATCCATCTGCTTTGCGATGGCGGCAGCGGGCCGTGTGATACGCGCGGCGGCAAGATACAGCGCCGCGGTGCCAAGCACCCAAACCAGCGC
>JAFQUN010000146.1 GCA_017408525.1 Oscillospiraceae bacterium
TCCGCGCAAAGCTGGAAGCGTGATACAAAAAAGAGCCGATCCAACGGATCGGCTCTTTTGCGCTTTATGAGATTATTTTGCGAGGGCTGCGGTGTCCTTCGCGATCATCAGCTCTTCGTTCGTGGGGATGACGAAGACCTTGACCGTGGAATCGTCCGTGGAGATCAGCGCCTCTTTGCCGCGGGTGTTGTTGCGCTCGGGATCGAGCTTCGCGCCGAGGTACTCCAGACCCTTCATCACGCGCGCGCGGTTCGCAACGCCGTTTTCGCCGACGCCTGCGGTGAAAACGATCGCGTCCACGCCGCCCATAGCCGCGGCGTAAGCGCCGATGGCCTTGCGGGTCTCGTAGAAGAACTTATCCAGAGCGAGCTTCGCACGCTCGTTGCCCGACTGCTCGGCGGCTTCCAGATCGCGGAAGTCGGAGGAGACGCCGGAGATGCCCAGCACGCCGGACTTCTTGTTGAGAATGTTCATCATTTCCTTGATGTCATAGCCGTAGCGGCTCATCAGATACTCGATGATGGTGCCGTCGATGTCGCCGCAGCGCGTGCCCATGGGGATGCCGGCCAGAGGGCCAAGACCCATCGTGGTGTCCACGCACTTGCCGTCCTTGATGGCGCAGAGGGAAGAGCCGTTGCCGAGGTGGCAGTTGATGATCTTCGTGCCCTCGGGGTTCTTCTCGCGTCCGAGCAGCGCCAGAGCGCGCTCCGCGATGTAGCGGTGGGACGTGCCGTGGAAGCCGTAGCGGCGCACCTGATCTTTTTCGTAGTACTCATAGGGAAGCGCGTAGATGTACGCCTCGGCGGGCATTGTCATATGGAACGCCGTGTCGAAGACCGCGACCTGCGGCTTGCCGGGCATGACCTTTTCGCAGGCCTCGATGCCGATGAGGTTCGCCGGGTTGTGCAGAGGTCCGAGGGGGATGCACTCGCGGATCGCCTGCTTGCAGGCTTCGTCGACGAGGCAGGATTTGGTGAACTTCGCGCCGCCGTGCAGAACACGGTGACCGACTGCGTCGATCTCGTCCATCGAGCCGATCACGCCGTGCTTGGCGTTGACCAGAGCTGCCAGGACAGCCTCGATCGCTTCCGCGTGGGTGGGCATTGCAATGGGCTCCGCATCGATGACGGTCTTGCCGTCCACCTTATAGGTGAACTTGCCGTCGATGCCGATACGCTCACACAGACCCTTTGCGGACACCGCGCCGGTATCCGGATCCATGAGCTGATACTTCAGAGAAGAGCTGCCCGCGTTGATGACCAGAATGTTCATGTTGCTTCACTCCTGCTTTCTTTACTTGTTTCCGTATTCATGTTAAAATAACAGCGGGACTATTATACTACAGATCGCGCGGAAGAACAAGTGAATTTCGAAAAAGGAACGGTTTTTATGGCAATTGTCGGAATCATTTGCGAATATAATCCCCTGCACACGGGGCACGCTTTCCAGATGAGTGAAGTGCGCCGCCGCTTCGGTGCGGATACCGGGATCGTATGCGTTATGAGCGGAGATTTCGTGCAGCGCGGGCAGCCGGCTGTTTTTGACAAGCTCGCGCGCGCGCGCGCGGCGATCGCCTGCGGCGCGGATCTCGTGCTGGAGCTGCCGCTTTCCCGCGCGCTTTCCTCCGCGGAGGGCTTTGCCGCGGGCGGCATCGAGATCCTGGACCGGCTGGGGACGGTGGATGCCGTCTGCTTCGGAAGCGAGACCGCCGACGGCAGTGTTGAACGCGCCGCCGCCGCGATGGAGGATCCCGCGTTTGACGCGCTCCTGCGGGAAGAACTGCAGGAAGGTATCTCCTACGGTGCGGCAAAGCAGCGCGCGCTGGAGAAGCTGACGGGGGAGGTCGGGATCCTGCGGACGCCGAACGATATCCTGGGCGCGGAGTACTGCCGCGCGCTGCTGCGGCGAAAGAGCGCGATCCGTCCGCTCACGGTGAAGCGCGCGGGAGACTACCGCTCTGCGGCGCTTGATGAGGCGGCGCCGTCCGCCACGGCGCTGCGGGAGCTGCTCAAAACAGGAGGCTGGGAGCCGTATGTTCCGGAGGCGGCACGGGAAGTGTTTGCTTCTGCCGTGCAGCACAGATGGGAATACGGCGCACGCGCCGTTGCGGCGCGGCTTCGGACGATCCCGGAGGCAGAGTGGAAAACGATCGCGCACGGCGGCGAGGGTCTTTGGCGAAAGCTCCGCCGCGCCTGTATGACACAGACCGAGCCGGAGGCGCTTTGCGCGGCGATCCTTTCCAAGCGGTATCCCGCAACGAGGGCGGCACGGCTCGTGCTCTGCGCCTATCTCGGCGTAACGCAGGACGAGCTGACGGCGCCGATCGGCTATGTGCGCGTGCTCGCGGCGAACGAGCGGGGCAAACGCATCCTGCGAGAGAGTAAGAAAACGGGAGATCTGCCGCTTCTCAATCTCGGACAGCGCCCGGAGGATCGGAACGCGTGGGATCTCGAGCGGCTGCGCGGCGATCTCTATGCGCTCTTTGCCGACCCTTCGGCAAGACCCGACTTCGGTCGCGAGAAGCGCCTCAGGACGGTGCTGGAAGAGCCGCAAATGCGATGATACAGAGGAAACCGGAAAGAATATAGCCCAAACGCTTGCTAAGTTTACAAATGACGAAAGAATAAGATAATGTTGGGGGATGGAAAAGCTTGAATATTATAGGTGAAATTGTCTGGCATGGGGCTTGGGGAAAAGGCGAAATTTTAACGTTAGAAAGTGGGATTGTTAACGTTAGATTCGATATTGGGGATAAGAAACTGCAGTTTCCGGAAGGATTTGAAAAGTTCCTTACTTTTGAAAATGAGAAATTACAAGCGCAGGCTCTTGAACTTTTGGAAAGAAAAAGAGAGGAAGCTGCGCGCTTGGAACAAGAGAGAGAGTCGGAACAAGAAAGAATTAAGTTCGAAAAGGAAAAAAGAATGCCCTCGGCGATAAAAGTCAAAAAGAAGAGGGAAAAGGCGAACATTGCTTTTAAGTGTAATTTCTGTGATGGTGGATGCTCTGCGGATAACATCGGTTATAAAGGTGTTTGCAGTGATGAAATGATTGACTACAATATTGAGGTTGCTCATCATAGTTGGTGCTCTGATAGAGCATCACCTTGCTTTCGGTATCACAACGGTGATATAACGAGAGAAGCCCTGGAGAATAGTATGGCCGGCGGCGTAGTTGATGGCGGCTTTGTTTGCTATGAAAGCCAAATGCTGACAATATGGAAAGCATTTGCAGGATATGCTCTCACAAAAGAAAACTATCAGAAACCTATGACACTCTCAAAAGTTCAAACACATAGCCTGTGTGTTTTGACAACCAGACTTCCTGACAGCAATGAACAAGACAGATTTGTTTTTGCAGTGTTTCTTGTAGATGAAACATTTGAGGGGGATAATCGAAGCGAAGGGTATGTTACGACTTCTTCCAAGTTTAGATTAAGCTTTACAAGAGAAGAAGCACGGAAATTGAAATTCTGGAATTATTATGTAAATAGAAACAAACCCGAGAATATATCGTGGGGGCAAGGCTTACATAGATATATGGACGATATTCAAGCATTACAGTTGTTAAGAGATATTGCAGATTTGAAGAAAGACACAAAAGATGAAGCACTGGCTGCGGAATTTTATAACTATTTCTTGCAAATAAGTGGTTTCGAAAGGGAGAATATTCCCGAAAATAATGGCGCATTGGGGAGAAAACAGGGGGTGTAAAGTGTGTTGTCTTCTATTTCTGTATTCGTTTCGGATAGACACACAAAGAGAGAACCTACTCCCGTTGGTATAAACATATATTGAGAAGGGCTTTGGTAATTTAAACGGCGCTGCGGACAATGTTTTAAAGGACTGCATAAAAACGCGAAAAAGTACTTGCAAAAACGGAAATGGTGTGCTAGAATAGCTAAGCAATTATTAAAAGCGATAAGAGCGTCCGCTCTTTTGACCTGAAATGAGAGAGGTGAACAACATGAAGGAAGGCATCCATCCCAACTACGAGAAGACCACGATCCGCTGCGCTTGCGGCGCTGTCATCGAGACCGCTTCGACGAAGCAGGATATCAAGGTCGAAATTTGCTCGAAGTGTCACCCTTTCTACACCGGCAAGCAGAAGCTGGTGGACACCGGTGGTCGCGTGGACCGCTTCAACAAGAAGTACGGCCTGAAGTGATCTTCTATAATCCGCACCGAATCGGTGCGGATTTTTTATCCTTTGAGAAAGGCGGGCACATATGGAACGGCTCAACGAAGTGAAAATCGAAAAAGCGGTGCTCGCCGGTCTCAACGCCGATGTGTTCACCCGGGAGGAAACCGCAACGGACGCCTCGCTCGACGAGCTGGAGGCGCTTCTGGAAACTGCCGGCGGGACCTGCGCGGCAAAGCTTTTGCAGAACCGACATGCGCCCGATCCCCACAGCTTCCTCGGAGAGGGAAAAGCACAGGAACTGAAGGAACTGATCGAAAACGAGGAAGCGGATCTCGCGATCTTCGACAATGAGCTGTCGCCCTCGCAGATCCGTGCGCTGGAGGAGATCCTCGGCGTGCCCGTTCTGGACCGCAGCGCACTGATCCTGGATATTTTCGCGCAGCGCGCAAAGACGCGCGAGGGACGCCTGCAGGTCGAGCTGGCGCAATATAAATATCTGCTGCCGAAGCTCAGCGGAATGGGCAAGTCCATGTCCCGCCTCGGCGGCGGCATCGGCACGCGCGGACCGGGTGAAACAAAGCTGGAAACGGACCGCCGCCACATCCGTGAGCGGATGGGAAGGCTGGAGCAGGAGCTGCGCGAGGTGCGGCAGGTACGCGCCGTGCAGAGACGGCAGAGACAGAAAAACGCCGTGCCGGTCGCGGCGCTCGTCGGCTACACCAACGCGGGAAAATCCACGATCCTCAACGCGCTGACGGACGCGGGCATCCCCGCAAACAACCGACTGTTCGACACGCTGGACACGACCACGCGTCAGCTCACGGTCTCCGACA
>JAFQUN010000147.1 GCA_017408525.1 Oscillospiraceae bacterium
CCGGGTTTGACGCGTCAATGACGTGGAGCAGAAGGTCGGCGTATTCCAGCTCTTCAAGCGTTGCTTTGAACGCGTCGACAAGCTGGTGCGGGAGCTTTCGGATGAAGCCGACTGTATCGGAAATGACGACCTGCATCGTGTCGCTCACGGTCAAAAGGCGCGTTGTGGTGTCAAGTGTATCGAAAAGGCGGTTGTTGGCGGGGATGCCCGCGTCCGTCAGCGCATTGAGCAGCGTCGACTTCCCTGCGTTCGTGTAGCCGACGATGGCAACGACGGGGATCTCGTTTTTCATGCGGCGCTGGCGCTGCGTTCCGCGCACGCGGCGCACCTCACCAAGCTCCTCTTTAAGCTTGTCGATCTTGCGGTGGATGTGGCGGCGGTCGGTTTCAAGCTGCGTTTCGCCGGGACCTTTTGACCCGATGGGTCCTTTGCCGCTTGTACCTGCCTGACGCTCAAGGTGCGTCCACATACCGATCAGGCGCGGGAGAAGGTACTGGTATTGCGCAAGCTCGACCTGCAATCTGCCCTCACGCGTTTTGGCACGCTGGGCAAAGATATCGAGGATGAGTCCGCTGCGGTCAAGCACCTGCACGCCCATCTCCTCCGTCAAAACGCGCATCTGCGAGGGAGAGAGGTCGTTGTCGAAAATGACCATCGTTGCCTCCTGCGCGCGCACAAGCTCACGCACCTCGGCAACCTTTCCTTCACCGATGAAGCTGCGCGGGTTGGGACTTGCAAGGCTTTGCAGCACGATGCCGACCGTTTCGCCGCCTGCCGTTTCGACAAGGGCGGAAAGCTCGTCCATGCTCTCCTCGTCGGCGTTTTCGCGCCGGTCAAGACGAGGACTGTTCAATCCCACAAGCACGGCACGGTCGCGTATCTCACGTTTTTCTTCCATGTTTTCCATAATCTCTCGTTCGTTCCTTCTTCTGTGCAGCAGCACCACTTTTATACAGACTATATTATACACGCATCCTCAGCAAAAGTAAAATAGAAAAAGCGCCGCACCAAATGGTGCAGCGCTTTGGTGTGACCTTTTTACTTCAGACCGAACTTCGCATTGAACTTCGCGACGCGTCCGCCGGTATCGACCAGCTTCTGCTTGCCGGTGAAGAAGGGGTGACACTTTGAGCACACTTCTACCCTGATATCCTGCTTGGTAGAACCTGTCTCAATCACATTACCGCAGGCGCATTTGATAGTAGTCTGCTGATAATTGGGATGGATTCCTTCCTTCATTGCTCGTGTTCACCTCTTTCCGATCCAAAGTTCCTTTTTCACAAAGGACTGAAAAAGAATACCACAAGTGGATTTGAAATGCAAGTGTTTTTTTGAAATAGTTTTGTTTTTCTTATGCGTTGGCGAAATCAAACCTTCACTTCCCCGCCCGTTGCAAGGAAATACAAAATACGCTCCCGAACAGGTTTTTCGAGAATGCGTGAGAGCGCAAGCGCGTAGGCGGATATCTGCGCACGGTAAGTTTCCGCGCGTGCAGCCTCTTCCCCTTTCCGCACACGGTCGGTCTTAAAATCAACAATGCTGATCGAACCGTCCTCATTTTCAAAAAAGCAGTCCACGACGCCCTGCAAAAGCACATGGTCATCTTCCGCCGCATCCGCGTCGAGCGTGCGTGCGTCCACAAGAAGTGAGAAAATGTACTCCCGCCGCACATTTTTCGCCGCCGCGATGCGTGCGAAAAGATCACTTTCCACAAAAGACTGCACGGATGTTATGTCAACCGCATCCGCCTGTGCGCGTGTAAGCAGTCGGCGCTCAACAATTGTTGCAAGCTGCTCTTCAACACTGCACGCATCATGGGAGAAGTCAAGAAACTGCAAAAGTGTATGCGTTGCCGTTCCTCGCTGGGCGGGCGTAAGCGTCATCTCCTGCTCCAAAAAGCGCGGACGGCGCAGTGCGCGCAGCCGCGCCTGCACAGGCGCACCGTCTGCGATCTCCTCGTCACTTTCACGACCTTTGAGCTGCGTTGCCGTGACCTTTGCCGAAAGTGCGACAGATGCCCTATACGGATACTCCCAATCGAGTGCGGCAGCATCGAACGAAATATCCTCCCGCACCCGCTCATTTTGTGCATCCGTATGAGCCGCTGCGCCGACAGCAGCGCCGTCGTGCAGGGAAACGCGCCAATCGCTGTCCTCTCCCGTCCAAAGCGCGCCGACCTCTGCTTCGGCGTATGCGCGCAGCGCACCCGCTTCCGCGCGGCACAAAAGCGGCAGCAGCAGCCAGTCCGAAAAGCTCCCCTGCGCGGCAACAAGCTCCGGCTGCACAGGGCAGGAGGCAACGGCTGCAAGCTTTTGCAGCTTGCTGCGGGCGTTCGGAAGCGTTGTGACCATAATGAGCTTTTCCCGCGCGCGCGTCATGCCGACATAAAGTACACGCAGCTCTTCCGCGCGCGCCTCACGGCGCAGCTTTCCTTCGATGCACTTTCGTGCGACAGTCGGATATTTGATATGGCGCGCAAGGTCGATGCAAACAGGTCCAACGCCAAGCTGTGGATGGACGAGTACCGATTCGCGAAGGTCCATGTCATTGAACGGCTTTGCAAGGTCGCACAAAAAAACAACGGGGAATTCAAGTCCTTTCGACTTGTGGATCGACATGACGGAAACGCCGCCGACACCCTCGCCGCCGTCTTCCATGATCTCACCGCGTTCCAAAAGTCCATGCAGATGCGTCACAAAGTCAAAAAGCGTGCCGCCGCCCGTTTTCTCAAAGCCTTCCGCCCACGAAAAAAGCGTCGTCAATCGTTCGCAGCGCGCCGCACCGTCGGGCATCGCGCCGAAGATGCCGAAAAGACCCAGCCTTTGTGCAGCATGCCACAAAAAGCGGCTCACGCGCATTTCCCGCGCATCTTCACGCAGCGCAGCAAGTACAGCAAGGCAGCAGCGCGCATCCTCCCCCTCGTCGGCTGCAAGCGCATCGTAAAAATCACCGTCTTTTGTGTTCGCACGGAGCTGCGCAAGGCGGTCGGGCGAAAAACCGAAGACCGGCGAGCGCAGCACGGAGATGAGCGGCACATCCTGATGGGGATTGTCGAGAATGGTCAAAAGCGCAACAGTGACCGATATCTCGAGCGTTGCGAAAAAGCTTCCTCCCCGCCCCGCTCCGCACGGGATGCCGCAAGCGGAAAGCGCCGCTTTGAACGACGCAAGGCGCGCGCGCGGCGAGCGCATCAAAATCGCAAAATCTTCCGCACATACGCGCCGCATCGCGCCTGTCTTCGTGTCAAAAACCTCATACCCCTCGTCAAGCATCGCACGGATGCGCGCGGCGACAAAATTCGCCTCAACATCCGCCGCGCGAAGACGGTTTTCAGCATCTGCTGCCTGGCGGGGAAGGTCGATGATATGAAATTCCGTTTGCCGGTCCGCCGCGTCCGGATAGTAGTCCGCACCGCAGTAGAGCCGCTCATTTTCGCCGTAGTCGATCTCTCCCATCTCTGCCGAGAGGATATTCTCAAAAACAAAGTTCGCCGCATCGAGCACCTGCGGGCGAGAACGGAAATTTTGACTGAGCAGCACGCGCCGTTCCTCGCCGTCCAAAGCGTCGGCGCAGTTGGAAAAGCGCTTGTATTTTTCAAGGAAGATCGTAGGGTCTGCAAGGCGGAAGCGGTAAATACTCTGCTTCACGTCGCCGACGGTAAAAAGATTTTTCCCCTCGCGCGAGATCGCATC
>JAFQUN010000003.1 GCA_017408525.1 Oscillospiraceae bacterium
GTGCGCATCTACATCGCCCAGAAGAGAAAGATCTCTGTCGGCGATAAGATGGCCGGCCGTCACGGCAATAAGGGTGTTGTCTCCCGCGTGCTGCCGGTCGAGGATATGCCGTTCCTTCCGAACGGAAGACCGCTCGACATCGTGCTGAACCCGCTGGGCGTTCCGTCCCGTATGAATATCGGTCAGGTGCTCGAAGTCCACCTTGGCTACGCGGCAAAGAAGCTCGGCTGGAAGGTCGCAACGCCCATCTTCGACGGCGCGACCGATCAGGATATTTCCGATGCGCTTGCCGAGGCCGGGCTCGACCCGCAGGGTAAGAGCTGGCTGTATGACGGCCGCACGGGTGAGCGCTTTGACAACAAGGTCACCGTCGGCTACGTCTACTTCCTCAAGCTCCACCATCTGGTCGATGATAAGATCCACGCCCGTTCCACCGGTCCTTACTCCCTTGTCACGCAGCAGCCGCTTGGCGGCAAGGCGCAGTTCGGCGGACAGCGCTTCGGTGAAATGGAAGTCTGGGCGCTCGAAGCTTACGGCGCGTCCTACACGCTGCAGGAGATCCTCACTGTCAAGTCCGACGACGTGACAGGCCGCGTGCGCACTTATGAGGCGATCGTCAAGGGCCGCAACGTACCGCAGCCCGGCGTTCCCGAGTCGTTTAAGGTTCTCGTTAAGGAGTTGCAGGCACTTTGCCTTGACATCCAGGTGCTTGACCGCGACGGCAACCTCATCGAACTGAAAGAGGACGAGGACGCGATGGATACGTTCAACCTCGCCCGCATGGATGCTGAGGATGACCGTCAGAACCGCTACGCTGCGGAAGAAGAACTCTCTGACGCAGGCTTTGAATATGTCGCCGATGAAGAGGTCAACGCCGATTTTGCCGACGATGACTTCGGCGGCGACGGAGAAGATTATTAAAAGGAGGAGCAGTGAATATGAGTTATGCAACGTTTGATGCGATCAAAATCGGTATCGCTTCTCCCGAGATGATCCGCGAATGGTCCTTCGGCGAGGTCAAAAAGCCGGAGACCATCAACTACCGTACCCTCAAGCCCGAACGCGACGGTCTTTTCTGCGAGCGCATTTTTGGACCGACGAAGGACTGGGAGTGCCACTGCGGAAAGTATAAGAAGATCCGCTATAAAGGCAAGATCTGCGACCGCTGCGGCGTGGAGGTTACGCGTGCAAAGGTTCGCCGTGAACGCATGGGTCATATCGAGCTTGCAACGCCCGTTTCCCATATCTGGTATTTCAAGGGAATCCCCTCGCGCATGGGTCTTTTGCTCGACATCAGCCCGCGCATCCTTGAAAAGGTGCTCTACTTTGCGGCGTATATCGTCACCGATCCCGGTGATACCGGTCTTACGAAAGGTCAGCTCCTCAATGAGAAGGAGTACCGCGACCTGCGTGAGAAGTATGAGGACGATTTTGACGCCGGCATGGGCGCCGAGGCTGTCAAAAAGCTCCTTATGGATATCGACCTTGACGAGCTGAGCGAGCAGCTCCACGCCGATTTGAAAACTGCCTCCGCGCAGAAGAAGGCGCGTACAGTCAAGCGTCTGGAAGTTGTCGACGCGTTCCGTATGTCCGGCAACAAGCCCGAGTGGATGGTCATTGACGTTCTGCCCGTTATTCCGCCGGAGATCCGCCCGATGGTCCAGCTTGACGGCGGCCGCTTCGCAACGAGCGATCTCAACGATCTCTACCGCCGCGTTATCAACCGCAACAATCGTCTGAAAAGACTTATTCAGCTCAACGCGCCCGACATCATCGTGCGCAACGAAAAGCGTATGCTGCAAGAGGCGGTCGATGCACTGATCGACAATGGCCGCCGCGGCCGTGCCGTCACGGGCGCGAACAACCGCGCGCTCAAGAGCCTTTCTGACATGCTCAAGGGTAAGCAGGGTCGCTTCCGCCAGAACCTGCTCGGCAAGCGCGTTGACTATTCCGGCCGCAGCGTTATCGTCGTCGGTCCGGAGCTGAAGATCTACCAGTGCGGCGTTCCCAAGGAGATGGCGCTCGAGCTTTTCCGTCCGTTCATTATGAAAAAGCTCGTTGAAGACGGCGATGCAAACAACATCAAGTCGGCAAAGAAGATGGTCGATAAGAGCCGCAAGGAAGTCTGGGATGCGCTTGACGTGGTCATCAAGGATCACCCCGTCATGCTCAACCGTGCACCGACGCTGCACCGCCTCGGTATCCAGGCGTTTGAGCCGGTCCTCGTTGAGGGTCGTGCGCTTAAACTGCACCCGCTGACTTGTACGGCGTTCAACGCCGACTTCGACGGCGACCAGATGGCAATTCATGTCCCCCTCTCTGCCGAGGCACAGACCGAGGCGCGCGTGCTGATGCTCTCTGCCAACAACCTCCTGCGCCCGCAGGATGGCGGTCCTGTCACCGTTCCGTCGCAGGATATGGTGCTCGGTTCGTATTATCTTACGTTCGACCGCTTTGAAAACGGCTTTTCCCAGCTTGAAAACGACGAATTCTGGCCGTCGAACATCGATTTTTCCCTTGCCGGACGCAGCTATGAATCGCTCACCGAGGAAGAGCGTGCGGGCGTTCATCTGCACACCTTCCGTGATGAGGACGAGGCGATGCTCGCCTATAACGACCACATCATCGGTATCCACCAGCCCATCCGTGTGCGTGTTTTCCGCAAGATCGATGGTGTGACGCGTTCGAAGGTCGTTCTCACCACCATCGGCCGCATCATCTTCAACACCAACATCCCGCAGGATCTTGGCTTTGTCAAGCGTGTCGATGAAAACGGCAAGCCCACCGAAAGCTATTTCGATTACGAGATCGGCTTCACCTGCGGCAAAAAGCAGCTCGGCAAGATCGTCGACCGTGCCATCCGCAAGCATGGCTTTACTGTTGCTTCCGAGGTGCTCGACAGCATCAAGGCAACGGGCTATAAGTACTCTACGCGCGGTGCGATCACCATTTCCATCGCCGATATGACCGTTCCTGATGAGAAGTATACGCTCATCAGCGAAACGGAGCAGCGCGTCGTCGAGATCGAAGAGCAGTACAAGATGGGCTTTATCACCGACGATGAGCGTTATAAGCTCGTCGTGCGCGAGTGGGAGAAGACCACGGGCGACGTCACCGATGCGCTCACGCGCAACATGGACCAGTACAACCCCATCTTCATGATGGCGGACTCCGGCGCGCGTGGTTCGATGAAGCAGATCCGCCAGCTGACCGGTATGCGCGGTCTTATGGCGAACACTGCCGGCCGCACTATCGAGATCCCCATCAAGGCGAACTTCCGTGAAGGCTTGAGCGTTCTTGAATACTTCGTTTCCAGCCGTGGTGCGCGTAAGGGTCTTGCCGATACGGCGCTTCGTACCGCAGACTCCGGTTACCTTACCCGCCGAATGGTCGATGTCTGCCAGGACGTTATCATCCGCGAGGATGACTGCGGCGTTGATCACGGTATCACCGTCAGCGAGATCGTTGAGGGTGGTCAGACGATCGAAAAGTTCTCCGACCGCATTCGCGGCCGCTATCCGGTGCGCGATATCTGCAAGCCGGGTACGAACGAAGTGCTCATCAGTGCCTCGCACATGATGGACGAGGAGGATGCCGAGCTTCTTGAAAAGTTCGATATCCATTCCGTCGAGATCCGCACCGTTCTCACCTGCCGCGCACACAGCGGTGTTTGCGCCAAGTGCTACGGCATGAACCTTGCAACGAGCAGCCCGTCGGTCCCGGCGAGGCGGTCGGCATCATTGCCGCGCAGTCCATCGGTGAGCCGGGTACGCAGCTTACGATGCGAACCTTCCACACCGGCGGCGTCGCCGGCGGCGATATCACGCAGGGTCTTCCGCGTGTTGAGGAGCTTTTCGAGGCGCGCAAGCCCAAGAAGATGGCACAGATCGCCGAGATCGGCGGCCGTGTCAAGTTCGAGGAGGCGACCAAGGGCAGCCTTCTGAACATCAACGTCATCGGTGACGACGGCGACACGCGCGTGTACGCCGTGCCGCACACGGGACTGCAGGTCAAAGACGGCGATGTCATCGAAAAGGGCAAGCAGCTCCAGGACGGCGCGCTCAACCCGCACGATGTGCTTCGCATTCGCGGTGCGTCCGCCGTGCATGACTATCTTATTCAGGAAGTTCTGCGCGTGTACCGTCAGCAGGGCGTTGACATCAACGACAAGCATATCGAGGTCATCGTGCGCCAGATGATGCGCAAGGTGCGCATCGAGGACGCGGGCGATACCGAGCTTTTGTCCGGTTCGACCATCGATATTCTTGAGCTGTACGCTGCGAATGATGCCATCCGCGAGCGCATCGCCCGCGGCGAGAAGAACGCCGAAACGGGCGAGGAGCTGCGCGAGGCGGCTTATACCCAGCTTCTCATGGGCATTACCAAGGCATCCCTTGCGACCGACTCGTGGATGTCGGCGGCATCCTTCCAGGAAACCACCAAGGTTCTTACGGAAGCTGCCATCAAGGGCAAGGTCGACCACCTTGTCGGCTTGAAGGAGAACGTCATCATCGGTAAGCTCATCCCCGCCGGTGCGGGTCTGACCGCTTACCGCGACATGGCGGAAGAACTGATCCCCGATCTCCCCGAAGAGGAGTTCCTTCCCGTCGACGGGCGGGAGGAAGAGGCGTCTGTCGAGGCAGACAGCGCCGTGGCTGCTGCGGCAGCAGTCTTTGCTGCACCCTCTGAAGAGCAGCAGGAAATGATCTGATCGCAAATCAAGGGCGAAGCCAAACGGCTTCGCCCTTGGTGTTTTTCTGATTTTATCTTTTGCTGAGGGAAAGTTTCGCCGCTCCGGCGGCGAGCTTCTTTTTTGTCACTGAACAAAAAAGAAGCCAAAAAAATCAGCTTAGAAACCTGCGGTTTCTAAGAACTTCCCTTGTGCGTTGATGCAATGCCTGCAAGAGGAGTTGTTCCGCTCGTGCGCGAGCGGAGTTCCTTTTTGCGCCGTCAAAAAGGAACCAAAACCCGGCTTAAAAACCTACGGTTTTTAAGAATTTCACTTGCGCTGTACTGCGACTGCCGAGGTGAGCCACGGCGCAGGGTGAGCGAACTTGCCTCTGCTGTTTGCTTCGCGCGTTACGCGCTGGATTTTTGGTTATTGATACTGCTCGCCTGTCACCGACCGCGCCTACTGCGGCTTGAGTTCCGATGGAATTGCGTAGGCGGATATTAAGACGAAACAAAAAGCGAACAGCGAAACCGCTCCTTCAACCTGCAAGCAAGACGGCGCAAAGTGCGTTCAGCGAAGCATTTTTCTATATCCCACCCGTGTGCGGCAGCGAATCGAGGGGAAATTGTTTCGCAAAGCCGCACCGCGCCGGACGTGCGCCGCACGCAGCCGAGGGCTGAAAGGAAATTCTTAAAAACCATTGGTTTTTAAGCCGCATTTTTTGGCTTCTTTTTTGGGCGGGAGCAAAAAAGAAGCTCGCCGCCGGGGCGGCGAAACACCCTCCTCTGCACGCAGTCCGCCAACGGAGAAGTGAAAAAGAAGCTCGCTGCCGGAGCGGCGAAATAAACCCCTTGGTGGGATTTTCGTCAATGCAAAGGTGAAATGGAAAATGAAAAAACTCTTTTGTGTGAGAATATAAAAAATCACTTGACTAATTTTGGTCAATGTGCTACAATTTCAGACTGCGTGGGTTCCACCCGCGAGTTTTTGCGTGCGAAAAAGCAAAATTCGCCTTTTTTCGACGCAGTCTGCGCCGGCACCGCAGGAATAGACGGTGCGGCAGTAAACTTTTTTGGTTTTTTCAGGATATTTTTCCGATATCCTGCAAAAAATAAATTGGTTCGTTTTACGAGCCGCAATTTTACAGAAAGGAGTCAATTTAGATGCCTACTTTTAACCAGCTGGTCCGTAAGGGCAGAGAGCAGGCGACCTACAAGTCCAACTCTCCTGCAATGCAGTACGGTCTGAACACTCTGAAGAACAAGGAAACCAATCTTCCTTCTCCTCAGAAGCGCGGCGTTTGCACCGCTGTTCGTACGGCGACCCCCAAGAAGCCGAACTCCGCACTGCGTAAGATCGCCCGTGTGCGTCTTACCAACGGCTACGAAGTTACCGCTTACATTCCCGGCGTCGGTCATTCCCTGCAGGAACACTCTGTCGTGATGATCCGCGGCGGTCGTGTAAAGGACCTCCCCGGTGTGCGTTACCACATCATCCGCGGTACTTTGGATGCCCAGGGTGTGCAGGGTCGTATGCAGGCGCGCTCCAAGTACGGTGCCAAGCGTCCCAAGCAGAAGTAAGTTTTGCACATCTGAATTGAGCTTTGCCGAAAAGGTTTTGATATATCTACCTCTTTGGCAGGCCGTACACGAAGGAAGTCCTTCGTGAGTACCTATGAAATCATTATTTAATGAAGGAGGGAAGCAAAGTGCCCAGAAGAGGTAATGTTCCCAAAAGAGAGATTTTGCCCGATCCCATGTACAACAGTGTGCTGGTGACCAAGCTTGTCAACAGCATCATGCTTGACGGCAAGAAGGGCGTTGCGCAGAAGGTCGTCTACGGTGCGTTTGACACCATCAAGGAAAAGACCGGCAACGAGCCCCTCGATGTTTTCACCCAGGCGATGGAAAACATCATGCCCAGCCTTGAAGTCAAGGCCCGCCGCGTCGGCGGCGCCACCTATCAGGTCCCCATGGACGTTCGTCCCGCGCGTCGTCAGACGCTGGGTCTTCGCTGGCTGACGGCTTATGCCCGCGCCCGCGGTGAGCGCACCATGGCTGAGCGCCTGGCAGGTGAGATCCTTGACGCTGCCAACAACACCGGCAGCGCCGTCAAAAAGCGCGAGGACACCCACAAGATGGCTGAGTCCAACAAGGCGTTCGCGCACTTCCGCTGGTAAGATAAGGAGATCGGTATGCCGAGAAAGGTTACACTGGAAAATACGAGAAATATCGGCATCATGGCACATATCGATGCAGGTAAGACGACGACTACCGAGCGCATCCTGTACTACACGGGCGTCAACTACAAGCTTGGCGAGACCCACGACGGTACCGCCACGATGGACTGGATGGAGCAGGAGCAGGAGCGTGGTATCACCATCACCTCCGCCGCCACCACCTGTTTTTGGAAAGACCACCGTATCAATATCATTGATACCCCGGGTCACGTTGACTTCACCGTTGAAGTGGAGCGTTCGCTGCGCGTGCTCGACGGCAGTGTGACTGTCATGTGTGCCAAAGGCGGCGTCGAGCCGCAGTCCGAAACGGTGTGGCGGCAGGCTGACCACTACCATGTTCCCCGCATGATCTACGTCAACAAGATGGACATCATGGGCGCGGACTTCTATAACGTCCTGCGTATGATCCATGACCGTCTCAAGTGCAATGCAGTTCCCATCCAGCTTCCCATCGGGAAGGAGTCGGACTTCCGCGGCGCGATCGACCTTGTCGAGATGAACGCCACGGTCTATTACGACGATTTGGGCAAGGACGTTCGCACGGAGGAGATCCCGGAGGATATGCGCGAGCTTGCCGACGAGTACCGCGAGAAGCTGCTTGACGCGATCTCCATGTTTGACGACGAGATCATGGAATTGTATCTTGAAGGCAAGGAGATCCCTGTCGCCAAGATCAAAAAGGCGATCCGCGCTGCCACGATCTCGGTGGAGATGATCCCCGTTGTCTGCGGCACTTCCTACCGTAACCGCGGCGTTCAGAAGCTGCTCGACGCGATCGTCGACTATATGCCGGCGCCTACCGACATCCCCGCCATCTGCGGCGTCAACCCCAAAACCGATAAGGAAGAGGAGCGTCCGTCCTCGGATGACGCGCCCTTCTCCGCCCTTGCGTTCAAGATCATGACCGACCCCTATGTGGGACGTCTTTCGTTCTTCCGTGTCTATTCCGGTACGCTCAGTGCCGGCTCGTCCGTCCTCAACGCGACGAAGGGACACCGCGAGCGCATGGGCCGCATTCTGCAAATGCACGCAAACCACCGCGAGGACCTTGAAACGGTCTACTCCGGCGATATCGCTGCGGCGGTCGGTTTGAAGAACACCACGACGGGCGACACGCTCTGCGATGAAAAAGCGCCGATCGTGCTCGAGTCGATGGAATTCCCCGAGCCTGTCATCCGCGTCGCCATCGAGCCCAAGACCAAAGCCGGTCAGGAGAAGATGGGCGTTGCGCTGATGAAGCTTGCTGAGGAAGACCCGACCTTCCGCACCTATACGGATGAGGAAACGGGTCAGACCATCATCGCCGGTATGGGTGAGCTCCATCTGGAGATCATCGTCGATCGACTTTTGCGTGAGTTCAAGGTCGAGGCGAACGTCGGCGCACCGCAGGTCGCGTATAAAGAAACCATCAAAAAACCTGTCCAGCAGGATACCAAGTATGCCCGTCAGTCCGGCGGTAAGGGTCAGTACGGTCACGTTAAGATCCGTGTTGAGCCGAACGAGTCCGGAAAGGGATACGAGTTTTTCAACGAGACGGTCGGCGGCTCCGTTCCCAAGGAGTATATCCCCGCAGTCGATGCGGGTATCCAGGGTGCGATGCTTGCGGGCGTCAAGGCGGGCTACCCCGTCGTCGATGTCAAGGTCACGCTCTACGATGGCTCGTATCATGAGGTCGACTCCTCGGAGATGGCGTTTAAGATCGCCGGTTCCATGGCGTTCAAGGAGGCTTGCGCGAAGGCTGAGCCCACGATCCTTGAGCCCATTATGAAGGTGTGCGTCATCGTTCCTGACGAGTATATGGGTGATGTCATTGGTGATCTGAACGCCCGCCGCGGTCAGATCCAGGGTCTTGAGGCGCGCCCCGGCGCGCAGCAGATCGATGCTTTCGTGCCGCTTGCCGAGATGTTCGGCTATGCGACCGACCTGCGCTCGAGAACGCAGGGACGCGGCCAGTACACGATGGAACCGAGCCACTATATCGAGATCCCCAAGAATCTGCAGGACAAATTGATCGAAAAGCGCGGCGGCTGATCGAAAATAGGTTGCTTTTTTCCGCCGCATCGTGTAGAATATTGGTGCTATCGCTGATCGACACCATTACAATGAATTTTTATAGGAGGATTACTCTAAAATGGCTAAGCAGAAATTTGAGCGCAATAAGCCCCACGTAAA
>JAFQUN010000004.1 GCA_017408525.1 Oscillospiraceae bacterium
AGGGAACGTTCCACAACTCGTGGAAAGGGATGCTCACAAGAAACCTTGGGCGGGAGATGATCGTCACTTTCCTTGTCGGTTCACAGGATACCGTTGTGGCGCAGGGAACGCTTTACGAGGTGGGCAACGACTACATCGGACTCTATCACCCCGGGCGTGACAGCTACATTACTGCCGATATTTATTCCGTCCGCTTTGTGGAGATCAATCCTACGGAAACGGGAGAGTCTCCAAAATGAAAAAGAGCTCAGTCACTATGTGACTGAGCTCTTTGTTTTTTATCGTCTGCCGCGATAGTTACCGGCGGCGGAGTAGCGTTTTCTTCTGTACCGGCGGCGGGAGGCACGGCGTGCACGCAGGAGGAGAACAAGCACAAGCAGCAGAAGAATGATCAAAACCACAACAATGAGCTTGGCAAGCGGGCGGGCGAAGAATTCGCCAACAGTACGTCTGGCCAGCAGGATCCAGCTGGCAGACACGTTGGAAAGCGCCAGCAGCGGCACGCTGCCGTACACATCGCCGTTGTAGCTGAGCGTCATCTCGCCGAGCTCGTCGCCTGCGGCAATGGGTGCATCCACGCTCTCGGAATGGAGGGTGATGCTGCGCTCCAGCGCGTCGGGAGAGAGGTCGTTGGGGAGCATCCGTTCCAGCGTCACAGCGGGGTGGACGACCACGTAGTTCGCCTCGCTCGAGAGATTGACGGGCACTTCGCAGATAGCTTCCTCGGTGGTGATGATTTTCTTGCGGCTGAAGTTATCAAAACCGTAGTCAAACAGTCTTGCCGTTTCATCAAAGCTCATGATGCGCATTTTGCCGTCTGACTCACGCGGCAGCTGTTTTGCACCCAGCACCACGCTCACGAGTTTGCGTCCATCCTTCTCGGCGAGGGAGAGCAGGCAGAACCCTGCCTCAGAGGTCGAGCCGGTCTTGAGTCCCTTGGCATAGCGGTAGAGGTAGCCGATGCGATTCCAGTTGGAAATGAGCGCGTTGGTAGAGTGCAGCGTGCGCGCATCGGAGAGGTTCGTTGCGGGGATCTCCGCGGATTTGGAGCCGCAGATGGAGAGAAACAGGTCGTACTTCATGCACGCCTGTGCGATCAGCCAGATGTCGTAGGCTGAGGTGTAGTGTTCCTCGTCGTGGAGACCGTTGGCATTGACAAAGTGCGTATTTTTGCAGCCAAGCTCACCGGCGCGTTTATTCATCTGCTCGACAAACGTGGCGATGTCGCCCGACACAGCTTCGGCAAGAATGTTGCAGCCTTCGTTGGCCGACACGATCAGAACGCAGTTTAAAAGCTGCTCCACGCTCAGCACTTCGCCGACCTTGATGCCGGCAGAGCTGCCGTCGTGCGGCAGGCCCTTGAGGGCGGAGGAGCTTGCCGAAATGGAATCGCTGAGCGAAAGCTCGCCGCGCTCCACGGCTTCAAGCACCAAAAGCGCCGTCATCACCTTGGTGATGGAAGCGGGATACTGCTTTTGATGCATATTTTTCTCGTACAGAATTTCGCCCGTGGCTGCCTCCACAAGGATGGCCGCCTCGGCATTTGCCTCGTACTCCTCCTGCGCCGAGACGCCGGTTGATAAAAGAAGGGACGATATTAAAGAAACGATTAAAAAGAGTGAATAAAAACGGCGATTTTTCATAGAAAAGCACCTCGAGTTATGATACAATATATGAAAATGAAAGCACATTGCGTCGAAATAGATGGATATGCAAAACCATTATATCAAAAAAAGGCGGGAAGTTCAACTGTGGAAGCAAAAGAAAAAAGATGGAGCGCAAGTGTCTGGGTCGTGCTGCTCATATCGGTTTTCGCACTGCTGCTTTTTATCCGCTTTCGCATCGGTGAGCCGACGGCGGGATACTCCATCAGAACGCAGTATACTGCAGAAGGAGAAATGGCCGGAAAGCGCGAGAGGAT
>JAFQUN010000013.1 GCA_017408525.1 Oscillospiraceae bacterium
GCGGCCCTTATCGTCGCGCACAAGGCCGTGGATAAAGACGGTCTTGAAGGGTTCCTTCTTCATCTGCTCCATACCGGAGAAGATCATACGGGCAACCCAGAAGAAGATGATATCATAACCGGTGACCATAACGGAGGTCGGATACCAGTAGTTGAGGTCCGCCGCCTTCGTATCGGGCCAGCCCATTGTGGAGAACGGCCAGAGCGCCGAGGAGAACCATGTATCAAGCACGTCCTCTTCGCGCGTGAGCTTCGTGCAGCCGCACTTTTCGCATCGGGTCGGGTCTTCGCGGCTGACGTTGATGTGACCGCACTCGTCGCAGTACCACGCGGGGATCTGGTGACCCCACCAGAGCTGGCGCGAGATGCACCAGTCATGGACGTTTTCCATCCAGTTGATATACGTCTTTGTGAAGCGCTCGGGGACGAACTTGATCGTGCCGTCGCGGACGACGCGGATGGCTTCCTTTGCAAGCGGCTCCATCTTCACGAACCACTGTGCGGAGATGAGGGGTTCGACGTCGTTGTGGCAGCGGTAGCAGGTACCGACGTTGTGGGAATACGGCTCGACCTTGACAAGATAGCCCTCCGCTTCGAGATCGGCAACGATCTTCTTTCGGCACTCATAGCGGTCGAGACCCTCGTATTTGCCGCCGTTTTCGTTGATCGTACCGTTGTCGGCGAGGACGCGGATGACCTCGAGATTATGGCGAAGACCCACTTCAAAGTCGTTGGGGTCGTGCGCCGGCGTCATCTTGACCGCGCCCGTGCCGAAGCCGATCTCGCAGTAATCGTCGCCGACGATGGGGATCTCGCGTCCGACAAGGGGGAGGCGGCAGCGCTTGCCGATGAGGTGCTTGAGGTTTTCGTCCTCGGGGTTGACGGCAACGCCGGAGTCGCCGAGCATCGTTTCCGGTCGCGTGGTCGCAACGACGATGTCGCCGCTGCCGTCGGTAAGCGGATAGCGGATGTGCCAGAGATTGCCGGGCTTATCGACATACTCGACCTCTGCGTCGGAAAGCGCGGTCAGGCAGTGCGGACACCAGTTGATGATGCGGCTGCCCTTGTAGATAAGACCTTTGTCGTACAGTTCGCAGAACGTCTCGCGCACGGCGTGGGAGCAGCCCTCGTCCATCGTGAAGCGGCTGCGGCTCCAGTCGCAGGAAGAGCCCATCTTCTTTTGCTGTTCGACGATGCGGTTGCCGTACTTTTCCTTCCAGTCCCAAACGCGCTCGAGAAACTTCTCGCGCCCGAGGTCGTAGCGGGTAAGTCCTTCGTTTTCGCGAAGATTCTCCTCGACCTTGATCTGTGTAGCGATGCCGGCGTGGTCGGTGCCGGGAAGCCAGAGGGCGCTGTAACCCTGCATCCGCTTAAAGCGGGTGAGGATATCCTGGAGCGTCGCGTCCATGGCGTGCCCCATGTGGAGCTGTCCTGTGACGTTGGGCGGGGGCATAACGATGGAAAACGGCTTTTTGTCGGGGTCGATCTCGGCTTTGAAGCAGCCACCTTTTTCCCACATCTCGTAGATGCGGCCCTCGACCTCCTGCGGTTCGTAGACTTTCGGCAGTTCTTTTTTCATATTCTTCTCCTTTTCGGGGCGTTTGCAAATAAAAAACGCCCCAAGCAAATTTGCTCAGGGCGATAAAATACCGCGGTACCACCTGAATTCCCGCGCCAAAGGCGGACACTCTTGACTCTGTAACGGGAGTTCCCGTCCGGCTTACTCTTTCGTTCAGCACGGCAGCTCCGAAGCGACTTCCGCGCGGCTTCACGGGGACTTACAGCGACCGTCCCCTCTCTTTGCATCCACCTTTGCGCGTACTGCTCTCCATCCTCGCTTTTTACAATGGGGAGTATAGTATATTTTTTGCCGCTTGTCAACATCCGCACGGTGCATCGTTGAATTTGGGCTCGGTGTGTGATAGACTTAAAGCCCGGTAAACTTCCGATCGGAGAAGAATAGGTCACATGAAAAGAAACATATCCATTATGGCGTCGGTTTTCGCGTTCTCGCTTACCATCACGCTGGTCGACGCGTTTGTCAAACCTGATTATTTTGCAAAAGTCCCCGTTAAGATCGTCTTTTTCCTCGTGCTTCCGATGCTATTTTTCGTGAGGAACAAAGGGGATCTTCGAGACTTCAAAAGGCTGTTCGCTTTTGAAGGCCGCGGCGTTTTGAAGGCGCTGCTGCCCGCGCTTGGCGTATATGCGGTCATTTTGACGGGGTATTTTGCGACGAGAAATGTCTTTGACTACTCCAACGTGACAGCCAGCTTGACGGAGGGCATGGGCATCACCGCGGAAAACTTTCTTTTTGTATCGCTCTATATTTCGCTTGCAAACTCCTTCCTTGAAGAATTTTTCTTCAGAGGGTACGCCTTTATGACGCTGAAAAAATACGCGTCGAGAAAGACGGCGTACATATTCAGCTCGGTGATCTTCGCGCTGTACCATGTGGGGATGCTGGTCGATATGTTCCAATTTGGCGTTTTGCTGCTTTTGCTCGCGGGGCTGATCGTCGGAGGGTGTATTTTTAATTACCTGAACGAAAAAAATAGCAATATATACCCGTCGTGGTTCGTGCATATGTTTGCCAATTTTGCCATCAACACCGTTGGATTTATTCTTTTTGGCGTTTTGTAAAATAAAAGGAGGTCTTTTTTTGAAGAAAACTGTTTTGCGGAAATACGCCGCGCTTATTGCCCGCTGCGGCGTGAACATTCAAAAGGGGCAGGATGTCCTCATCCGTGCCGAACTCGACCAGCCGGAGTTTGTTGCCATTCTTGTCGACGAGTGCTACAAAGCCGGAGCACGCAAGGTCATCGTCGACTGGACGCATCAGCCGCTCGAAAAGCTCCATGTGCGCCACCGCAGCGTCAAGGCGCTTTGCACGGTGGAAGATTTTGAGGTCGCAAAGTTCCGGTATTACGAGGAAAAGCTCCCGTGCCGCATCGTACTCGTTTCGGAGGATCCCGATGGTCTGAACGGCATCAACCGGGGGAAGATGCAGAAGATGCAGCAGGCGCGCCACAGCGTTTTGAAGCCGTATCTGGATGCGATTGAGGGAAAGCATCAATGGTGCGTTGCCGCCGTGCCGGGTGCGGTGTGGGCAAAAAAACTCTTCCCCGAGCTTACGCGCCGTCAGGCGGTCGAGCGGCTTTGGGAGGTCATTTTGAAGATCGCACGCGTGGACGATGATCCGATCGCGGCGTGGGAGGCACACAATACCGACCTCAAATCGCGGTGCGACTATCTCAATTCGCTCGGCATCCGCGAGCTGATCTACCACGCATCGAACGGTACGGATCTTCGTGTCGGCATGATGGAACAGGGACGTTTTTGCGGCGGCGGTGAGACGAGTCTCAAGGGCGTGTACTTCAATCCCAACATCCCGACCGAGGAGTGCTTCGTGACACCTATGCGCGGCGAGGCGGAGGGCATCGTCTACTCCACGAAGCCTTTGAGCTATCAGGGGCAGCTTATCGAAAATTTCTCCATCCGCTTTGAGGGCGGACGGGCGGTCGAGGTACACGCCGAGAAAAACGAGGAGCTTCTTCGCACGATGATCTCAATGGACGAGGGCGCGGCGTACCTTGGCGAGTGCGCACTCGTGCCGTTCACAAGTCCCATCAATGAATCGGGGATATTGTTTTACAACACGCTTTTTGACGAAAACGCCTGCTGCCATCTGGCGCTTGGTATGGGATATATCGACACGGTGCAAGATTATGGAAGCTATTCGCTCGAGGAGCTGCGCAAAATGGGCGTGAACGATTCGATGATCCATGAGGATTTTATGATCGGAACAAACGATCTTTCGATCGATGCGCGGTGCGCCGATGGAAAAGTCGTGCCGATCTTCCGTGATGGGACATGGGCATTTTGAGGGTGGTTTTAAGAACTTCCCCTGCTTCTTATTTTAGTTTTTTCTTTGCCATAGTCCCTGCAAGGGGTTTTGTTTCGCGCTTCCGAGCGCGAGTGGAACAATTCCCTTTGGCAGAGACCATCATGGCGTGAAAAGTGACGAAGAAAATATCAAAGGGAGTGCGTTTTCGAGCGCACTCCCTTTTTTTCAGCTCATTTTGATGATCTCGCGGCGAAGCCTTGCGATGATCCGCTTTTCAAGCCGCGAGATGTAGCTTTGCGAGATGCCGAGCGAGTCGGCGACCTCCTTCTGCGTTTGCTCCTCATGTCCTTCCAGTCCAAAGCGCAGGACGATGATCGTGCGTTCGCGCTCCGAAAGACGCGCGAGTGCCTGTGAGAGGATCTGGCGGTCAGCGTCCTCCTCAACAGGACGCATGACAATATCGCTGTCGGTGCCAAGGACATCGGAAAGAAGCAGTTCGTTGCCGTCCCAGTCGGTATTGAGCGGTTCGTCAAAGCTGACCTCCGTGCGCTCGCGGACGTTCTTGCGCAGGAACATCAATATCTCATTTTCGATGCAGCGCGAGGCATAAGTCGCAAGCTTGATGTTTTTATCAAGGCGGTATGTATTGACTGCCTTGATGAGCCCGATCGTGCCGATGGAGATGAGATCTTCGATATTGATACCCGTATTTTCAAAGCGGCGCGCAATGTAGACGACAAGGCGCAGATTGTGTTCAATAAGCGTTTGGCGCACGGTGATGTCCCCGCTGCACAGCCGTTCCAGAAGCGCCGCTTCCCTCTCGCGCGGAAGCGGCGGCGGCAGCGTATCGCTTCCGCCGATATACATGATCTTTCCGGGAAGCAGCAGCCCCCTGTCTATGAGCCATTTCCTAACGCCTTGCAGCCATTCGACCATCACTTGTCTCCTCCTTTTCGTGCTCACCGCCCCAGAGTCCGCTGTATCCGCCTCCGTCGCTCACGGGCGTTGGTGAGAGTGCGACGGGTACATTTTGATATTTCCGCCCCGAAATTTCCACAAGATCGCTTTGCATGACGAGCAGCAGACCGGCGGAAACGCCGACACTTCGATACGGCAGAAGACGAAAACCGCTCTCTCCTGCTGCGTGCAGATGCTCGAGCGTTTCCGCCGCTGTTTTATTGCGGCAGACTTTGAAAGTCTCGAAGGTATGCGCGCTCCAAAGCGGTGCAAGCGCGTCCTGCCATACGACAAGGACCGCGCGCCCTGTAAGGGGGTCTGTAAGTGTATTGCCGGTATCACGCAGGACGGTGAGACTGACAGTCCTTCCGCCGCGTGTGATCGTCGCCGCAAGCAGCTCTTTTGCGATGTCATGGCGTGCCGAACCGCGAAAGACGACATTCAGTACGAGATATGCCGCCATCGATGCGATCAGTAGGATGCGCCAGCTGATGTCCGCAAAAAACACACCGCGCGTGAGAAGCTGCGTATTGTCCGAGAGGATACCGAGGGCAAGGACGCAGCCGGCAAACGCGCAAGAGAGTCCGAGAAACAAAAAAAGGCTTCGAAAAAAAGAGCGGCGGTCGCCAAAGGCTGTATAGACCATGATGCAGGCAACGAATATTTTCCAAAGGAATCCGTCGATCGGAAGAACGAAAACCGCAACTGCATACGCTGCTCCGAGCGTCGCGGCAGCGAGCAGTCTTCCGCGCTGCGGCGGCAGTCCGCAAAGGCGCACCGTCGAGATCAGCAGAAGATAGTTTGCAAGCAGATTCAGAAAAAACACACTGTCTATGTAGACGACCATTTCTCTCTCCTCCCACCTGCGCGTCAGTATCAGCTGCTGCCGCGCAGGATTTAGTATAACGGTGAGGCGGTGAAAAAGAGGTCGAGAAAAAAAGACAGCCCGAAAAGTGGAAAAGCACTTTTCGGGCTGTCTTTATAATGTCACATTATGTCACATTGCGATGTACGGCAGGATCATCGATGCGATCAGCGACACGACCAAAACGACGACAAGGATCGTCGCGACAAGACGTTTCATTTTGCTCATGCTTCACCCTCCCTTTCCAAAATCCTTCGAATCGCCTTCTCTGCGCGGCTGCGCGGGAGCATCAGCTCATGTCCACACAGCTCGCAGCGGAGCTTGATATCCATTCCAACGCGCAGGACGCGCCATGTTTTTGAGCCGCAGGGGTGCTGCTTTTTCAGCTCCAAGCGGTCATTTATATGAAGTTCCATTGCTCTATACCCCTTGCAACAAGCTACACATTCCCCTTTATATTCTCCCAATAAGCGCGCGCCGCCTGTTCGGTTTTATTTTCGCCATAGTGGTAATAGACCGTACCGCGCAGCGCGTCCGGCAGGTATTGCTGGACAACGTAGCGATTTGGGTAGTCGTGGGGATATTTATACTTTGGCACGTCCTTCGTGCCGGTGGTGTCGGCGTGGACATTTTGCAGGTGGCGTGGGATCGGTCCTGTTTTGCCGCGGGCAACGTCCGCCATCGCGGCATTGATCGCGTTGTGCGCAGTGTTGGACTATGGTGCGGTCGCAAGCAGCACCGCAGCCTCGGCAAGCGGCAATCGCGCCTCGGGAAGTCCAAGCTGGAGCGCAGAATCGACACATGCTTTGGTCACAACGATCGCCTGCGGATAGGCCAGACCCACATCCTCTGCCGCGATGACGAGAAGGCGGCGGCAGGGTGAGAGCAGATCTCCCGCCTCCAAAAGGCGCGCAAGGTAATGCACCGCCGCATCCGGGTCGGATCCTCGAATGGATTTTTGCAGCGCAGAAAGCAAATCATAATGCGCGTCGCCGTCGCGGTCGTAGCGCATGGCGCTGCGCTGGGCAACGGCGGCAACATCCTCCTGCGTGATGTGCAGCGCACCGTTTTCCACGCGCGCGGCTGCGGCGAGCAGCTCCACCGCGTTGATCGCCTTGCGCACATCGCCGCCGCAGGCGTATGCGATATCGGTAACGATCTGCTCGTCCCATGTGAGGGGGATATCGCTTTGCGCAGCAACACGCGTGAGGGCACGCGTGAGGGCAGCTTTCGCATCCTCCGGCGCAACAGGCTTGAACTCGAAGACGGTGCTGCGCGAGAGAATAGCGTTATAGACGTAGAAATACGGGTTTTCGGTCGTCGAGGCGATGAGCGTGATCGAACCGTTTTCGATGTATTCCAAAAGGCTTTGCTGCTGCTTTTTGTTGAAATACTGGATCTCATCGAGGTACAAAAGCGCGCCGCCGGGTGCCATGAGCGTTCCGACATCGGCGATGATGTCGCGCACATCCTGCAGCGATGCTGTCGTCGCATTGAGACGGTAAAGCGTGCGGTTCGTACGCTTTGCGATGATATTGGCGACGGTCGTTTTCCCCGTACCGGAGGGACCGTAAAAAATCATGTTTGCCGTGGTTCCATTCTCGATCAGCCGGCGCAAAAGCGCGCCGTCACCAAGAAGATGACGCTGTCCAACGACCTCGTCGAGCGATTCGGGGCGTATCATATCTGCAAGCGGTCGCTGCACGGCGGCACCTCCTATGCGAATGTTCTGCATCTATCGTTTTATTCTACCACACTTTTTCCTGCTTTGCACGATTTTTTCTCTCGCGCTGTGTCAAAATCTGTGGTATGCTTGGTTCGAGGTGGTAGCAATGAAAGACGAGCGTGCCGTTTGGCGCATCATCGAGACGCTGCGCGAGCTATACCCTGACGCGCTGTGCTCACTTACATACGAAAAGGACTACGAGCTGCTTTTTGCCGTGCGCCTTTCGGCGCAGTGTACCGACGCACGCGTCAACCTTGTGACGCCTGCGCTTTTTGCGCGCTTCCCGACACTTGAATCGTTTGCCGAGGCAAGCTATGAAGAGGTCGGTGAATATATCCACTCATGCGGGTTTTACAACGCAAAATCGCGTGATCTGGTCGAGTGCGCAAAGCTGCTTCTCTCGCGCCATGCCGGACGTGTACCGGGGACGATGGAGGAGCTGACGGCACTGCCCGGGATCGGTCGGAAGACGGCGAATCTGATCCTCGGTGATATTTACGGCAAGCCCTCCTACGTCTGCGACACGCACTGCATCCGCATCACAGGTCGGCTCGGTTTGACAGACGGCAGCCGCGACCCGCTGCGTGTGGAACAGCAGCTTCGCGCCGTTCTGCCGCCGGAGGAATCAGGCGCTTTTTGTCACCGAATGGTTCTGCATGGTCGGGCGCTTTGCATGGCAAGAAATCCAAACTGTAAAGCGTGTCCGCTTTTCAGTGACTGCGACCACGCCCTTTCAAGCGAAAAATAAGTTTTACTTCAGCCGCCGCACCGATTTGGTGCGGCGGTCTTTCTTTTGCGGCACATTTTTACGCGGCAGAACATATACTGGAACGAAGAAAAGCAGGAGGTCACGCACATGAACAATATGCCCGACGCTATCCGCAATCTCAAAGGCAACAAAGCGCTCATGCAAAGCCTTACGCAATCGAAGGAAGCCAAGCAGCTGATGCGGATGCTATCGGAAAAGGACGGCGGCGCGGCGCTTAAAAAGGCAGCAAATGCAGCCGAGCGCGGCAACACCGCCGAGATGGCAAAGATGATCGCCGAGATGATGAAGGACCCGCAGGCTGCGGCGCTGATCCAACGCATCAACGACGCGGCACAGGGAAAAGACAAGTGACTTTCAGGTGGAGGGTGCGGCGTGAGTGAGTTTGAAGATAAACTGAATACACTTTTATCCGACCCCGACAGCATGGCAAAAATCATGCAGATGGCGCAAAGCCTTTCGGGAACGATGGGCGCGGCGGAGGAAAGCTCTGCACAAAGCGAAAGTGCGCAGGCCGCTCCGTCCGATTCAGTAGTACACACCGCGCAGGCTGCGCCCGAAAGAATGGACGCTGCACAGCTTCTCTCCTCTCTTTCAGGCGGGATCGACACGAAGATGCTCTCACGCCTTATGCCTATTCTTGCCGAGCTGAACAGCCCGCGCTCGAGCGACACGGCACAGCTTCTTTATGCGCTGCGCCCTTTTTTGAAGCCGGAGCGGCAGGAAAAGGTGGAGCGCGCCATTGCGCTTGCAAAGATCATCCACCTCGGCAAAAAATTCTTCGCGGGAGGGACGCCGTTTGTATAACCGCTATATCCGCAATGACCACGGCGTCTATACCCGTGTGAGTGTCGATCCCTCCCCCGTCGGAAAGGTGCATGCGTCTCCGCCGGAGGAGAAAGAACACAAGCCGATGCGGGAGGATGATGATCGCCAAAATCATACAGATCAAAAACAGCACAAGGAGGAAGGCGAAAAAAGAGGATCGTCCTCCCTGCCGCTCGGTGGTTTTTTTGAGCGCATTCTCGGTAAATTCAACCTGCAGGATGTGGATACGGGGGATATCATTTTGCTCTTTTTCCTCTTCCTGCTCTTTGAGGAAAAGGCAGACGAGGAGCTTTTGATCGCACTGGGGCTTCTTTTGATCTTGTGATATTTGTTCTGTTCTCCTTTTTTATTAGCGAAATGCCTGCAAGGGGGTGTTTCGCGCCTCCGGAGCGGCGAAACTTTCCTTTTGCAGAGGGCTGCGGAATTGAAAAGGGGCATTTGCAAACGGGAATTTGCAAATGCCCCTTCTTTCTTTATTCTGTGGTAGTCTCTGTTTGTGCAAACGGTGTGCCGTCGGGGAGAAAAAACGCATCAGGTGCGACGGTCTCGCTCATACCGAGCGATGCCATACGGTAGACGGTGTTCTCCCCCAGCAATTTTTCCGCAGCGGCAAGAAGTCCCGTTTCAACGCTGATCCAGTATCGCTCGCAGTATCCAAGCTCGTCGGGCGAAGTTTCGACATAAATGCAGTCAACATCCGACAGCATTCGATAGTCCGCGGCAGCAATACGCTCGGTCGGAAGGTCTATGACCTCCTCATATGTTGGGATCCCCTGCTCCTCGTCAGCGGAGATGTCACCGGCGGCAGCGGAAAAATACCTGTTCGAACCACCGTACCAGATGCAGCTTCGCACGCCATCTGTCAACGTGCGCCGAAGCGTGCCGTCCGGAAGCGTCGCTGCAATGGACGTATATGCACCGTCGACATTCACAACGATCTCACTCGTTGCACTGCCGCCGCTCCAGAACGTTTCAGAAAGGATCGTGCGGCTGTAAGTCTTTGGTCTTGCGAGCGTTTCAACGACACCTTGTACTGTTTCCGGCGTAACGGAAAGGCGCGTGTATGCCCCATCGTCGACCGCTGCATCACTCCCCCCCTGCTCCAACGCGTCGGGCGGGGCGGGAAGCGTGATCTGCGGCGTTGCACGGAATGTATTGAGTGCAAGGATGGCAAGAACCAACACGATCAAAACGCCAAAGCCGATGTAGTATGGCATAAGACGTTGATTTTTCATGGCTTGCCCCCCTCTGTCACAGCTATCGCTCAAACTGTAAAGTCTTTTGGCTTTTCACCTTTCCCGTAATACCACAAGATAGCATCTGCGATACGGCTGCAGGCATTTCCATCTCCGTAGGGGTTGACAGCGTGTGCCATACGCGCATATGCATCCTTATCACGGATAAGCCGCTCTGCCATCGTGACGATATCATCCTGCACAACGCCGGCAAGACGGACTGTGCCTGCTTCGACCGCCTCGGGGCGCTCCGTTTCACGGCGCAGGACAAGCACCGGCTTTCCAAGCGCGGGCGCCTCCTCCTGCAATCCGCCGGAGTCGGTCATCACCATATAGCAGCGCGCCATGAGATTGTGCATCTCGTCGGCAGGCAGCGGGTCAATGAGGTGGACACGCGGCGCGCCGCGCAGGTACTTATCGACCGCTTCGCGCACAACAGGACTCAGGTGTACGGGATAGACGAGCTCCACATCGGTATTTTGCTCGGCGATCTGGCGCAGGGCAAGCATGATATTTTTCATAGGCTCACCGTAATTTTCGCGGCGGTGACAGGTGACGAGGATGATCTTCTTTTCACCATAGGGGAGTTTATTGAGTTCCTCTGTTTCAAAGCGGTAGTCCTCGCGCACGGTCGTTTTCAGCGCGTCGATGACGGTGTTGCCGGTAATAAAGAGATTTTCCGTAAACCCCTCGCGCACAAGGTTTTCGCGGTTTGACACAGTCGGGCAGAAATAGAGGTCCGCAATGGACGAGACGAGCTTGCGGTTCATCTCCTCCGGGTAGGGGGAGTATTTATTGTAGGTGCGAAGCCCTGCCTCGACGTGTCCGACCTTGACCTGATGGTAAAAAGCCGAAAGCGCACCGGCGAAGGTCGTGGACGTGTCGCCATGGACTAAAATCATGTCGGGCTTGAGCCGCTCGATCGCATCATCCATGCCGAGAAGACACTTGCTCGTGATGGTCGAGAGCGTTTGGCGCGGCGTCATGATATCAAGGTCGCAGTCAGGCTTGATATCGAAAACCTCCAGAACGCTGTCGAGCATCTGGCGGTGCTGCGCCGTAACGCAGCAAAGACTCTCGATCTCCCCGCGCGAGGCAAGCTCACGCACAAGGGGCGCCATCTTGATCGCCTCCGGTCGTGTGCCGAAGACGCTCATAATACGAAGCTTACTCATTTTGTATCTTCCTCCTTTTGCCCCTTCTCCTCCTCCGCGTGTGCATCTGCATGGCGGTGCGGGAAGATAACACGCACCGCGACCGCACCAACAACGACAGTTGCAATGAGGAAGAGCATCGCCTTGATCTCGCCGCTCGTGGTAAGAACGACAGCGGAAAGCCCGAGGATGCCGGAGATAACATACAGCGTTGCGACCGCCTGCTTCTGGTTGAGCCCCATGTCGATCAGACGATGGTGAACATGGCTGCGGTCAGGCGACATGGGATTTTGCCCGTGCGCGATACGGCGAACGAATGCGAAAGTCGTATCAAAAATAGGAAGTCCGAGAATGAGGAACGGTACGACAAAGGAGATGATCGCATAGGATTTGAAAAGTCCCTGAACGGAAAATGTTGCAAGGATAAAGCCAAGAAATGTCGCGCCCGTGTCGCCCATGAACATTTTCGCAGGATTCATGTTGTACGGCATAAACCCAACACACGCGCCGACAAGCGCCGCCATCACAACAGCGACCTGACCGTCGGAGACAAGCAGTGAGATCACGAGCATGGTGAGCGCACTGATGGTGGAAACGCCGTTTGCAAGCCCGTCCAATCCGTCGATGAGATTGACGGAGTTCGTGACCGCAACGATCCACAAAATCGTCACAGGCAGGGAAAGCGAGCCGAGGTTCCAGTACGGCTCCTGCGAGAAAATGTTGGGGTTGGAGATAATGCGGATCACGACATCATGGTGCGAGGCGATGTATGCCGCGACGATCTGCACGATGAATTTGAGCCACGCCGGAAGCGGCGTGATGTCATCGACCACGCCCAAAACGACGATGATGACCGCGCCGAGCAGAATGCCGCGGATCTGACTGTCGAAATCAAGGAAAAGCAGGATGCTGACCATAAAGCCAAGGAAAATGGCAAGACCGCCAAGCCGCGGCGTCGGCGTTTTGTGCATACGGCGCGCGTCACGCGGCACGTCGATCGCGCCGACCTTATAGGCAAAGGATTTGACAAGCGGGCTCATCGCAAAGCTCACCACAAGGGCGACGATAAGCGCAGCTCCCACCTGCTTCATCAATTCGGTATCGATATTCATAGCCCCTCCCGCGCTTTATCGCGCCACAAAGCCGATCTTTTTGTACACCTTGCGAAGCGTCTTTTCCGCGACATATGCCGCACGCTCCGCGCCGTTTTTGTAGACACTTTCAAGGTATGCTTTGTCTTTGAGGATGCGCTCCGCCTCTTCGCGGATGGGACGCAGCGTTTCAACGACTGCTTCACCGACGCAGGGCTTGAAAGCGCCGTAGCCTTTGCCGTCAAACTCGGCTTCGATCTGCTCAAATGTCTTACCCGTAACGGCGGCATAGATGCTCATAAGGTTCGCAACGCCGGGTTTTTGCGCCGGGTCGAAGCGCACACACCGCTCGGTATCGCTGTCGGTGACGGCACGCTTGAACTTGCGCAGGATATCCTCCGGCTTTTCAAGAAGGAAGACACACCCTTCGGGGATGGATTTGCTCATCTTGGAGTCGGGCGTTGTCAGTCCCATGACACGCGCGCCGGTTTTGGGAATATACGGCTCGGGCATTTTGAAAACGTCGCCATAGATGCCGTTGAAACGCTGGACGATGTTGCGCGTAAGCTCGACGTGCTGCTTCTGGTCTTCCCCGACGGGCACAAAGTCCGGCTGGTAGAGCAGGATATCCGCCGCCATGAGCGTCGGGTAGGTGAAAAGTCCGCCGTTGATATTGTCCTTATGCTTTGCGGACTTGTCCTTAAACTGCGTCATACGGGAAAGCTCGCCAAACTGGGTGTAGCAGTTCAAGACCCAGCCAAGCTCCGCGTGCTGGTGGACATGGCTTTGGATAAAGAGCGTGTTCTTCTCCGGATCGAGTCCGCAGGCGATGTACTGGGCAAGCTGCTCAAGCGTGCGGCGGCGAAGGTCCGCCGGCGTCTGGCGGACGGTGATGGTGTGCATATCCGCCATGAAATAAAAGCAGTCAAATTCGTCCGCGCGCGCACCCCAATTTTTGATCGCGCCGAGATAGTTTCCAAGATGCAGGTCCCCGCTGGGCTGGATGCCGGAGAGCATGACCTTTTTTGCTGCCGCTGTATTTTTAACCTCTTCCATTTGTCTTTAGACCTCTTTTCTGATTGCAAATGCGGAAATGGAGATATTCCTAATTTGACATGATACCACAATCAGACATAAAGTGCAAGAAAGCATTGTCTCGTTTGACGGTGCATATATTGACACAGCTTCGACTCAATGGTACACTTACGGTGCTGGCATTTTTCCAAAAAGAAAGTAAGAGAAAGAGAGGGTAGAAGATGAAGTATTGCGTTCATTGCGGTGCAGAGATGTTCGACGAGGCCGTCATCTGCGTCAAATGCGGTCGCGCTGCCGCGCCCGAAAAATCCGCTGCCGTACAGCAGGAAGATGATACCATGGCTCTGGTCATCAAGATCTTTTTGATCATCGGCTGTATCTCGCAGGGATGGATGCTTATCCCCTTGGCATGGTGCATCCCCATTACCGTTTCGATCTGCAACGCGCTGCGGGATAAACGTCCGATCGGAACGGGAATGAAGATCTGCGCACTGCTCTTCGTGAGCCTTGTATCGGGCATCTGTCTGCTGTGCAGAAACGAGGACAACCGGTAAAAACAAAAAAAGAGAGAAAAAGAGAATTGCAAGGAGGAAATTACAATGGCTTTTTGTTCCAAGTGCGGAGCGCCTGTCAATGACGGCGCTGTTGTTTGTACCCACTGCGGCTGCGCCGTTTCGGGCGGTGCAAATGCTCCTGTCGGTCAGCTCAAAACCAACCGCGGTCTTTTGAAGTACATCCTGCTCTCGCTGATCACGTTCGGCATTTACGGTATTGTTGTGATGTCCGCTGTAAGCACGGATATCAACACTATCGCGGGAAGATACGACGGAAAGAAAACCATGCATTACTGCCTGGTCTATTTCCTCTTCTCCTGGCTGACGCTTGGTATCGTTCCCCTCGTTTGGACGCACAAGATCTCCGCGAGAATCGGCTCTGAACTCAGCCGCCGCGGCATCGGCTATTCCTTCGGCGCAGGTACGTTCTGGCTTTGGGGCATTCTCGGCAGCCTTATCCTTGTCGGTCCGTTCATCTACCTGCACAAGCTGCTCAAGTCCATGAACCTTCTCGCTGAAAACTACAACATCAATGGATGATTTTTAATTCGAACGAAGCGGCGTGCCGCTTCGTTCGAATTTTTTTGCGCCCCGCTGCATCGCACTTGCTTCGCCCGCACGTTTGCGGAACGAGGTGAGGTCTTTGAAACGACTCCGTTTTCGGCGAAGTCGTTTCTTTTTCGCACTTCAAACGAGAGAAAACATTGACAATACGCGCGCGCGGTTATAAACTGA
>JAFQUN010000014.1 GCA_017408525.1 Oscillospiraceae bacterium
CATCTTATTGCGCGACCTCGTTTTTGCCCTACTTTTACAAAGTGCGAACGACGCCGCAGAAGCGTTGGCGATCCTCACTGAAAAAAGCGTGGATGCATTCGTTTCCAAAATGAACGAAAAAGCAGACAGGCTTGGAATGACCAACACGCATTTTTCCAATCCGCACGGTCTTCCTGCAGAGGGACACCATTCCACTGCAAACGATATGGCGAAGCTGATGCAAGCGGCACTTAACAACCCGGAATTCCTTGCCATCAGCGGAGCGAAAAATCACACGACCGCCTCTACCAAAGGCGGTACACAGCATTATTTTCGCAATCATAACCGTCTGTTGACCGATTATGACTCCTGCATCGCAGGCAAAACCGGATACACGAAGGTCGCAGGACGCTGTCTGGTCACCGCCGCCGAGCAAAACGGCGCACGGCTCGTCTGCGTGACGCTCTCTGCGCCGGATGACTGGAACGACCACAAGGCACTCTTTGAATACGGTTTTTCACTCTACGACTCCCACCTGCTCTACCGCGCAGGCGAGCTGACCTTGACACTTCCCGTTGTCGGAGGAATGAGTACAAGCGTTTCGGCAAAGAGCATTGAGGACGTCAGGGCGACACTTCGCACCAAGGACGGCGTGATCCTACGATATGAAGCGGATCATTTCGTCTACGCGCCCGTAATCGGGCTCGACCGACTGCCTGAGAACGCCCCTGCCCCTCCCGACGGGATGTGTGCAGGGATTGCCGTGATCTGTCAGGGAGAACGCGAGATCGCGCGAATCAAACTCTACTACACGACATCCGTGGACGAGTACATCCCGCCCACGATTTGGGAAAGGATCTTACAGTTTTTCGGATGGAAGAAATCAGAATCCAAAAATTCTTAAGCGAAGCAGGCATCCTCTCACGCCGCAAGGCCGAGGAGGAGATTTCCGCAGGCCGCGTGCTCGTCGACGGTGTTCCGGCTACCACGGGACAGAAGATCGACCCCGCGACTCAAACGGTCACCTACAAAGGAAAGCTCGTTGAAAAGCCCGACCGTCTGCGTTATTTTATGTTTTACAAGCCGCGCGGCGTCGTCTGCACAATGTCCGATGAAAAGGGACGCCGCTGCATCGCCGACGTCATCCGCGAGAGCGGATTGCCCGTCGCTGTTCTCCCCATCGGTCGACTCGACCTCGACAGTGAAGGACTTCTCCTGTTGACCAACGACGGCGAGTGCATCAACCGACTCACGCACCCGAGCACCTCCGCCGCCAAGATCTACATGGTCAAGGTCTCCCCCGAGCCGAGCGGCGCACAGGTGCGCACGCTCCGCTCCCCGATGGTTCTCGACGGCTACAAGATCCGTCCCGTTGAGGTGGAAACGCTCCCCGGCTTTGACGCGGGGCTTCTGCGCTTCACCCTTCACGAGGGCAGAAACCGCCAGATCCGCAAGATGTGCGAAAGCTGCGGATATAAAGTTATCTTCCTCAAGCGTGTCGCTGTCGGCAGCCTTAAATTAGGCGAGCTCAAGGCAGGGCAGTACAGAAAGCTTACTCAGCCGGAGGTCGATATGCTGATGAAGGAGGCAGGTGACGGTGAAAAATAAACTTGTCTTTGGAATAATCGTAATCATTGTGCTGA
>JAFQUN010000015.1 GCA_017408525.1 Oscillospiraceae bacterium
AGGAGCAGCACATCACCATCACCTCTTCGACCAACATGAGCAAAGAGGACATCGAAAAGGCCGTCCGTGAAGCCGAGCAGTATGCCGCCGAAGACGCCAAGATGAAAGAAAAGGTCGAAGTTCGCAACCAGGCCGACCAGATGGTCTACCAGAGCGAAAAGACGCTCGCGGAGATCGGCGACAAGGTCTCCGAGGAGGAGAAGGCAAACGTGCAAAGCCTTGTCGATGCGCTCAAAGAAACGCTCAAGGGTGACGATACGGACGCGATCAAGGCGGCGACCGACGCGCTCACGCAGGAGTTTTTCAAGATGAGCGAAAAGCTCTACCAGCAGTCCGCGCCGCAGGGCGATCCGAACGCGGCAGCCGGCGCTGCCGGCGGTGCAGCCCCCGGCGGTGAGCAGTATTACGACGCTGATTACAAGGTCGTCGACGACGAGAATAAAAACTGATTCCAAACACGCAAGGGGCAGGAAAATCTCCTGCCCCTATGCGGCGTTTACGCATATAGGAGTGGCGTATGGCAGAAAACAAACGCGATTATTACGAAGTCCTCGGCATATCCAAGGGCGCAAGCGACGAGGAGATCAAAAAGGCATATAAAAAGCTCGCGCGGAAGTACCATCCCGACATGAACCCCGGCGACAAAACGGCGGAGGAAAAGTTCAAAGAGGTCAACGAGGCGAACGAGGTTTTGAGCGACCCCGATAAAAAAGCGCGCTATGACCAGTTCGGCTTTGCCGGTGTCGACCCCAGCTACGGCGGCGGGGGCGGCGGCTTTGGCGGGGGCTTCGGCGGATTCGACTTTGGCGACATCGGCGACATTTTCGGAAGCTTCTTCGGCGGGGGCTTCGGCGGCGGACGCTCGAACCCCAACGCGCCGCAGCGCGGTGAAAATCTTCGCCTTTCCACGACTGTCTCCTTTGAGGAGGCGGCGTTCGGCTGCGAGAAGGAGATCGCCGTTGAGCGCGTCGAGCAGTGCAGTGAGTGCCACGGCTCGGGCTGCGCGAACGGTACGACGCCGGAAGTCTGCTCCGACTGCCGCGGAAGCGGCATGATCCGCCAGCAGCGGCAAACGCCGCTCGGCGTCATGGCGACAAGTTCGCCGTGCCCGAAGTGCGGCGGCAAGGGACGCATCATCCATCAGCCGTGCCAGACCTGTCGCGGAAGCGGTATGGAGCGCCGCCGCCGCACGATGAAAGTGCGCATCCCCGCCGGCATCGACCACGGACAGACGATCTCTCTTCGCGGTCAGGGCAACAGCGGCAAAAACAACGGCACACCCGGCGATCTTCTCATCGTCGTTTCCATCCGTCCGCACGAGATCTTCCGCCGCGAGGGAACGTCCGTCATCTGCGAAGCGCCCATCACGTTCACGCAGGCGGTGCTCGGCGCGGAGCTGGAGATCCCGACCATCGACGGCAAGGTGAAATACTCCATCCCCGAGGGGACGCAGTCGGGTACGACGTTCCGCCTCAAAGGCAAGGGAATCCCCAGCGTCAACGGACGCGGACGCGGCGACCAGTTCGTCACCGTCAACATCGAAACGCCGCGCAACCTCACGCGCGAGCAGAAAGATGCGCTTCGCAAATTCAGCGAAACGCTCGGCGAGTCGAACTATGACGAGCAGAAGAGCTTTTTCAAAAAGTTTAAGAAATAACGGATAAAACCATGTATATTGCCGATTATCATACCCACTCAAACTGCTCGATCGACGGAAGCAGCACCATGACCGAAATGGCGCGCGCCGCCATCGACGCAGGACTTGACGAGATATGCATTACCGACCACGTCGACACCATCATCTGGAATTCGACAAAACGGCGTGGGGCGCACGACTGGAGCCAAACCATCGCGCAGTACCGCGACGCGTGCGACGCGCTTGGCGATAAGATCAAGATCCGTCTTGGCGCGGAATTTGGTGAAACGGGCATCCACCCCGATCTTGCGCGTGAGAATATGGCAAGCGCGCCGCCGCTTGACTTTGTCATCGGTTCGGTACATACCGCTGCCGCGCGGAACGACTGGGCAGATTTTTACTACATCGACTCGCGCGAAGAGGCGCACTGGTACGATGTGATCGACGGCTACCTCGATGAGGTGGAGCGCCTTTTGCAGATCGGTGACTTCGACGTTTTGGGTCACCTCACGCTCCCGCTGCGCTACGCGAACGAGCACAAGGGGATGCATCTTTCGTTTGAGCGGTTCTATGACCGCGCGGATGCGATCTTCCGCCGTTTGATCGAAACAGGGCGCGGTATCGAGTGCAATACCAACCGCGGAAACACGCCCCTTCCCGACGCGCCGCTTCTGCGCCGCTACCGCGCGCTTGGCGGCGAGATCATCACGCTTGGCAGCGACGCGCACACGACCGATCAGGTCGGCTGCTGTATCCGCGAGCGGCAATCGCTTCTGCGCGAGTGCGGCTTCACGCATTTTTGCACATTTGAAGCGCGGCGCCCGATCTTTCACACAATCGACATCTAATGAAGGAGTACAGGCATATGAACATCGCAATGGGCTGCGATCACGGCGGCTACGCGCTCAAAGAGCGCATCAAAAAGTATCTTGAGGGCAAAGGTCATGCTGTCGTCGACTGCGGCACCAGCAGCACCGACAGCTGCGACTATCCCGTTTTCGGCGAGGCTGCGGCGCGCAAAGTTGCAAACGGCGAGTGCGAGCGCGGCATCGTCATCTGCACCACCGGCATCGGCATCTCCATCAGCGCGAACAAGGTGCGCGGCATCCGCTGCGCCCTCTGCTCCGACGCGTTCAGCGCGGAGATGACGCGCCGCCATAACGACGCGAACGTTCTTGCCCTCGGCGCGGGCATCGTCGGCGGAAATCTTGCCGAGCGTATCGTCGATGTCTTTCTTTCGACCGAATTCGAGGGCGGACGCCACGCGCGCCGCGTTGAGCGGATGATGGCGATCGAAAACAACTGATTTTCGGACGAAAAGCAACATTTTCCTTGCAATCCCACTTTGAAACGTAGTACAATAGCCCCATCTTAAGATGCAGCTTATCAAAAAAGGTCTCACCGAGTTTCGCGCCATCGGCGCGAAAAAGAGTAAGACCATTTTCTCCGGCGGCGTGTACGTCGGAGAAAATACTTCTCGCGGAGCGAA
>JAFQUN010000016.1 GCA_017408525.1 Oscillospiraceae bacterium
AACACCACTGCTTTCGGTGGCGGTGCTCCCCGGCGTAACGGTTGGTCTGTCGTATTACTGACGTAATGCTGACGTCCTAAAAAATCACATGACGTATTATCGGCGTATTGCTGCCGTCGTATTTTTTACAATGTGCACTTTGAGCATGCCACACGATCGAAAACGCAAAATATAGAAACAAATTATTGACAACCACCATATCTTGTGGTATAAGAAAACCGTTATTGATTCTTTGTGCGCTCTCCGTGAAAATCGGAGCCAAGCCGTTGGCTTGGGAGCGGCAGGCAGCCGCATTGCACACGTTGTCAGGTTTGTACGAAGTGCCGGATCAGCGCCGCCCACTTGGATGGCAGTCTGCTCTGGAGCAAATTTTATCGTCATTGGTCCATTGCGGCCACAAGGGAATATACCGCACTCATCGAGCGCGCGAAAAGTTTGAGATCCCCGAAAGGTGGTCGCTTTGCTTTTCGCGCTTTTTTGCGTTTTGAGCGCCAATGAACCGCCTCCGCTCCTCTGGAGCAGCCGACGCTTTTGCCAAGCGTAGAGCTATGGGGGAAACACCGGAAGCCATACCACAATATAGAAGTCCCTCCCGCTTTTTGAGGTTTTGTGAGAGGGGATACGGATAAACCTCGTCGGAGTCGCGGCAAAGACTCCACCCCCACGCCCCGGCATCGTGCCGGTTCGGCGGCGTGGGAACAGCGTACTCTGACCTGCGCCGAACAGGTCAAAGGACACACGCGGCAGCATCGCCGCAGCCGAGTTCAGCGGCCGTGTCCATCGCGTCGTCGGAGCAAGCTCCTCCTCTCCAAATCGAACCCACTTCGCTGGGCTTCGATTTGGGACAGGAACGACGACAGGGGAAGTCTTCCCCCGTGCGGTATCCGTACTGACCGTGGCAAAATCGAACAGAGACAGTCTCACGCCGCCTCGATGCTCACCGCTCAAACGCCTTTGCTGTCAAGGACTTCCCGTCCTATTTGCAAGTTCTAGGTGGAATGATCGGCGGAAATCGAGCGGAAACAGACACCGCAGCCAACGGGTGTACTGCGCCCTACTGAAACGTCAAAAAGGCAATAGCGCATAAAGCGCAGGAAAGATGTGGAAAATAGTAGCAACAAAGGAGTGTGATACTATATTGGAGATGAATGTCAGAGATGACAAGCAGTTGGTTGAGATCTGGCTGACCAACGCCGAAAAGAAAGACCTTGCCCTGCGTGAGGGTCTCAAAGACATCTATGACAAGTACAAGAAGAAAAAGTATCTGGTGGCCGTTTTTGAATCCGGTGAAAAGGATCTGTATCAAGGCACGTTGGATTTGCTTGCTTATAATAAACGCCGCTGCGCCGAACTGGAGGTTCAGCGGGAGAAGAAACAGCGCACGGCAGCAGCCGAACGATGAGATATTTGGCGGAAGGGAGGAATCTCTTCCGCCTTTTTTCTCTCTCGTATTGAAATGATCACAACTGTATGATACAATGTTATCCGCAAACAAAGTGGCTCTCATAGATATATTCGATGCTGACAGGAGGTGACTTGCTGTGACCGAAATTTTTGATATTGCAGGCTATGTCCGTATTTCCGTGGATGACGAGCTTGACCGGGATAATATCTCCATCGAAAACCAGAAAGCGATCATCGGAGACTTTGTAAAAACCAGATTCCCCGGCAGTTCGCTGACCTTTTACGAAGACCGTGACCGCTCCGGCTACACGTTTGAACAGCGTGAGGGTTATCAGGCCATGCGAAAGGGGCTCATGTCCCATAAATACGATATCCTGATCGTCAAGGACTTCTCCCGTTTCTCGCGCCGCAACAGCCGCGGTCTTGTAGAACTGGAGGACCTGCGCGATGCCGGAGTTCGCATTATTTCTATTGGCGACGGCATCGACTTTCCCAACGACGATGACTGGCTCAAAATCCAGTTTCAATTCCTGATCAATGAGATGCCCGTTACTGACACTTCCAAAAAGGTGCGTAATGTCATCAAACGCAGACAGGCAGATGGCGAATGGCTGTGTGCCGCACCCTATGGCTACATCCTCAACAAGCGCAGGGAATTTGAGATCGTCCCTACGGAAGCAGATATCGTGCGTAAAATCTTTGACCTCTACAACAACGATGGTTGGGGTTACAAGAGAATCGCAAACTATCTGACCGATCAGGGGGTGCCGACTCCCAGAATGTCGGAGCAAATGCGCAAAGAGGCTGATGGACAGGAATACAAGCGCCAGGTCAAGGCGGCATGGGCGATTGTGACAGTACAGGGTATTCTGGACAACGATTTCTACATCGGCACCCTCCGTCAGGGCAAGTACACCCGCGCCAAGATAAACGGCAAGGATGTGCGCCGGGACGACGGCGAGCAGATCGTCATCGAAAATCATCATCAGCCAATCATCGACTACCGCACCTTTGCCACAACTATGGCGCTGCGTGAAAAGCGCACCCGAAACAACTACCGTGGCGTGAAGATCAACGACAATGTGTATTCCGGCTTTCTGGAGTGCGGCGACTGCGGCAGTCCCATGTTTGCCATGAGCCGAAGCGACCTGAAGCCTGCCTATACATGTGGAACCTATCACCGCAGGGGACTCAAGGGCTGCACCAGTCACCACATTCGTGTGGACAGGCTCGATGACCTGCTGAAAAGCTATGTACGCAAGCTCATGGAAAATTCCGCTGCCATGATCGAACAGCTAAGCCGTGATCTTGCCCGTGAGAACGACGATATTGCCGAGACCGAGCAATCCGCCGACCATCTGGCAGAGGTACTGGACGAGCTGATGGAGGAAATGAAAGTTACCAAGCGGCAGCGCATCCGGGAGATTATGAAAAAGCCGGAGAAGGAAGCAGAGATAGAAGCGACCTATGACGAACTGGAGGAAGAACTGCAGAAGAAGATCGATGGCCTGAACCACCAGATCGATATGCTTTCCGATAAGCGCAACATGGTCATCAAGGTCAACCGTGCGGCAAAAACTGCTCTGGATGTGTTTGCCGACATTCTGGCAAAGGAAAAGCTTGACCGCAACGATCTGGAGCTGATCATTGACCGGGTGATGGTCTTTGAAGATCATCTGGAAATTAAGCTGCAGCGGGACATTGACGCCCTGCTTCGGTGCGGAACGCTGGAGGAAGCCGCAAATTTTAATTCAGGCATCGAAAATAGCTTACATTGCCGTTTAGTCCAGAGCGCAGATAAGCGTCCGGACAAGGTTTTCGATGTCAATGTTGTCTATGACGGCGACCCGCTGGAGATTTACACGAGCCGTGACGGCGAGGTCATTTTCAAAAAGTATTCCCTCATCGGCGGACTTGATGACTTCGCGGTGCAGTTTTGCGAATCGCTCAACAAATCCACCGGCTGCACCACCGCCATCACTGACCGCGACTCCATCATTGCCGTCGTCGGCGGCGAGCGGCGCGAACTGATGGGAAAGCACATCAGTCCCCGCCTTGAGGAGATCATGGAAGAGCGCAAGATCTACCGCCGTGAGAGCAGTGAGGACACCGTCCTTGTCACCGAAAACAACGACCGCTGCTGCGCGCTTATCGCTGCACCGATCATCTGTGAGGGCGACACGCTCGGGCTTGTCCTTTTCACCGGCGGTGAAACGGAGATCGCCGGCGAGACGGAGTATAAGCTTGCCCAGACCATCGCCGCGTTTTTGGGAAAACACATGGAAAGCTGAAAAGATCTAAAAAACGTGCATCACAGTGTTTGCTGTGATGCACGTCAGTCTGTCGAAAAAGGTCTCACCGAGTTTCTCGCGCAAGCGAGAAAGAAAGTGAAACCATTTTCTCCGGCGGCGTGTACGTCGGAGAAAATACTTCTCGCGGCGTAAGCGGGTGACGCGTCGCCGCGCAAAAAACTCGAAAAAGGGGTGGAGCCACTTTTTCGACAGTCGAGCGTGCATCACAGTGTTTGCTGTGATGCACGTTTTTATCATTTTCTGCTCTCCTGCCATCCGCAAATCACGCGTGCGGTAAACACCGCAAGTACGGCAAAGAGCGCGATCTTGATCCAGTCAAGCAGATGAAAAAGGAAATTTGCCGCAAACGAAAACGGATCGAGCGGGAAAAGTGCCATAGTTGGAAGCGGCGTGTGCAGCAAAAGACAGATCACCCAGCCGACGGCGAGCGGTACGACCACTTTCCGCGTGGGTGCAATCGGCTTTTTTCGAAAGTGCAGGATCGTCACGACAAAAAGTGCGATAAAGCACAAAAGCCCCGCCCATGCGATCAAAAGCCGCATATAGTTCATGCTCGGCTCGTACACGAACGTAAGCGCTGTCAAGCCCCAAGTGATGCCGGTTGCATAGCGCAGATACACATCGGTCAGAAAGAGGAGCGCCCATGCACACCAAAGTCCTGTGTTTTTCGCAAATACCAGACAGATCACGCCGCAGACAAGAAACGGCGAGGCGAAAAGAAGCCCTCCGAAAAAGCCGCCCATGACCGTCAGCAGAAGACATACGAGCCCACCAAAGCACAAAAGCACCAGCGCCACCGTCTTTCGCCCGACGCCCTCGCGCACCACAACCTGTACAGGCGCTGCGCTTTGCTCCGCTTGTGCCGCCTTTTCCGCGTCCTCTCCGCGCACCAGCTCATCGAGCGAAACATCAAAAAGCTCTGCAAGCTTTACGAGCTTTTCAAGCTCGGGAACAGACGCCCCCGTTTCCCACTTTGAGATCGACTGGCGAGACACTTCCAGTGCGTCGGCGAGGTCACCCTGCGACATTCTCCGCGCTGTGCGGAGACGGTTGATGGTTTGTCCAACATTCATAAATCTCTCTCCCCCTTGCTTTTTCTTGTTCGAGTATAGCCGCAAAGGGCGAAAATGTCCACCAACAGCGCTTGGAAATTTGTCAACCGGCAGTTGCGCAGCGCAGATCTGCACTTGTTCCGAGAAAATAGTTGACAAATGTAAACAGCCGTGCTATATTCTGGTTACAGATGTAGACAAGGAGGCGATACGATGTCGCAGCATATCAACCTGACGGCGGCGGAGTGGAGCGTGATGGAGTGCCTTTGGGAGCGTGCACCGCAAACGGGACGCGAGCTGACGCAGACGCTCAGTGCGCGCGAGGGCTGGAACCGCTCCACGACGCTCACGCTCCTCTCGCGCCTGGAAGCAAAGGGCGCGGTAGAGGGGAACAGTGCAGGCAGCGTCAAAACCTTTTCCCCGCTTCTTCGCCGCGAGGATGCCGCGCTGCATGAGACGGAGGATTTTTTGACACGCGTCTATAAGGGCAGCGTCAGCATGATGGTCAGTGCGCTGACAAAAAAGCAGGCGCTTTCAAAAACGGAGATCGAAGAATTATACGCGATGCTGGAAGATATGAAGGGAGGTGCTCACAATGACTGAATGGATCATTTCTTCATCGGTTTTGATCGTGTTCATTATTGCGCTGCGTTTTGCGCTCGGGCAGCGCATCAGTCTGCGCCTGCGCTACGCACTTTGGACGGTCGTACTTGTGCGGCTTTTACTGCCCGTGTCGTTCGGAAGCACCGCCGTGAGCGTCGAAAATGTTGCAAACACCGAGCCTGTGCGCTTTGCGTCGGAGCTTTCGCAGGTCGAGCTTCCCAAAATGACGTACAGCGCCGCCTATAAACAGGTCGCCGAGGAGTATGCACAAAAGGGTATCGATATTTCGCAGATGCCGACAGAAGAATACGCCGAAACGGTGGAGTATGAGGTTCTCTATAAAATGAATGGCGACCTCTCCCTCGCCGAAGCCGCAAAGCTCATCTGGCTCACCGGCATGAGCGTCATGGCGGCCGCCTTTACAGCGTCGAACCTGCATTTTTGGCGGCGGCTCAAAAGAACGCGTGTGCCGCTTTCAAATATCGCCTGTCCCCTTCCGCTCTACATGAGCGGCGCGGTCGAAACGCCGTGCCTTTTCGGTCTTTTCCGCCCTGCCGTTTACCTTACGGAAGAAGTTTCTGCGGATGAGGTGACGCTGCGCCACGCGCTCGCCCACGAGCTGACGCACTACCGCCACCGTGACCACATCTGGGCGCTTCTTCGCGGCGTGTGTCTTGCCGTGCATTGGTATAATCCGCTTGTCTGGTGGGCGGCGATGCTTTCGCGAAACGACGCGGAGCTTGCCTGCGACGAGGCGACTATCCACACCCTTGGGGAGAGTGAGCGCGCCGCCTATGGGCGCACGCTCATCCGCCTCACCTGCCAAAAGCGCACGGCACTGCTCCACACCGCGACGACTATGACCGGCAGCGCAAAGAGCATCAAAGAGCGCATCGCGCTCATCGCAAAGGCGCCGAAAACGGCGGTCTATGCCGCCGCTGTCGTGGCGCTCATCTCCATCTTTGTTGTCGGCTGCACCTTCACCGGCGCGTCGGACGGCGCGGATGAAACGCCGGACACCCCTGCCCCCGCCGGCAAGTACGCGAGCATGGAGGCGTATGTTGAAGACCGCATGGTGCAGCAGATGACTGCGGAGTACTATTCGGCGCTGACCAATGCTCTCGCCATGGCAAATGTCCTCGATACGAAGATCGAGTACCTTGAAAAGCAGGGCGAGGTCGAAGACCTTGCCGAAGACGGCGTGCTTGAAGCATGGTCGTACTGCATCCTTACGAAGCTCGATGTGCCGACGGAGGATGTGATGCTCGTCGGCGGACAGCACGAGCAGGACGGCTGGTTCGACCTTGAAGGACAGGGCGGGCGCGTCACTGTCGCGCTGCGATATACCGACGGCAGCTACGATGTTTTGTATGACCAGGTCATCAACGACGGACTGGACTTTTACGGCTACCATTACACCTGCGAAGAGGCGATCTACGACTGGTATGTTGCCGAGTACGACCTTGACCTCCCGCTGTATGTGGTGGACTTCGTCGATAAGATCACCATTCCCGAGGGCGGATACCTCGGCAATATGCCCGCCCACCGCTACGATGGCGACGGCTGGTACATCTATATCCCCGTTTCGGCGTGGGAGCGCACAGAGGATGCGGGCGACCGCTGGCACTCGATGTACTGGACAGGCTCGGCGCTCACGGTCTACCACGAGGAGTACACGACTGCCCTCGAGCGCATGGAACACCTCACCAAAAACGACTGGGAAATGGTCGAAGGCGGCGCGCTCCACGCAAGGCACAGCGAGTACGCCACGGAAAGCTACCTCTATGACGCGCCAAGCGGCGGCAGCTACGAGGTTCGTATTGAGTGGCAGAGGGAGAACATCACCGACTATCCCTATATCGCCATCGAGCCGGATACCCTCCGCGTCATGGCGGAGAGCTTCACGGTCGATGCATGCTTTGCAAAGCCGCCGATCGAAAATCCCGCCGATACGGAGATGATCGAGCGCGTCGTCAACGGCATCTTTGTTGACGCCTTGAGCTATGATGAGAACTATCATTCCCCGGGGAATTATACGCTCACCGCCATCTGCGCGGACGGCAGACAAGATATTTACTCCTGCACAGGACACACATTCTACTCCATCGACAGCACACCCGGACGGCGGCTTTTAGAAAGCTATGACTGGTCGCTGACCGGTGCATCGGGGAAGGAGGGCTACCACGAAAACGACTATACCTTCCATTTTGAAAATGACCGCTATGCCCTCACCGCCTACTCACGCGAAAATAAGCTGGAGCTGACGGAAGACGGCAAGACGACCATCGTTGTCGCCACGCCGCACTATCCGTACACAAGCGCCGACGATTTTGCCGAGGTCTTTTTGGAGTTCATGCAGTACGCGCAGGAGGCGGAGTATAAGACCGAGATCTGGGAGTGCTCCGTCAGCGGCAGCGAGAC
>JAFQUN010000017.1 GCA_017408525.1 Oscillospiraceae bacterium
CGATCTCCATGCCTTCAAGCGCCTTTGCAACTCTTTCGACCGCACGTGCAGCTTCGACGACGGCATCCTGCTCACTGTCAACGGGAACAACGACCGTGCCTTTGAGCTTGCCCTGGATCTGCACCGCCATCTCGACCGTGGAATCGACGGTCTTGCTCTCGTCGTAGACGGGCCAATCCATCTGCATGGCGAGCTTGCCGGACTTTTCTGCCCAGCCCATCAGCTCCCACATCTCCTCGACCATGTGCGGCGCAAAGGGAGAGAGAAGCAGCAGCAGCGTTTTGAGGTCGCCGCGGGAAAGGCCGTTTGCATAAAGCTCGTTGACAAGACTCATCATCGCGGCGATGGCCGTGTTCATCTTGAGGTTGTCGATATCGTCCGTGACCTTTTTGATGGTCTTATGGATGGCGCTCTCGTTGGCGGCGGAAAGTTCCTCACTCTCCGTCGCAATGTCCATCAGGTTCCAGCAGCGGTCAAGGAAGCGCTTGGAGCCCTTCACCGCCTCGTTCGACCACGAAACAGCCTTTTCAAAGTCGCCGATGAACATGATGTGCAGACGCATCGTGTCCGCGCCGTACTGGTCAACGATGTCGTTGGGGTTGACGACGTTGCCGCGCGACTTGGACATCTTCTCGCCGCCCTCTCCGAGGATCATGCCGTGACTCGTGCGCTTTGCATACGGCTCTTTCGTATGGACAACGCCGATATCATAGAGGAACTTGTGCCAGAAACGGGAATAGAGCAGGTGCAGCGTCGTATGCTCCATGCCGCCGTTGTACCAGTCAACAGGACCCCAATACTTCTCCGCCTCATTCGACACGAGCGCGTCCTTATTGTGCGCGTCCATGTAGCGCAGGAAGTACCAGGAAGATCCCGCCCACTGGGGCATGGTATCCGTTTCGCGCTTTGCCGCGCCGCCGCAGCACGGGCAGGTCGTGTTGACCCAGTCGGTCATCTTGGAGATGGGGCTTTCGCCGTCGTCGGTCGGCTCGTAGTTTTCGACCTGCGGCAGGACGAGCGGAAGCTGCTCTTCGGGAACGGGGACATAGCCGCATTTTTCGCACTTGACGATGGGGATGGGCTCACCCCAGTAGCGCTGGCGGGAGAAGACCCAGTCACGCAGCTTGTAGTTCGTCTTTGCTCTGCCGTACCCCTCACGCACGACGTGCTCTTTCATGGCGGGGATGGCATCTTTGACGGTCATGCCGTTGAGAAAGCCCGAGTTGACCATGATGCCCGTATCATCTTTGAGCGTGAAGGCTTCCTTCGTGATATCGCCGCCCTCGACGACCTCAACGATGGGAAGACCAAACTTCGTTGCGAAGTCCCAGTCGCGCTGGTCGTGACCGGGAACGCCCATGACGATGCCCGTACCATAGGTGATGAGGACATAGTCAGAGACGAAAATGGGGATCTTCTTCCCCGTCGCGGGGTTGATGCCCTCAATACCTTGCAGGCGAACGCCGGACTTATCCTTTGCAAGGTCGGTGCGCTCAAGATCGGACTTGCGCGACGCCTCGGCGATGTATGCTTCGACCTCGGCATAATTCTCGATCTCGTCCTTCCACTTCTTCAAAAGCGGATGCTCCGGCGAGAGGACCATGTACGTCACGCCGAAAAGCGTGTCGCAGCGGGTGGTGTAAACGGTGAGCTTTTCGCCGTTGGTCGCAGTGAAGTCGATCTCGGTGCCAATGGACTTGCCGATCCAGTTGCGCTGCTGGATCTTGACACGCTCGATGTAGTCGACCTCGTCGAGGTCTTCAATGAGGCGCTCGGCGTACTTGGTGATAGCCAGCATCCACTGGCTCTTCTCCTTGCGCACAACGTCGCTGCCGCAGCGCTCGCACACGCCGTCGACGACCTCTTCGTTTGCAAGCACGCACTTGCAGGAGGTGCACCAGTTGACGGGCATCGTGGACTTATAGGCAAGTCCCTTTTTGAACATCTGCAAAAAGATCCACTGCGTCCACTTGTAGTATTCGGGATCGGTCGTGTCGACGCAGCGGTCCCAGTCGAAGCTAAAGCCCAGCATCTTGAGCTGCGCGGTGAAGTTTTCGATATTCTTCGCCGTCACGATTGAGGGGTGGATGTGGTTCTGGATGGCATAGTTCTCCGTCGGAAGACCAAACGCGTCAAAGCCGATGGGGAAAAGAACGTTATAACCCTGCATGCGCTTTTTGCGGCAAATGATGTCCATTGCCGTAAAAGGACGCGGATGACCGACGTGCAGACCCTGTCCGGAAGGATAGGGGAACTCGATAAGACCATAGAACTTCTCGCGCGTTGTGTCGCCGGTCACGGCTTGGTAGGGTTTTTTCTCCTCCCAGCGCGCCTGCCATTTTTTCTCAATGGCGGTAAAATCGTACTTCATACTTTTCTCCTTTAGGCTTTCGACAAAGATGATCCTCATCTTTGTCGAGTTTTTTTGCGCCCCACTGCAGCGCACTCGCTATGCTCGCACGTTTGCGGGGCGAGAAGTATTTTCTTCGACGTACACGCCGCCGAAGAAAATAATCCAACTCTCTTTCGCGCTTAAGCGCGAAACTCGGTGAGACCTCTTAAACAAGCTGACAACAAAATTTCTTTTACTCCGGCTTGACGATGTCGGAAATATCGATCTCCTTTGCATCGCTCCAAAGATGCTCGAGCGAATAGAACTCGCGCGCCTCTTCATTGAAAACATGGACTGCAATGCAGCCGTAGTCGAGCAACACCCATGTACCGCTGCGATGTCCCTCGCGATGGGTCGGCTTTTCGCCTGCCTCGGCAAGGCGCTTTTCGACCTCGTCGCAAAGCGCGTTGATCTGCGTGTTGGACGAGCCGTTGCAGATAACGAAATAGTCCGCAAGCGTCGTAAGCTCCGTGATCTCAAGGACCTTGATCTCGCGTCCCTTCTTCCCGTCAAGTGCCTGCGCGGCAAGCAGCGCCATTTCTTTCGGAGTCATCATAAAACTTATTTTCCTTTCTCTTTTCGTTAAGCAGCCCTGTCAGAAGCAGCTGTCGTTTCAAATGCCTCGGGCGGAAGCTGTGTCGGGTCCTGGATCGGACCGCTCGGTTCCGCTGCCGGCGGTGGGATCTCGCCGCTGCTGTCTGTCGGCGGCATATTCGGATCAGGCTGCTCAGGCGCAGTCTCGCCGCCTGTCGTTCCGGCACTCGGCGGAAGCTCTCCTGTCGGCGGTACATCAGTGCCGGGCGTATCCGTACCGGTGGACGGCGTTTCCGTTCCGCCGCCGGTCACATCACCTGTCGTACCCTCCGGCGGAACCTCCGTTTCCTCGCCCGTTCCCTCGCCTGTCGTTTCACCGTCCTCTTCTTCCTCTTCGCTTGCCAGCAGCCAATCATTCGCTTTGCTGTCTCGAAGGATGCCCGTGGAGGAAGAAATGCTCTTGTCGGCGTTGATATACATAATATCCATCATACTCGTCGTGACGGGTGCGATATAGGGGTTGAACGATTCGTTCACAAGCGTCACAAGCTGATTGGGATAGACCGTCACATAGGATTGGAAGCTTCCCACAGCGCGGCTCCATGTCGACGCGCCGTAGTTTCCCGGCAGCGTGCAGGTGTTGATCTTGTTCAGGTCAAGCTCCAGCGCCTTTCCGGCAAACCAGATCATCTCTCCGACGGTAAGATCACTTACAACGTGCTCTGCCGCGATCTTGACATAGCTTTTGATCTTCGGCCAATTTTTTATGGAAACGCAGTCTTTGATCAGCGCCTTGAGGAAATCCTGCTGCATCCGCACGCGCCCGATATCTCCTTCCGGATAGCCGGTTCCATCGTTATTCTTGCGCCAGCGGATCAGCCCCATCGCATCTTCACCATTCAGAAGCTGCTCACCCGCGTCGAGGTGGATATGAAGATCCTGATACGGATCGTCATAATTCATATCGCGCGGCACATTGAACGTCACACCGCCGATCAGCTCGATCAGTTCGACAAACGCCGCAAGATCGACCTTGATATAAAAGTCGGGCGCAAAACCGACGATATTTTTGATCTGCTTTGAAAGCGCACCGATACCGTCAGAATAGCGGCTGTATACAGAATTGATCTTTTTGATATCCCACGGTGCATTGATCATCGTATCGCGCGGGATGCTCATGATGTTCAGCTTTTGGTTCTTTGTATCATAGGAAACGAGCATGATGGTGTCGGTATTGCCGCCGCCCTTGTCTGTTCCGACGAGCAGGAAGGTATACACGCCCTCCTTCCTCTCACCGCTGACCTCAGGCAGATCGCCCGTATAGCCGTCATCCACCCATGTTTCATCGTCCGACGGCAGTACGATATCGGTCGATGGCTTCGCCGGATCCCTATTGGCGACATCCGGCGGCTTGATCCACATTCGAAGCGCGACCGCACCGCCCGTAATGACGAGCAGCAGCACAAGCACGACGATGACCCACCTGCGTTTTTTCGGCGTCATGTGCATCGCCTCCGAAAATTCGGCACGCGCATCGTCGCTGTTCTCTTCCACAAAGCGTTCAAGGCGGCTTTGCGCTCTTTGCGGTGCGGCACCGTATGTGGGCGCACTTCGCCGCGCAAGCTCTTCGCGCAGCGTTCGCTCCTCACCGCCGTATCCTTCCCCCGGATAATGCGTACGCTCGCGCCTTACCGGCTCACCCTTTTTTTGAAGTCTTTTTCCCTGATAGGGTTCTTTCATCTCTTTACCCTCGCAAACTTTCGATCGCACCCAGTGTATTGGGGTGGATCACATATCCTTTCCCACGCATCTCCTCAACGGTCATTGTAAGTCCAAGTAAAAGACCCTCGTCGAGATCGCGCCAAACCGCCTCGCGCAGACGTTCCACACCCTCAAAATCGCGCGTCGGCTCGATATAATCGGCGAGATACAGCACTTTTTCAAGCGTCGTCATACCCGCCTTTCCCGTAGTATGCCACGAAATCGCCGCATAGACCGCATCATTCACGCCAAAAAGATCACGCGCGAGTACCGCACCGGTCTTTGCGTGCAGAAGCTTTGCCGTTTCACGTTCAAGCTCATCAAGTTCGATGCCGTACAGCTCGCAAAGCGCAAGCTGGTCTTCCATCGAAAGGCGCTTTGTGCAGTCGTGCAGAAGTGCCGCGACGCGCGCCTGCTCCACGTCCGCACCGTACCGCTCAGCGAGCTTCACCGCCGTTTCCTCCGTTCCGAGGACGTGCGGCACACGCTTTGCGTGCAAAAAGCTCAGCGCAGCAGGACGAAGCTTTTCAAGCGGGAGCTGCTTCAGATCGCATTCTGTTCCATACAGCCCCGCGCGCAGTATGTATCCTTGCACCGTCGGCAAAAGCTCGCGTGCAATGCCGTTTGCGGAAAGCTCCGCTCGAAGCTGCGTGGACGATACCTCCACAACGTTCGGAAGCGTCAATGTGGTGATGCGGGCATTTGGAAATCGCTGCGCAAGATACTGCCGCTGCACGGCGAAAAGCTCCTCCGTATCGCTCTCGCTGCGCCCAAAGGCGCAGATGCCGCACATCGACAAAATCTCCTCCGGCGCGCGCCAATTCTGGAACGTAAGGAACATATCCGTCCCCATCAAAAGCCACAGCTCATCGCTCTGATACTCCCCACGCAATCCACGCAGCGTATCAACAGTGTAGCTTCTTCCCTCACGCTCGATCTCAACGGTCGAAACAGACACATCTATCTTCGTCTCCACCGCCGCCTGTTCCGCCATAAGGCGCACCATCGCAAGGCGGTGCTGCGCATCGGGCGTTTGGTTCGCAAGCTCCTTATGCGGCGGGATACCTGCGGGAATGAAGATAAGCTTTTCAAGTCCAAGCAGCCGCGCAGCAGCGACCGCCGCCGTCAGATGCCCCATGTGCGGCGGGTCAAACGTTCCGCCATAAACACCGATCCGCATTTTTGTCTCCTTTATTTCCGCTTACTGCTTTTCACAAGCTCGATCTTGCGCTTCAAAATGTTCGACTGCATCCGATACAGCACAAACTTGCTGCCGATCACCTGCACGACCTCGGCGCGGCAGCGCGCGGCAAGCTCGTCCGCCGCCTCGCGCGCGGTGAGCATCGAATTTTCAAGCACACGCCCTTTCACAAGCTCCCGTGCTTCCAGCGCGTCGCTGACCTGCTTGATGAGGTTTTCACCAATGCCGTCCTTTCCGACGTGGATGATCGTGTCGGCGCTCGTTGCGAGCGCACGGAGCTGCGAGCGCTGTTTACTCGTTATAGCCATAATCGTTTCCTCTTACTTATTCTTCTCAAGATATTCGCCAAGCGTTTTTGCAAAGGCGCGGAGTGCATTTCCACGGTGGGAAATGGCACTGCGTTCTTCAAGTGTCATCTGCGCAAATGTCTTGCGCTTTTCGGGGACGAGAAAGACGGGGTTATATCCAAACCCGTCATCGCCCATCGGTGCAAAGGCGATCGCACCGTGGCAGTCGCCCTCGGCGGTAAGCATGTCGCCGTTGGGGAACGCACAGGCGATGGATGTATGGAAATGCGCGGC
>JAFQUN010000018.1 GCA_017408525.1 Oscillospiraceae bacterium
AAGAGCGCGTGCGAAACCTTGCGCGGTGGAAAAAACCGGCGCTCTGGGTCGTCGTGCTCGGCGTTGCCGTGTGCGTCATTCTCACCGCCTGCCTTGCGACCGACCCTGCGGACGAAGCGGCGGAGGAAGCGCAGGACGGATACTACCTTGTCATCGGCGCGGACGGCGTTGAAAGCATTGAGATCAAAATACGCGGCATGAAAACCGGCGGCGTGGTGAACGCGGACGGCTCGCTCTTTGAAAAGGGCGAGAAAGTGTGGCTGGAGCCGCTTGACGGCGTTACGGACCTGCGCGGCGTATCCATCGCGGCGCTCAGCGTGCGAAGCGAGATCCTCTACGCCCTCTCCATACCCGAAAACGCCGCGAGCGACGAGGTCATAAACATCATTGCCGCCGACGGATGGCTTCTTGTTCCGAGCGATTTTGAACCGCCAAAGGATGCGCCGGCGTGGGATGATGCGCTGCTTGAAAAGTATGTGGACATCGCCGCGCTGCCCGCTTTGGATATTGCTATCGAGGAGCGGTATGTTTTTGATGACAGGGTGCTTTTGATGGAGGATTCGGTCGACAACGAGCTTGAGAGGGCGGTTTTTGAGCATTACCTCGCGAGTGTAGAAAAGGATCGCAGCGATGATATTTATGTACTGTCCGAATGTGTTCTGCACAGCCTTGAGACATTGGCGGCAGAGAAGGTCAAGGACGCGGATCAATACACAAAGGACGGCATTACGTCGGCGGTCACGGAGCACGACCTTACCTCGTACGCACTGGTTTTTGCACAGGTGAGTCAAAGACACGATCCCCCGCACGATCAGGGTGACGGACAGTTTATGACGCGCTACTGGCTGGTCGGCAAAGCGGCGACCGATACGGAATACAAGCTCTACGAGGTGTTCTGGGACAACTTCACAAACGGCGAGTCGGACGTTTTTCCGCCGCCGAAGGAGAAAGAAGAGCCCTTTGCCACAACAGTCAAATGGACATACTCCCCTATGATGAGCGCCACATGGCACGCAGCGTTCCACTTTAATTTTGATCTGTCCGGCTATTCCCATATCGAAGCCTCCTGCGACAACGGCTCTCTTTGGAACACATATGCGCAGGGGCAGCCAAGAGGCAAAACCATGCGTTTTGTACAGGGCGAGCCGCTTTGTTGGATGCCTGAAATCGGCGATGGTCTTGACGATACAACAGAAAATGCCCATGTGACCTTTACCGTCTATGACGGTGGTGAGATCATGGACAGCGGTGTGATCGCGATCGTGCGCACGGGCGAAGAAAACGGGCAGAGCTTTTATGAGGCGCGGCTGACAGAAACGCAGCTTCTTGCTTTGGTGCAGGAGGCTAACAGCATGGGGGCAACGGTGGTGATGAAAGGGGTCGGCACGCTCGTCTCCTATGCCGACGTGGACCATGACCGCATAAACGAAGAGGTTTATGTGCGCGCGATCGAGCCGAACATGCTCTACGAGCTGACGGTCGTGGAGGAGGGCGAGGTGCTCTACTCGGCGCAGGCGGGGCTTGCGCACGCCGGTTGGAATACGATCATGCTGTACTATGAGGACGGGCAGGATTACCTTGTCGAGTATCAGCCGTCCATGTTTCAGGGCGACGGCGTATATCATTATGCGATATTCTCGCTCGAGGGCGGCGAGCGCGTCGTAAAGGAGGAAAGCTCTGTCGACTTCTCACTGCCTTTGGAAAAGCGTCCCGATATGGATGCCTTCGCGCGCAGAATGAACATCATCCTTCGCAACAGCTCCGTGCTGCTATCGACCGAGCAGGGCATCCTTATTGACGATTGGGCGGAGGCGAGCAGCCTTCCGCAGCTCTACCCCGTGCGCTTTGACGTCGATGAGATACAGGCCGCCATCAACGGTGAGCGCGGCGGTGAGATCACCGCGAACGCCGCGCGGCTTCCGACAGCTCCGTTGCTGCTGTGTTTTTCGAGCGGCGCGGGCGCTTGGGGAACGCTTCTGACGATGCAGCCGGACGGCAGCTTTACGGGCACATATTCCGACGCGGAAATGGGATCGGGTGCGGCGGAGTACCCGAACGGAACGTATTATGTGAGCGATTTTTCGGGGCGGTTTGAATCCTTCGAGAGAATCAGTGATACGATGTGGACGATCAGACTCGCCGCGCTTCAAACGGAAAAGCTGCCGGAGGAAACGTGGGTCGAGGATGGCGTGCGTTATATCGCCTCCGAGGCGTATGGTATCGCGGGCGGGGAGGAGTTCCTCCTCTGCGGTCCGCTCACGCCCATCGATGACCTGCCTGCCGAGTGCCGAAGCTGGCATCCCGAGGCGTACCGCTGGCGGAAGGGCGAGCGGGAGCTTTTGCAGGGTTGGGCGATCTGCAATCTCAATACCGGCACGGCGTTTTTCAGCGAAGGGATCTTTTCATAAGTCGAAAAAGATGCAAAGCATCTTTTTCGAGTCTTTTGCACGGCGACGCGTCACCCGCTTACGCCGTGAGAAGTGTTTTCCGCGACGTACACGCCGCCGCGAAAAACAGTTTGAAAAAATTAAGGACTGTCGGCTTTTCCGACAGTCCTTAATTTTTTCATATCATAAGCAGTATCCACGCGGCAGCAAGTCCCAAAGCTGATGGGAAAAGCGCCGCGAGAAGGCGCGGCAGAAGGCAAAGCACTGCGCCGCGAAGACGGCGCTCCATGCGTCCCGCGCCGCTTTGCAGCCAGCGTGCAAGCTCCGCGCCGGAAAAGAGCGCGCCAAACGATGCCGCCGTGAAAAGCACGCTGAAAAGCAGTGTGCGCTGTGCCTCGTTTGCCGCCTTTTGCACGGTAAGCGTGCCGCCGTCCAAAACCTGCAGGTGGATGTCCACGCGCTCGGAAAAAGGAAGGTCGACCGCACCGGACATGCCGTGCGAGGAAAGGTAGTCCTCGGCGATATGCGGCGCGGTGCAGCGGGCAAGGCACACCGCCGCCGTCTCCCGCACGAGGGGGTAGACCGCCGAGCCGTCGCTGACGATGAGCGTGATGAGCGCGTCGGTATCGAGCGCGCGCACGCGCGCATCGAAATCGCCGCCGGCGATGAGACCGCAGTCCCACCGTGCAAGCGACACGTTTCGCTCGATCGTCTCGGCGTCCGAGAGAAGGAAGGTCACCGTCTCGCCGCTGTAAGTGGAAAGCAGCTCCCAAAACGCCGCGCCGCTCTCGTCTGTGAGTGCGACGCCGACCTCAACGGGCGCGGTGCGCGCGCGCTGCGGCAGGAGCAGGAAGAGCGCGGCGATGAGAACGGGAAGGAGAAGCATCGCGGCGGCGCGGTATGGTGTGCGGCGAAGCCAGAGGAAAAAGACGCGGCGCGCGTAGGAAAAGCGTTCGCTCATTCCACAGCCCCCCTTTCTGTCCGCGCGCGGTAGAGGAAGCCTCCCACAAGCGCGAGCATCGCGGCGTATCCCAAAAGAAGTGCGACAGCCTCCGCGTCACCGACCGCCGCGTTCCGCAGCGCGGAGATGGGCGTCAAGCGTGAGAGGGTGCGCAGCACCGATGGCAGCATCGTCTGCGGCAGGATACCGCCCGCGAGGAACAAAAGGAGAAGCGAGAGAAGAAAAGAAACAGTGGCGCGTGCCGCACCGCTCCGGATGAGCAGGCACAAGACACAGCCACAAAGAGATGCGATAAGAGCCCAAAGCGGCGCGGCAAGCGCAGCATCCTGCGGTAAAAGGAGAATGAGCGCGCACGGAAAAAGAACCAGAGCGCCCGCAGCAACTGCGGCGGCAAACGGAAGCGTCGTGCCATATCCGAGACAGCGCAGCCGCCGCTGCGCGCGAAGCACCGATGGCGCGTAGAGCGGCGCGAGGATGGGCGCGAGCAGGAGAAGAAAGAACGCGCCAAGGCTCAAGCCATAGTGCCGCGCCGGAGCGAGCGCGCCCGTCGCGCGGACGGTCAGCGTCCGGAACGCATCACCGCGCGAGAGTGTTTCGCCGATATAGCGAAGATTGACGGAGAAAACGACATCGCCGCGCGAAAGCCCCTGCGGCGGTGCGGCGTCGTAGACCGACAAAACAGCGAAAATGCCCTGCTGGAACGCCGTCAAAAGGTCAGCCGCGCTGCTGCCGACCCAGAGGGCAAGAAGCGCGTCAAGCGGCTGATCGTCGGAGACGGTCAGCGTCACATCAGGGTTTTCACCGGCCATCACGCCATCCACAAACCCCGAAGGGAGCGCAAGCACCGCGCCGACATCTCCGCGGCGCAGAGCGGCTTCTGCCTCCTGCGCCGTCATGGGAACAAAGGTGCAGTAGCTTTTGACATCCTGCATTTTTCCAAGCCACAGCGAAAGCGTCTCGCCCGTGCTGTCACCCTCGGGCGCTGTGACGGCGATGGTGAGGGCGGTAAAGTCAACGCCGTCGCGCAGCAGTTTTTCTGCCGCTGCGCCGATGTGAAGGGCGAAAAAAACGCAAAAAAGGCTAAGCCCGGCCGAGAGGATGACCTCCCGGCGGAGCTTGCCTGCGCTTTGCCGTATTAACGCTGTAAAAAGCTTAACGCGAACCACTTTCAGGAGAGGATCGAGCTGTAGCCGTAGTCGTAGGCATAGAAGCCGTCATCATAACCGGCGGCGTAGCCGTCGATAAATCCGGAATAGGCTTCACCGTCAAAATCCCACGAATCGCTGTCGTCATAGTCGACCTCTTCCCAGCCGTCCTGGTAGCCGACACTGTAGCCGGCGTCATAGCCGTACGGATAGGGGTCGTATTCGGAGCTGTGACCGTAGGAATTGCCGGGATAGCCGTCGTTATAGCCATCGCTGTAGCCGCTGATATAACCGTTGTGCATATCGGCGTCGTAGGAAAACTCCTCGGAGCCGCTGTCGTCGTAGTCGACCTCGACCCAGCCGTCGTCGTAGCCTGCGTGATAGCCGATGCAGTAACCCTGCTGGTAAGGATCGTCATAGCTGTAATCGCCGGCAGGTTCGCCCCACGCGGTGTCGTCTGACGGCATGTCGTACATATCGTCGTAGCCCATGCCGCCAAGAGGCAGGTCGATATCGAGATCGCCCAGAAGAGTCTCGGCGTTCTCGGCGATCTCCTCGCCGAGCGCCTCCAGCTCATCCTCATCCATCGCAAGGAGCATGGCAACGTCGCCCGCTTTTTCGCCCACGCGCTTGTACGCACCGACGCTGTAGCTCAGAGCAACATCAAAAGTCTCTTCTTCCCAATATGTATCGGTGCAGACAAGCTCGCTGCACACAAGCTCGAAGGACTTTTTGTCCATCTTCATCGTGCCCTCGGCACGCAGGTTCACCTCGTCGGCGATATCCATTTCAAACTCGAACGCGCCGTCTTTTTTGCTGTATTCAAACTCGGAGACGAAAAGCGTTTCGCGCTCGGAGCCGCTTTCTTTCATGGTCAGCTTCGTCTTGTCGGTGAAAACGCCGCTCTTTCCGCCATGGTCGCCGCTGGAGGAGAGGGAGAGCTTGCCGCCATATTCGCCCTTCACTTCAAACACGCAGCTCAGGTCGTCGACATAGTTCTCGCCGCCGCCGAGGTAAAGACCGACGGTGAACTTTTCACCATCGACCTCGCCTTCATACTCGACCGCCGCGATGCGTCCGCCGCTGACAAAAATATCGAGCCTTATGTCATCCGCTTCGTCGAGGAGGTCGGCGAGCTCCGCGTAGGAAGAATCGGCTTCCATGCTGTAGGCAAGTTCGTCGGCAAATTCGTCAACGATCTCGTCGGGAAGTCCGATGGACTCGAGGATCTCAACGAGCTTGTCGACGAGCTTGTCAGCGTCGACCGTGTTTTCAAGAGCCTCCAGATAATCCTCGATCGCGTCGACCGGGATCACGACCGCATATGCCGTCGCCTTAACGGAGTTGTCATTCACACCGAGTTCTTCTTTTCCGATCTTTTCGACTGTGATGCTCTTCAAAAACGCCTGGGTCGCAGCTTCAACGGCTTTTTGTGATTCCTCGTCGTTCAAAGTCTCCTCCAGCGCACGGGAGACCTCAAAGATATTGAAAGAGAGGTTTTCCATGGAAGCATCGCCCGAAAGCTCCGCGACATCTTTTCCGAGCGTCGCGGTGTCGATGCCGTAGAACTTGCCGTCAGTCAGCTCCTTCGATGCGGCATACAGCTTCGTGCCGTCAAGACCGATCTGTACGGAGGCGATGTCCGCGCTTTCATAAAACGGTGTGAGCAAAAGATCCATAGACTGCCCGGGAATGTCGATATCAAAATTTGCGCGCACACCCATGCCCTCATATGTATCGTCGCCCTCGAGCGAGCCGATCGTGAGGGATGCCGACTGGGAATATTTTTCCCCTTCGATAAGCACGGCAGCGTCGAACCCGCCAAGCTCATCATACGCGGCTTCATATGCTTTGAACGTCTTTTCAAAAGCCGCGCCCACCTTGGCGGCAGGGCTTTTGAAAACACCCAGGATCGCAAGCACGGCGACGACCACTGCGACAGCTGCGGCAGCGGCAGCCGAAATGCCGATGACGACCGCGCGGGAAGGCTTGTTTTCCGAAGAAGCGGGGGCTTCGTCAAATGTGCTTTCGACCGCGGGAGCTGCCTCCGCTCCGGTCAGCTTTGCGCCGCAGTCGGGACAAAATTTACTGCCATCGTTGATCTGATTTCCGCAGTTGGTACAAAACATACTCTTTTCCTCCTCAAAACTCTCTTTATTTACAACAAACCGCTCCCGTGCAGAGGGAGCGAAGAATGTTTCAAAGGGCGATCTGCCCATCTTTCAGACGCAGACCGACGGTGCAAAGCCGCCGCACCTCGTCCATGCGGTGTGTAGCCCAGACAAGAACGCCGCCGCGCGCAAGATGTGCTTCAAGATACTGCAGCAGTGCCTCGGCAAATGCGCTGTCAAGACCGTTTGTTGCCTCGTCCATCAAAAGAATGTCGGGCTTGCTCTGGAGCGCCATCGCGATGCTCAAGCGCTGTGCCTCGCCACCGGAAAGTGTCCGCACACGGCAGGAGGAAAGCGGCTCGATGCCCAAAAGCGCTTCGCTTTCCGCGTCGCGCGCGCATCCGCATGCACAGCTCCAGAGCGAGAGCTGCTGCGATACCGTGAGCGCATCGTCGAGCAGCGGCGTCTGCGGAACGTACCCGACATGACGGCGCAAAAACGCGCGGTCGCCCAGAACGGAGCGCCCCTCATAGTATATGTGCCCATCGTCGGGGCGTTCCATCCCTGAAAGAAGGCGAAGCAGGGTAGACTTGCCCGATCCGTTTTCGCCCACGATGGCGAGCGCGCAGCCGGCAGGGACTCCAAACGTTACACCGCGCAGCACGTCCCGTCCGCAGTACGTTTTGCAAAGTCCCTCCGCACGAAGCATACTGCCACATCCTTTTCACTTTACATACGGCTTCATTTTATAACACACCGACTGAAATAGCAAGCGCGGAATGTGTTTTTTGACCGGATGGAAGAACCTTCCGAAAAGGAGGAGACCTGCGCAGCCGTTGGCGGCTTTGCCGCCCTACGGATGCGGCGTGCCCTTTACGGGTGCGTCGGAGAAAATACTTCTCGCGGCGTAAGCGGGTGACGCGTCGCCGCGCAAAAAACTCGAAAAAGTGGCGGAGCCGCTTTTTCGACAGTCTCAAGGGAGGTATCTGTCAGATACCTCCCTTGACGATTGCCGCAATTTACATCGGTTTATAGAAATTCTGTGTCGCGTAGATCCCGTAAGTGCTGTTTTCGGCGTAGCAGAATCCAACACCAAGGTGCGTGTAGTCTGCACCGAGCATATTCTCACGGTGACCGGAAGAATTGACCCAACCGTTATGCGACCTGACAGCGCCGCCGTAACCTGCGGCGATATTCTCTCCGGCGCATCTGTAGCTGATGCCGACCTTTTCCATGCGGTCAAAGGGCGACTCGCCGTCTAAATTGGTGTGGTCGAAATAATTTTTCTCCGCCATGTCCTTGCTGTGCAGATAGGAGCTTTCGGCGGCAAGCGGGGACCATGCGAGGGGCGACCTGCCATGATAGACGCGGAACGCGTTGACAAGGTGGAAGTTGAGCCGGGCTTCGGCGGCAAAGGTCTCTTCCGTGTAAAGCGGTGCGACATAGCGGGCATCGCCGTCTTCAATGAGTACGCAGTGAAACGCGCCGCCGTCGTTTTTGTCGTAGAAGCAGTTTTGGTAAACATTGGGCGCTGCCGTAAAGCTTGTGTTCGTATCGCCCATTTCGAAGCCCATGTAGGTAAAGCCGCCGCCGCTTGCGCAAAGTGCGCATACACTGCCGTCGAGGAGACCTGCCATGAAAAAGCCGCTGTATGTGTCTGTTCCGAAAACATACCATGTGAGCTGGTCGGTGGCAGCGAGCGCTTCATCCGGCGCGCCGGCGAGCGCGGTCAGTTCCGCGTATGTCATCCCGAGGAAGTATTCATTTCCTGCAACGGTGAGGATCTCGGATGCGTCGAGCACATCGGGTTCGGGTTCCGGTTCGGGCTCGGGCTCAGGCTCGGGCTCCGGTTCAGGCTCGGGCTCGGGTTCGGGCTCGGGGTCGGGGTCTGGATC
>JAFQUN010000019.1 GCA_017408525.1 Oscillospiraceae bacterium
AACGCAGTGCCATCGGAACTCAAACGAGGTAGGCGCAGTTGTTGACAGGCATCAGTTATCGCTCACAAAAAGCCCAGCGCGTAACGCGCGGATACGAAGGCAGAGACAAATCCGACAACGTGCGCCGTGGCTCACCTTGGCAGTTGCAGTATAGCTGAGGGAGGTCCTTAGGAACCGTAGGTTCCTAAGCTGACTTTTTTGGTGACTTTTTTATTCAGCGATAAAAAAGTCACTCGCGCCCGCAGGCGCGAAACAAATCCCCTTGCAGGCATCGTGTCAAAAGAAATTAAAAAAGTGCCGCGCCGCCGCCAGCGCGGAACCCTCCCCTTGCAGGCAGTGTGTCAACGGAAAAGAGGATCAAAAACGAATGTTTCACGTGAAACATTCGTTTTCAAAAAACTTTCTCTTTTTTCTTGAAATGCAAAGCAAGTGCGTGTATAATATACCCTGCACAAAAATTTCGGCATTTACCGAAGAAAGCTGGTGTTTTCTTGTCAAAAAACATTGCAATCGTGAACCAAAAGGGCGGCGTCGGGAAGAGCACGACGTGTGTGAGTCTGACTGCGGCTCTCAAGGAGGCGGGAAAACGCGTCCTTTTGTGCGACTTTGACCCGCAGGCGAATGCGACCTCCGGCATGGGCGTTGACAAATCACTCTCGACCGGCGTGTATGACGTTCTCATCGGCGGAACACCCGTGGAAAAACACATCGTTTCCACGCGCTTCGGCGATGTGCTGCCGTCGAACAAGGCGCTCGCCGGCGCAGGCGTTGAGATGATCGCCATGGACGGGCGCGAATATCTTCTCAAGCGCGCGCTCGACAGTGTGCGCGAGAATTATGACTTCATTATCATTGACTGTCCCCCCTCGCTGGAACTTTTGACGCTCAACGCGCTTTGCGCCGCCGACAGTCTGATCGTCCCCGTACAGGGCGAATACTTCGCGCTGGAAGGTTTGAGCGACCTTATGAACACGATCCGCATCGTGCGCCGCTCACTCAACCCGAATCTTACGCTTGAAGGTGTTCTTCTGACGATGTTCGACGGGCGCACGAACCTTGCGCTGCAAGTCGCGGAGGAGGTCAAGCGTTACTTCCCCGGCAAGGTCTATTCGACCGTCATCCCCCGCAATGTCCGTCTTTCCGAGGCGCCCAGCCACGGAAAGCCTATCACCGCATACGACAGGACCTCTCGCGGCGCGGAGGCGTACACCGCCCTCGCGACCGAGTTTTTGATGACGCAGGAGCGTACATAACAAGCATTTTTTCGGAAGGAGTGGTTTCTTATGAACGGTGCGAAGGGTCTTGGCAAGGGTCTTGGTGCGCTTTTGGGCGACGCCGTTTCCGGTCAGACCGCAGACAGCCTTTCCCTCCCCATTTCCCAGATCGAAACGTATGCCGCGCAGCCGCGCAAGCGGTTTGACGAGGCATCTCTTGCCGACCTTGCGGAATCCATCCGCGAGCACGGCATCATCCAGCCGCTGACCGTTCGCCGCCTTGCAAGCGGGTATTACCAGATCGTCGCCGGCGAGCGCCGCTGGCGCGCGGCACGCATGGCAGGTCTTTTGGAGGTCCCCGCCATCGTGATCGATGCGGACGACCGCAAGGCGATGGAGCTTGCGATGATCGAAAACCTCCAGCGCGAGGACCTCAACCCCATCGAAGAGGCGGAGGGCTTCCGCCTTCTTGTCGAGCGCTACGACATGACGCAGGAGGAGGCGGCGAGCCGCGTTGGAAAGTCGCGCAGTGCCGTTGCAAACTCGATGCGTCTGCTCTCTCTTTGCGACGAAGTGAAGCAGCTCGTTGCCGACGGCTCGCTTTCAAGCGGTCACGCGCGCGCACTTTTGCCGCTTAGCCGCGAGATGCAGAAAAAGGCTGCGCAGACGATCCTGCAGTCTGCCCTCTCCGTTCGCCAGACGGAGCTGATGGTCAAGCGCCTGCAGCAGGAAAAACGCGAAAAGAAGCCGGCCGCCGGCGTCACCGTCAACTATGTTGAGGAAGCGCAGCGCAATCTTGCCTCGCGTCTCGGGCGCGGCTGCCGCATCGTGGCAGGGCGCAAAAAGGGGCGCGTGGAGCTTGAATTTTACGGCATGGAGGATCTCAACAACCTCCTTGACGCACTTGCCACGCTTCGCGCGGAAAACGGAGGCGCAGGAAAATGAACGGCAAAAACCAGAAAAGCGTCTTTGTTTATATCGCCATCCTTTTCTCTGCCGCGCTCCTTCTCATCGGCTATTCCTTTTTGATGACCCACCGCAGCAACCAGGAGGTCATCGGCGAACTGAAAACCTCCATCGCTGCGATGGAGTCGATGGAGGACGCCGAGCAGCGTCTTTTGGAGCTGCACGACGAATTGCGTGCGCTGCAGGCGCTGCACAACGAGCTGAAAGCCGACATGGAGCGCACACAGGCGGAGCTTTTGCAGTCGGAAAGCTCTCGTGCCATGTGGGAGGAGACTGCCGCTGCAAACGCGGCTCTTTGCGCCCTTGAATACCATTACGCGCGCGGCGACACGGCGCACTGCCTTGAAATTCTGGAAAAGATGGACGCCTCCTCCGCCCGCCTTTCCACCGAAAGTGCGTCGGAAAACGCCCCCTCCCCTGCCGAGCGCTACGCGGCGATCAAAAAAGAGCTTTCCAAGTGAAATGTTTCACGTGAAACAATACAACCATTTACGAATGAGGTGAGCCTATGCTCGATATCAGATTTGTACGCGACAATCCCGAAGTAGTGCGTGAAAATATCCGCAAGAAATTCCAGGATGCCAAACTCCCCCTCGTCGATGAGGTGATCGAGCTCGATGCGAAGCACCGTGCTGCCATCACTGAGGCAAGCGAGCTGCGCAGCACGCGCAACTCTCTGTCCAAACAGATCGGCGTGCTGATGGGTCAGGCGAAGAAAGACCCCTCCAAGCTCGAAGAGGCGGAGGCTGTCAAGGCACAGGTCACGGCAAACGCCGCGCGCCTTGCAGAGCTTGAGGTGCTGGAGGGTGAACTGGAAGCGCGTGTGCGCGAGATCATGATGGTCCTGCCCAACATCATCCACGAAAGCGTCCCCGTTGGTCCGGACGACAGCTGCAACGTCGAGGTCGAACGCTTTGGCGAGGCAAAAACGCCCGATTTTGAGATCCCCTACCACACCGACATCATGGCGCGTTTTGACGGCATCGACATCGATGCGGCAGGGCGTGTCTCCGGCAACGGTTTCTATTATCTCATGGGCGACATCGCACGCCTTCACTCCGCCGTCACGGCGTATGCGCGCGATTTTATGATCGACAAGGGCTTTACCTACTGCATCCCGCCGTTTATGATCCGCTCGAACGTCGTCACGGGCGTGATGAGCTTTGCCGAGATGGACGCAATGATGTATAAGATCGAGGGCGAAGACCTCTACCTCATCGGCACGAGCGAACATTCCATGATCGGCAAGTTTATCGACCAGATCATCCCCGAGGAGACACTGCCGCAGACACTGACCTCCTATTCCCCGTGCTTCCGCAAGGAAAAGGGCGCGCACGGCATCGAAGAGCGCGGTGTCTACCGCATCCACCAGTTTGAAAAGCAGGAGATGATCGTCGTCTGCCGTCCCGAAGAGTCGATGGACTGGTACGAAAAGATGTGGCGTTACAGCGTGGAGCTGTTCCGCTCGCTCGACATCCCCGTGCGCCAGCTCGAGTGCTGCTCGGGCGACCTTGCCGACCTCAAGATCAAATCGTGCGATATTGAGGCGTGGTCTCCGCGCCAGCAGAAGTATTTTGAAGTCTGCTCCTGCTCGAACCTCGGCGACGCGCAGGCGCGCCGGCTCAAGATGCGCGTCAAGGGCGAGGACAAGAAGATGTATCTTCCCCACACGCTCAACAACACCGTTGTCGCGCCGCCGCGTATGCTCATCGCGTTTTTGGAGAACAATCTGCAGTCCGACGGCAGCGTGAAGATCCCCGCCGCGCTTCGCCCCTACATGGGCGGCAAGGAGCTGCTTATCCCCAAAAACCGCGCATAAGCTGCGCCGCAGCGAGCGCAAAGGATATACGCTTTACAGAAAAATCTTGCTTTGACAGGAGTTTTTACCATGAAAGCCTTCTTTAACGAGTTTAAGACATTTATCGCACGCGGAAACGTGATGGATATGGCGGTCGGCGTCATCATCGGCGGCGCGTTCAAGTCGATCGCCGATTCCCTCTCCGCCGATATTCTGATGCCCCTGCTCGGCATTCTTGTTAACCGCGTTTCGTTCGCTGACCTCGCCTTTACGGTCGGCGGCGCGGTCATTACCTACGGTAATTTTATCCAGGCGATCCTGAACTTCGTCATCATGGCGTTTGCCGTTTTCTGTCTTGTGCGCGCCATCAATATGTTCCACAAGAAGAAGGAGGAGGCGCCTGCCGCACCCCCTGCCCCGCCGGAGCCGTCGGCGGAGGAGAAGCTTCTGACAGAGATCAGAGATCTTCTCAAAGAGCGGAAGTAATTTCCCTTTACACTCATTGAAAGGCATGGTGTCGAAAGTTGAAAGAACTCCTCACAGCGGGCATTGCCGCGCTCGGCATCCATGTTGAAGATGACTGCGTCGAAACGCTGGAGCGCTTCGCAGAGCTTCTGCTTGCGAAAAACGCGGTGATGAACCTCACCGCCATCACAGAGCCTGAGAAGGTCGCAACGCTCCATTTTCTTGACTCGCTCACGCTTTTGCGCGCGGTCGACCTCACGGAAAAGCGCGTTGTTGATGTCGGCACAGGCGCCGGTTTTCCGGGGATGCCGCTTCGCATCGCAAGGCGCGATTTTGACCTGACGCTGCTTGACAGCCTTGGAAAGCGTGTCGATTTTCTGCGCGAGTGCTGCGGCGAGCTGCGCCTTGCGCGCACGGACTGCGTCCACGCACGGGCAGAGGAATTCGCCGCGCAGAATCGCGAATCGTTTGACGTTGCTGTCTCGCGCGCCGTCGCCTCGCTGAACGTTTTGAGCGAGCTGTGCCTGCCGCTTGTGCGCGTGGGCGGCGTGTTTGCCGCGATGAAGTCGGTCGACTCCGGCGACGAGATCGAATCGGCACGCCGCGCGATCGAACTTCTTGGCGGAAAGATCGCACGCGTGGAAGATCACGCCATCCCCTGCTGCGACGTGTCGCACAGGCTGGTGATCATCGAAAAGGTTCGCCCGACACCGGTGAAGTATCCGCGCGCATTTGCAAAGATCAAAAAACAGCCACTATAAGCCCTTCATCAAAGAAGCCGAGGGCTTCTTTGATGAGACATTCACACGCCGCCGGAGAAAATGGTTTGACTCTTTTCCTCCGCAAAGCGGCGGAACTCTGTGAGACTTTTTACCCAGTTGAAACGTAGGGAGGGGATCGGTTTGTTTGAAAGCATCGCCGTTGTTTCCGGAAAGGGCGGAACAGGAAAAACATCGTTTGTTGCCGGCGTCGGCGCGGCGCTCGCCTCGCAGGGAAAGCGCACGCTTTGCCTCGACTGTGACGCAGGGCTTCGCAATCTCGACCTTGCCATGGGTCTTAGCGACCGCGTGGTGATGGACTTTACCGATGTCATCTCTGGTCGGACGACGCTGGACGCAGCCATCGTGTACCATCCCCAGCTCCCCAAGCTCGGTCTTCTTGCCGCACCGCTCACCCCCATCGAAGGGCGCGAGCCGACGTGCGAGCAGATGCGCGCGCTCATGGCAAGGATCGCGGAGCGGTTCGACTATTGCCTGATCGACGCGCCGGCGGGTATCGGCACATGGTTCCGTCTTTCCGCAGGCTGCGCGAACCGCGCCATCGTTCTCTCTACCACCGATCCGACAAGTCTTCGTGACGCGCAGCGCACGGTGATGGAGCTTGCCGCATTCCCGAGCGGAACGATGCACCTTGTTGTCAACCGCGTGCGCCGCCGCGTTTTGCACCTTCTGCACGCAAACATCGACGAGATGATGGACGAGGCGGGTCTTCCCCTGCTCGGTCTTGTGCCGGAGGACGAGGATCAGATCCTCTCCATCGCACTCGGTACGCCGCTCGTGCTCACCTCCAACCGCTGCGCCGCTGTCGCGTACAGCAATATCGCCCGCCGCCTGCGCGGGCAGTATATCCCGCTTATGAACATAAAATAGTATCGCACTGTGTGCGATAAATAATGAAGAAAGGACGGTGCCGATTATGAATATCGCCCTCATGTCGCATGACAATCGCAAAGACCTTATGGTCCAGTTCTGCACGGCATACGCCGGCGTCCTCTCGCGCCACACGATCTGTGCAACGAGTACGACCGGAAAGCTCGTCAGCGAGGCGACCGGTCTTCCCATTCACCTCTTCCTCACCTGCTTCCACGGCGGAAGTGAGCAGATCGGCGCCCGCATCGCCTATAACGAGATCGATATGGTCCTCTTTTTCAATGACCCGCACGACCACGCTGCGGCGGAGACGGTCTCCTATATCTCCGGTCTTTGCGACCAGAACAACATCCCCTTTGCAAGCAATGTTGCAACGGCGGAAATGCTGGTTCTTGGGCTTGACCGCGGCGATCTCGACTGGCGCGATATTGTCAATCCAAAGAGTAAGCCGTTTACCGCGTGAGGTTTTTCTGTTTTGGTCTTTGCTTTGCGGCGCCCCCTGCGTGGGAGTATGTTTCGCCGCTCCGGCGGCGAGGTTCTTTTTTGTCGCTGAACAAAAAAGAACCCAAAAAAGTCAGCTTAGGAACCTACGGTTCCTAAGAACTTCCCTTGTACCGCTTGATAGCTTTTCGGTAACTCACGGCGCATAGGTGTCGACCATCCCTGCCTCCGCGCCGCGCACTGCGCTCCCCTTAGGGTCAACGAAAACGACTGCCGCCAACGCACCGCGCCTACACGCATATACCACGATGGTGCGGGGGAGAAATGCGTCCACGCAATTTTCCGGTACTCAAGCCAGAGCAGGCGCGTTTGGTCGTAGGCAGACACTATCATCAAGCAAAACTCCAGCGCGTAACGCGCGGAGAAAACCGCAGAGGCAAATCCGACAAAATGCGCCGTGGCTCACTTTGGCAGTCACAGTATAGCGAAAAGGAAATTCTCAAAAACCATGGGTTTTTGAGCCGCATTTTTTGGCTTCTTTTTTGGGCGGGAGCAAAAAAGAAGCTCGCCGCCGGAGCGGCGAAACAGACCTCTTACAGGCAGTATGTCAAAAAAGAAAAGAACAAGGAATGATCTGATGAATGCCGGCACATGGATCGCAGTTTATCTGCCTTTTATTGTTTTGTTTTTTGTGCTCATGCAGCGGAAAAAAGCGCTCAGGCATCATACCGCGGCAAAGCTGCACAGGAGAAAAGGAGGCGCGCACATCATGCAGCACATCATCGAAAAATATATGGGAAAAGGCGTTCACATCACGACCGTCGAAGCCCAACACATCGGTTTTCTCTCCGCCTATGAAAACGGCTGGCTCACCCTCACCTACAAGGGAAAAGACACAGAGCTCAACGCCGATTACATCGTCCATATGGAAGCGCATGATATTCCGGAGGAAAAGCGATACGGAAAACAGAAATCACCCCGAAAGGACTTTTAAGATATGGAAAGACTCAAACCCCGCACGCTCTCCGGTTTTATGGAGCTGCTCCCCGCGCCGCAGACGCAGATGCGCCGCATCATGGCAGTCCTGCGCGAAACCTACTCGCGCTATGGCTTCACCCCGCTCGATACGCCTGTGATCGAGGCGGCGGAGGTTCTGCTTGCCAAGGGCGGCGGCGAAACGGAAAAGCAAATTTACCGCTTTACCAAGGGCGACGCCGACCTTGCATTGCGCTTCGACCTCACGGTGCCGCTTGCAAAGTACGTCGCACTGCACTATAACGAGCTGGCTTTCCCCTTCCGCCGCTACCAGATCGGCAAGGTCTATCGCGGCGAGCGCGCCCAGCGCGGTCGCTTCCGCGAGTTCTACCAGGCGGATATCGACATCATCGGCGACGGCAAGCTCGACATCGCAAACGAGGCGGAGATCCCCAGCATCATCTACTCCATTTTCACCAAGCTCGGACTCACCCGCTTCCAGATCCGCGTCAACAACCGCAAGATCTTAAACGGCTTCTACGCCATGCAGGGGCTTAGCGAAAAATCCGGCGACATCATGCGCACCGTCGATAAGCTCGACAAGATCGGTGCGGAAAAGGTGCGCGCCTGTCTTTTGGACGAGCCGCTCTCCCTCACCGCCGGGCAGGCGGACGAGATCATGCGCTTTATCGCCATCTCCGGCACGAATGCGGAGGTTCTTTCGGCGCTCGAATCGTATCGCGGACGCAGCGAGCTTTTCGACGCGGGCGTCGACGAGCTTTCGACCGTCGCGCGCTATCTTGGCGCGTTCGGTGTTCCGGAGGAGAATTTCGCCGTTGACCTGACCATCGCGCGCGGGTTGGACTATTATACCGGCACGGTGTACGAAACGACGCTTTTGGACCATCCCGAGATCGGTTCGGTCTGCTCCGGCGGGCGCTACGATAACCTCGCGGAATATTATACTGACCGTCAGCTCCCGGGCGTTGGCATCTCTATCGGTCTTACGCGCCTTTTCTATGTTTTGAGCGAGCAAAAGCTCCTCAACGACGCGCTTCCCACTGCACCCGCCGATATTCTGGTGCTTCCCATGACCGACGACCTCTCCCCCGCCGTGACGCTTTCGACGGCGCTTCGCGCCGCCGGTATCCGCACGCAGCTCTACTGCGAGGCGAAAAAGTTCAAGGCGAAGATGAGCTATGCCGACAAGCTCGGCGTTCCGTATGTTGCCCTCCTCGGCGAAGACGAGATCGCCGCCGGCAAGGTCGCCGTCAAGGATATGCGCTCGGGCGAGCAGGCGCTCTGCACGACTGACGAGGCGATCGCGCGCATCCGCGAGGGTGTTGCGGCACTTGAAAGCGGAAAGATCATTTTGGGGTAAATTTTTCTCTTACGACAGTCTGCGTGGGGAATGTTTCGCGCCTCCGGACGCGAGGTCCTTTTTTGCTCTTCCATTTACGCAATGTCTGCCAAGGGGTTTATTTCGCCGCTCCGGCGGCGAGTGACTTTTTTATCGCTGAATAAAAAAGTCACCAAAAAAGTCAGTTTAGAAACCTACGGTTTCTAAAAACTTCCCTTGCGACCACTTGATGGCTTTTCGGTAAAACTCGGCGCGTGGTCAACGAATCGACGGTGCTCTTTTCCCCGGGCGTTACGCCCTATATTGTGGTCGTTGATGACGTTTGCCATTCAAGCATCGCGCCTACACGCATATACCACGATTGTGCGGAGGGAAATATCGGTACTCAAGCCAGAGTAGGCGCGTTCAATGAGACGAACGCACTATCACAAACCAAAACGCCAGCGCGTAACGCGCGGAGACGGAAGCAGGGGCAAATTCGTCAAAATGCGCCGTGGCTTATATGGGCAGTTGCAGTATAGCGGAAGGAAATTCTCAAAAACCTTGGTTTTTGAGCCGCTTTTTTGCATCCTTTTTTGGCGGCGCAAAAAAGGATGTCCGCTCGCGCACGAGCGGAACAACTCCTTTTGCAGAAACTCTCAAAAAGAATCGCACCACCACCCCCTCGTTTAACTACAATTTGTAATATTGCATAGAATATATACGAAAAGGAGTCAATTTTATGATGCAGTCCCGCACCCACACCTGCAACGACCTGCGTATCGAGCACGTCGGCGCGTCCGTCACGCTCGTCGGCTGGATGGAAAACGTCCGCGAGGTCGGCAGCAACTTCGCCTTCGTCGTCCTGCGCGATTTCTACGGCACGACGCAGATCGTCGTCGAGAGCGAAGAGCTGATGAAGATCGTCAAATCGCTCAACAAGGAATCGACCATCCGCGTCGAGGGCACCGTCCGCGAGCGTTCGAGCAAGAATGCGAAGCTCGCAACCGGCGAGATCGAGGTCGTTCCCTCGTCGATCGAAGTGCTTGGCCGCTGCCGCTATAACGAGCTGCCGTTTGAGATCAACCGCAGCCGCGACGCGGATGAAACGCAGCGTTTGAAGTACCGCTATCTCGACCTTCGCAATCCTGCTGTGAAAAACAACATCATCCTGCGCTGCAACGTCGTCGCGGCGCTTCGCAGCGCGATGCTCGCGCATGATTTTTTGGAGATCACGACCCCCATTCTCACGGCGTCCTCGCCGGAGGGTGCGCGTGACTATCTCGTTCCCGCGCGCAAGCACCCGGGCAAGTTCTATGCCCTGCCGCAGGCGCCGCAGCAGTTCAAGCAGCTGCTCATGACCTCCGGCTTTGACCGCTATTTCCAGATCGCACCGTGCTTCCGCGATGAGGACGCGCGCGGCGACCGCAGCCCGGGCGAGTTCTATCAGCTCGACATGGAGATGGCGTTTGCCGCACAGGACGACGTGTTCTCCATCATCGAGGACGTTTTCCCGCCGATCTTCGCAAAATACGGCGCGTATAACGTCGCCTCCACCGCTCCCTTCCGCCGTATCCCGTTCAATGAGGCGCTGGAGACCTACGGCTCGGATAAGCCCGACCTTCGTATCGACCTCGTTTTGCAGGATATGACAAAGCTCGTCGAGGGTGTCGACTTTGCTCCCTTCGCCGCCGGAAACACTGTCAAAGCAATCGTTGTAAAGGATTGTGACCTTGCACGCAAGGCAGTCGATAAGCTCTGCGCCGACGTCGAGGTGCAATCAGGTCAGAAGCCGTACTGGTTCAAAGTGGACGAAAACGGCGAGTTTGCCGGCGGCATCGCAAAGTTCCTTGCCGACCGCAAAGAGGCTGTCACCGCCGCGCTGGGTCTGACCCCCGGCTGCTTTGTCGGCGTGACGGCAGGTGCGCGCCTTGCCGCGCTCAAAACGGCAGGCGTCATGCGCAAGATGCTCGGCGCGGCTGTTCCCGGGCACATGGACAAAGAGCGCTATGAATTCTGCTGGGTCGTCGATTTCCCGATGTACGAGCTTGGCGAGGAGTCCGGCGAGCTCGAGTTCTGCCACAATCCGTTCTCGATGCCCGGCGGCGGCGAGGCGACGCTCGATAAGGCGCTTGCCGGTGAGCTGGATCCGCTGACCATCACCGCGCAGCAGTACGACCTTGTGTGCAACGGCGTGGAGCTCTCCTCCGGCGCGGTGCGTAACCACGATCCCGACATCATGATCAAGGCGTTCAAGCTCGTGCGCCTTGGTGAAGACGATGTGAAAAGCAAGTTCCCCGCCATGTACAACGCCTTTTGCTATGGTGCGCCGCCGCACGCCGGCATTGCCCCGGGCGTTGACCGCATGGTGATGCTGCTTGCCGGTGAAGACTCCATCCGCGAGATCATCCCCTTCCCGATGAACAAAAACGCGCAGGATATCCTCATGGGCGCGCCCTCCGAGGTCGAGCAGAAGCAGCTCGACGAGCTGCACATCGCGATCGTCTCCGAGGAAAAGGAATAAGCTTTATACCCCATGCAGGGCATCCGTCCTGCATGGGGTATATAACGAAACTGTTTTTTGTCGGAAAGGAGGGCGGCAGATGCATCACGCCGCACACGGCGGCAACCGCAACATGACCGAGGGGAGCTGCCTTGGTCACATCACGGCGTTTGCCGTTCCGCTTTTTATTGGAAGCCTTCTCCAGCAGCTTTATAACCTTGTCGACAGCTGGGTCGTCGGGCGTTACGTCGGCGACAGTGCGCTTGCCGCCGTCGGCGTCGGCTTTTTGGTGATCTTCTTTTTCACGTCGCTTTTTATGGGCATTTCTACCGGTACGACGGTCGTGATCGCGCAGTTTTACGGCGCAGGGAAAACCGACCGCGTGCGTGACGCCGCCGACACGGCGTATGCGTCGATGCTCATTCTTGTCGTGCCGCTGACGATCGCCTCCATCCTGCTCGTCGATCCGCTGCTTGCGCTTTTGCGCGTGGAAGAAGCCGCGCTTGCCGACGCGCGGACGTATCTTGTCATCGTGTGCGCGGGGTTGATCGGCACGGTCGGCTACAACACGAACGCCGGCATTTTGCAGGGCCTTGGCAACAGCCGCACGTCGCTTTTGTTCCTCGCCATCAGCGCGATCCTCAACATCATCGGCGACCTTTTCACCGTGCTCGTTCTCGGCATGGGTGTGGAGGGCGTTGCGTATGCGACCGTTTTCGCCCAGCTCGCCTCGTGGATCTTCGGTATCTTCTACATCAACCGCATTTATCCCGAAATTCGCATCCGTCTGCATCTTCACATCGACCGCGCGCTTTTGCGGCGCATCATGGGCATCGGACTTCCCGCAGGACTGCAAATGGCGTCGATCGCCCTTGGCAGCATCGCCGTCATGTCGAAGATCGATTCCTACGGACTGGAATTTGCCGCCGGCTACAACGTCGGACACAAGCTTGACCACATGGGCTTTTTGCCGGTGCAGGCGGTCGCGACCGCCGCGACGGCGTTTATCGGGCAAAACATCGGCGCGGGACGGCACGACCGCGTGCGGCAGGGAACGATCGTGTCGCTCACGCTTGCCATCGCATGGAGCGCCCTGATCGCGGCGGTGATGATCCCGCTGCGCCATACGCTTGTGGGCTTCTTTTCGGAAAACCCCGTGGTCATCGAAGCGGGCGCGGTGTACCTTTTCTGCGTGCTGCTGTTCTACCCTGTATTTGCGCTGATGTTCTGCATCAACAACATTCTGCGCGGCGCGGGGTCGAGCGTCGTGCCGATGGTCGTTGCGCTCATCGCGCAGATCGGCGTGCGCGTTCCAAGCGTGTACCTGCTCGCGAACCTGTACGGCAAGGAATATATGTACTACGGCTTCGGTGTCGGCTGGGTCGTTGCAAACCTCATCGTCGTGCCATACTTTTTGTCGGGACGGTGGAAAAAGCTCAAAAGCGTCGTGCAGATGGACGATGCCGGGGAAGAAGACCTCTTGGAATAAAGAAAAAGGACATCCTCCCGGATGTCCTTTCTTTGTTTGGTCAATCAGCCAATGCTGTTGAGCTTCAACGTCATGGCGCTCTTCTTGTGCGCTGCGTTGTTCTTGTGCAGAATGCCCTTTGCAACGGCC
>JAFQUN010000020.1 GCA_017408525.1 Oscillospiraceae bacterium
CAGGGTGTTCTTACTCTTGAGTTCCGCATTGTCGAGGAGTATTCCTTTACGATGCTCCGTGATTGCGAAACCTCGGCGATCAGCTCCTTTGTCTACACTGGAAGTCCGATTGAGCCCGATTTCGAGCTTTACGCGCGCGTTCTTGAAATACACAGACAGCGGAACGAGCGCATAGCCGTCCTGCTTGGTGAGCGCGTAGAGCTTGTTGATCTCGCGCTTATGCATCAAAAGGCGCTTGGGACGGTCGGGGTCCTTGTTGAAAATGTTCCCCTGCTCATAGGGGGAGATGTGCATACTGTGGACATGGATCTCGCCGTTTTTGACGATGCAGTAGGAGTCCTTCAGATTCAGCTTTCCCTGTCGGATGGATTTGACCTCCGTGCCGAAAAGCTCGATGCCCGCCTCGTACTTCTCCTCGACAAAATAGTCGTGGTACGCTTTGCGGTTTTGCGCCGCGATCTTGATACCGCCTTTTTCCGTAACGGACACCTCCTTTGTAAAGCGTCGCTCAAACTCCAAGCAGTATAGCACGCCAAAACGCCGGATACAAGGGGGAAACGCATCATTGAAACAAAAATGAAACAATCGCGCGCGGAGGATGTGTTTTCATCTGGAAAATTGGAATGTGTTATGATACAATATAAAAATAATTGTCCTGCCGCGTGTGAGCATCATACCGCGCGGCAGACGAAAAAAGAGTCGAAAGGCGGCAAAGACCATGGAACTTACGGAAACGCGGCTTGACCGCAAGGATATATTCGATGGGCGCGTTGTGCAGGTACACGTTGATACGGTGCGCCTTCCAAACGGCAAGACCTCCACGCGCGAGGTCGTCGACCACCCCGGCGGCGTGGCAGTCGTGGCGATCGATGAGGCGGATAATGTTCTCCTCGTGCGCCAGTACCGCTATGTTTTCTCGCGTGAGCTGGACGAGATCCCGGCAGGAAAGCTCGAGCGCGGCGAGGACCCGCGCGAGGCGGCACTTCGTGAGCTGCGTGAGGAGACGGGTGCAATCCCCGGCGAATTTATCCCGATGGGCAGCCTTTATGCATCCCCTGGCTGCTACGGTGAAGTTTTGCACCTCTATCTTGCGCGCGGTTTGACGCTTGGGGAGCAATCGCTCGACGAGAACGAATTTTTGAATGTCCTGCGCGTCCCATTTGACGAGATGGTGCGCCGCGTGATGAGCGGCGAGATCGCGGACGCGAAGACGGTCGCGGGTATCTTGAAGGCGAAAGTGCTTTTGAACCGCTGACGGGAAGGAGAGAGAAAATGGACGCGAAGAAGACCGTTTTGATCGTGGAGGACGAGAAGAACATCGTTGATATCGTTCGTTTCAATCTGCAAAAGGAAGGCTACGGGACGCTTGAAGCATACGACGGTGAGGCAGGGCTTGCGCTCGCGCGTGAGAAAAGCCCCGATCTCATCCTGCTTGATGTGATGATGCCCAAAATGATGGGCTTTGACGTTTGCCGCATCCTGCGTGAGGGGGGCGATAATGTCCCCGTCATCATGCTCACCGCGCGCGAGGAGGAGGCGGACAAGGTGCTTGGGCTGGAGCTTGGCGCCGATGACTACATTACAAAGCCTTTTTCCATGCGCGAGCTGATGGCGCGTGTCAAGGCGAACATCCGCCGCACGGCGATGGCAGCGGCTGCGCCTGTTGAGACGGCAGCTTCGGTGGATAAGACGGGGATTTTTGTCAACACCGAGTGCCACCAGGTCTATAAAAACGGCGTGAGCGTGGAGCTGACGCAGCGTGAGTATGAGCTGCTCTCTTTCCTTGTCGCTTCACCGGAGCGTGTTTTCTCGCGCGAGGATCTGATGAAGCAGGTGTGGAATTACGACTATATTGGTGACGATCTGCGTGCCGTGGATGTGACGGTGCGCCGCCTGCGCGAGAAGATCGAGGATGATGCGGCAAATCCCGCATATATTCTCACGCGGCGCGGTGTTGGATACTATTACGCACCGCAGCGGTAAGCCGCACACAAAAACGGGGAAGAGGAGGGAAAGCGTGCCATGTTCCGAAGCCTGCATATGAAGCTGGTCCTTATCATGCTGCTGCTCGTCACATCGCTGATGGCGGTGGTCGGCGCGTTTTTGATAACCAGTGTTTCAAACTTCTACTTCGACGATTTTTATACACAGATGGACGAGGTGTTCGGAAGTGAAAATGCCGAGTTTGTCAACAGCTTGCGAAGCGGCGCGGCGCAAAGCGACGGTGCGGCGCGACTGCAGGAAATGCTGGAGGCGAACTCCGGTGCGCTCGGCATCAACTACCGCAGCCGCAACTACTATATCCTCGACGGTGTGACCGGCGCGTATCTCGTCGGCTCCGACGATGAGACAGGCGCATCGCTCGCTATGACTGAAAATCTCCTGATCGCGCGCAATGGAAGTGTCGGCTGCAAAACGGACATCACGGCAAGCTATATGGACATCGCCATTCCCATAACGGGCGGCACGAACTTCTATATCATCTATATTCTCGACGATCTTGAAACGGTCGGCGACCTCAACAGTCAGCTTTTCATCATCATCATGCAGGCGCTTCTTGTCGGACTTCTGATCTCCCTTCTTTTGAGCTTCCTGCTTGCAAAGACGATGATAAACCCGATCGAGCGTTTGACGATCGGCGCGGAGCGCGTCGCGGCAGGCGACTTCGGCGATACGATCGAGGTCGATTCCTCTGACGAGATCGGTATTCTCACAACGACCTTCAACGAAATGTCGAGTGTTCTCCACACAACGCTTGAAGCGGTGGAAAGCGAACGCAACAAGCTTGACACACTCTTTCTGCACATGACCGACGGCGTCGTTGCCTATGCGCGCGACGGCGCACTCATCCATGGAAACCCTGCCGCGTCCGAGATGCTCTCGCGCCCTGTGGAGGAGTGCAGCTATGAAGAGCTTTTTGCCGATATATTCCCGTTTGAGCTGGTGCTTGGGATGCAGCGTCCGCACTTTGCCGAGGGCGAGCTGACAGTCGACGGGAAATATCTGGAAGTCTACCTCGCGCCGTTTTCCGACGAAAAGAACGGCGGCGTCCTTGTTGTCATCCACGACGCGACCGAACAGCGCAAAACGGAAGAGCGCCGCCGCGAGTTTATCGCAAACGTTTCACATGAGCTTCGCACACCTCTGACGAATGTGCGAAGCTACGCGGAAACCATCCGGGAATCGGGAGGTGAGCTTCCGCAAGAGATGGAAGATGGCTTTCTTGATGTTATTATCGGTGAAACGGATCGCATGACCCGCATCGTGCAGGATCTTCTTACCCTCTCGCGCCTCGACTCCGGCAGAACGGAGATGCAGATGGCGCCGTTCGCTTTTGGCGATGCGATCGAGGCTGTCTGCCGCTCTATCGAGCTGGAGGCGGAGCGCCACCGCCATACGCTCATCCGGGAGTTTGACGATGATCTTCCCACGATCGAGGGTGACCGCAGCCGCCTGGAACAGGTCATGCTCAATATCCTCAGCAATGCCGTGAAATACACGCCCGACGGCGGCGAGATCCGCGTGAGCGCGGGTGTTCGCGGTGATACGGTCTGGATGGACGTGTGCGACAACGGCATTGGCATCCCGGCGGCTGACCGTGGGCGTATATTTGAACGCTTTTATCGTGTGGACAAGGCGCGCTCGCGTGAGTCGGGCGGTACGGGACTTGGACTTTCCATCGCGCGCGAGTTTGTCCAGCGCCATAACGGAACGCTTGCGCTCGTTGAGCGGGACGGACCGGGAACGACGGTACGGCTGACCCTGCCACGCAAGCAGAAGGGGACGCGCCATGGGTAAACGATGGATCAATGCGATGCAAAATACTGCCATCGTGCTCCTTTTTGCACTGATGCTCGCTTTGATGACGCAGGTGCAGGGCGCGGGACAGAAAGACATCGGTGCCTTTTTTGAAAGCTTTCCAACTGCGGCGGCACCGAGCCAACCGGCAGGTGTTGGTGAAGCGGTGGGGAGGGGCGTTGCCCCTGTCCGCATCGTTCTTACGGGAAGCTATGGGCGCTGCGGCTACACGCAGATCACGACGCACAGTGAGGTGTATGAAAGTGCCGGCACGCTTTTGAGCGAGGCGGTCGGTTCCGCCGGCGCGAGCGCGCGCGTGAGCGTGCCGACATTTGAGCGGGCGCTTTCGGGCAGCGGCATCTATTTCGACTTCATCTGCGCCCTCCCGTCGGAGCTGCTTTTTGAGCGTGTACTTGACGGGGGGGATGGTGCGCTGTCCGCCGTGCGGCGCATTTTTCTCACAACGGATGGTGCGGCGCAGAATGTGTCTCTCTATGTCGAGGATGAGGGGCAGGGTCTGTGCGTCTTTCCGACTGCCGTTTCCTCGGTGACACTTGCCGATTATCTCGCCTCGGTCGAGGAGGACAACGTATCTTTCGCCTTTGAGCTGGAGGATGCGCAGCGTCTTGAGCCGTATACGATCCTGCCTGCGAAGCCGCCGACGCTTTTTGTTCTTGCTGCTGCAAACCCGCTTGCCGCCGGCACCCGCACCGACGCACTTTTGAGCGCGCTCGACTTCAATCCGCATACGCAAAGCCGCTATACGGAAACCTCCGGTGCATCCGTTATCCTTGGTGATGACCGCTCGCTCCGCATCCACCCTGACGGTACGGTGCGCTTTGAAGGCTCTGCGGATGATCCTTGTGCGCTTTTGCGCGTTGATGCCGCCTCCGGCATGCCGACGCTTTCGGAGATCTCGGGCGCGTGCCGCACGCTTTTGGAAACGCTGCTCGCTGCGACGGAAACGCAGCTCTATCTTTCCGCTGCCTCGCGGGAAGGGGACACGGCACGTCTTGCCTTCGATTATATGGTCGATGGCACGCCGGTGCGCTTTTCCGACGGTTTGCATGCTGCTGAGCTGTTCGTTGAAGGCGGAACGATCGCGCGCTTTTCCCTGCGCTTTCGCAGCTATACGCCCCAGGCGGAAACGGCGCAGCTTCTCCCCACGGCGCAGGTCCTGCCCATCGCGTCGCGCTATGAGCGGAGCGAACCGACGGTTTGCTACCTTGACGGCGGCGGTGAGCGCGTGAATGCCGACTGGATCGGTGAGTAGAGAGGAGGGGCAGTGTGAAAACAACACGGCTGAAAAACATTGTCATACTGATCCTTGTTATTGCCAACGTATTTTTGATGCTTCTCCTTGTCATGCGGTACCGCGATATGCGCGAGGCGCGTGAGAACATGATCGGCGAGGTCGTCACGCTCTTTGAATCGAACGGCATCCTCCTCTCGCGCCAGATCGTGCCGGAGGATGTCGCGCTTGACACGATCCACCTCTCGCGCGACACACAGCAGGAACGTGCGTTTGCGGAGGCGGTCATCGGACCGGCATCGGCTGTCGACGCGGGCGGCGGACTGTACCGCTACTACAATCCAAACGGAACATTCCTCTTCCGCTCAAACGGTGCGTTTGAGTGCATCGCTTCGATGAAGGTCGATGATGCGCTCCGCTTTTGCGAAGAGGTCTGCACTGCCTTCGGCTATGCAGGTGTGGAAAGCACGCTCGACGCGGCGGCAAGCGGCGAGGTGACGGCTATGCGTATAAGCCGAAGCTGCGGAAAGGTGTTCAACTGCAAAGTCACCTTTACCTTTGAAAAAGGAACACTTACTGCGGTTGGCGGTTTCTATGCGCCGGATGGAAGTACTGCTGTTGCTGTCGAACGACCTGTTTCCGCTGTCTCCGCACTTGTCAAATTCCTTGACTACCGCAACAGTGCGGGTATCGTGTGTACGGAGGTTTCGTATATGGAAAGCGGCTGCCTTCTGCAAAGCGGTGCCTCCGTGCCGCTGCGCTTTGTCCCTGTATGGCATATTGCAACCCCTTCCGGATCGTTTTATGTAAACCAAACGAGCGGGGAAGTTTCCCGCGGATAGAAAAGCATCGTGCAGGACAAACAAAAGGTTTGCCCTGCATTTTGCATTCTTTTGCATGTTTTTTGAAAATTTGGATTGCATTAAAAATATAATATGGTATACTGATGCAGAATAGGGCAGTGTGTGCATCGATTTTGTGCATACTACTCTGTGAGAGATTATGTTTACTCCCTGAAACGAGGTGCAGGATTTGACAAAATATATTGTAGAGGGCGGTAAGCCCCTTTTCGGTGAAGTTACGATCAGCGGTGCAAAAAACGCGGCGGTCGCGATCATCCCCGCCGCACTTCTTGTGGACGGCGTCTGCCGTATTGAGAATATCCCGAACATCAGCGATGTCGAGATGCTTTTGAATATCCTCGATGACCTTGGGGCGAAGGTCCGCTTTTTGACCCCCACATCGGTCGAGATCGACAGCCGTGCGACCCGCAGCACGCAGGTGTCGCAGGAGCTTGCCCACAAGATCCGTGCGTCGTATTATCTTATCGGTGCGCTGCTTGGACGCTTCGGTGAGGCGGAGGTGTCGCTTCCCGGCGGATGCAATTTCGGCGGCGTGCGTCCCATTGACCAGCATGTCAAGGGCTTTGCCGCAATGGGCGCGGATGTGCAGGAGGGCGATTTTATCGTCGCGCGGGCGCGCGATGGACGGCTCCGTGGTGCGAGCATCTATCTTGATGTCGTCTCTGTCGGTGCGACGATGAATATTATGATGGCTGCCGCCCTCGCCGACGGCAATACGACGATCGAAAATGCCGCGAAGGAACCGCACATCGTCGATCTTGCGAACTTTTTGAACTCCATGGGCGCGGATATCAAGGGTGCGGGTACCGATACCATCCGTGTGCGCGGCGTGGAGCGTCTAAATGGCGGAACGTATGCCATTATTCCTGACCAGATCGAGGCGGGAACGTATATGGCTGCCGTCGCCGCAACGGGTGGACAGGTGCTTATCCGCAACATCATTCCCAAGCACATGGACTGCATCACCGCAAAGCTGCAGGAAATGGGCGTTTGCGTGATCGAGGAGGATGACAATCTCCTCGTCCGCCGTGACGGACCGCTTCAGCGCACCAATATCAAAACACTGCCGTACCCCGGTTTCCCCACCGATATGCAGCCGCAGGTCACGACCGTTTTGACCCTCGCGCAGGGAACGAGCATCGTCACCGAAGGTGTGTGGGATAACCGTTACCGCTACGTTGGGGAGCTGTGCCGTATGGGCGCACAGGTCCGCGTGGAGGGGCGCGCCGCCGTGATCGAGGGCGTGGATGCGCTGCACGCGGCGAATGTGCAGGCGTATGACCTTCGTGCCGGTGCGGCAATGGTCATTGCGGCGCTCGCTGCCGAGGGCACGAGTGAGATCACGAATGTACACTATATCGAACGCGGCTACGAAAACTTTGTCGGTAAGCTGCGCGCGCTCGGAGCGGACATCCGCTGTGCCGAAGTAACGGAAGAGACTGCCGAGCGTCAGATCGGGTAGAATCCGGGAAGTCACTTCAGAAAAAAATGAAGGGGGTGGGGGCAATGTTCTCCATCCCATTAACGTATTTATTTGGAGCGTGAGATTAAAGAACGGATGACTATTTGCGCTAAAGAGCGAAAAACAAAGGTTCCCGCTGATGGTATTTACAAAAAAGGAAGGACGATACTGGTATGAAACGAAACGCAGTTGTTGCAATAATATTTTTGCTTATATCA
>JAFQUN010000021.1 GCA_017408525.1 Oscillospiraceae bacterium
CACATCGGCATAGGAAACGAGCGTGCCGGGCGAAGCATCGCCGCCTGTCTCCCCGCTTGCAGCGTCGTCCCAGTAGAGTGCGCAGAGCTTATATTCCGTATCGGTCGCCGCTTTGCCGACCAGCCAGTACCACGTATACCGCCCGTCGGTAAGCTGCGGTCCCATGCTCGCGGACAGCTCATTGTGCTTGAGGCTCAGATCCACGCCGACCAGTGCGTACGATGCAAGGTCATGCTCGACGATCCTTGATGCAATATCGTCCTTTGCGTGCTGATGCCCTCTTTTGACCATCTCCGCCGGCAGGACTTCAAGCCCGTGCAAAACGTATTCGGACATATAGATGCCTTCGTTAAAATTCTTCTGCTCGTTTCTTGTTGTGATTTGAAGCGCTTCGTCCTCGTCCACCAACGCCATGAGCTGGTCGAATTGGGCGGCGCTTATGCAGTGGTAATATTCAAAAACCACCCGCTCAAGTTCATTGTCGACCGAGTCCTCCATCAAAAGCACCCTGTCGTCAAAAACATACCGCTCCTCGATGGCCATATCCAAAGCGGGCAGCGCGGCAACATCCACATACTTTTCAAGCAGCGCATCCTCCCACGCCGGCGCATCCTTTGGCGGTTCAAAGCCGGTCGGAACAAGAAGCCATCCGTCGGCGGCAATGAGATTGACGACCTCGTCGCTTGCAGCATTTTCGGGGATGGAGAGGGAATAGAGGATCTCGCTTCGCACGCTCAGCGCCGCGATGGATACGCCGCGCAGGTCTGTGACGCCGTCAAGCGGCTCGAGCCACACTCGCTCGCCCTTTTCAAAGAGCGAGCCGTCCGCATTCACCACGCCGCCGGTTTTCATGCCGCGTATTTTGATCTCGATGCTTTCAACGCCGTCCGCGCCGATGACAAGATAGTATCCGTCCTGCACTTCCTCCGCCGTTTCTCCCGCAGGGTCGGTCGCAAGGCAGGCGGTGAGAATGACGCACACGGCAACGCCGAGCACAACGACCCAGAGCGCCGGTTTTTTCCACCGCGCAAGGTTTCGCACGCGCTCTTTCGTGTCGCCCTCGCCGAAAGCGAGCGGCGCGAGCGCGATAACGCGCCGCCCTGTCGCAAGGTGCAAAAGCGATGCGGCATAGTCGGGGAGAATGTCGCCGCCGAGCTTTTTCACGACCGCCTCGTCGCAGCTCATCTCCATGTCGCGCGCCGCACAGATGAACGCGATCCATGCAAGCGGGTTGAACCAGTGCAGCGCGAGCGCCGCGAACGCAAGCATCTTTGTAATGTGGTCGCCGCGGCGGATGTGGTGCCGTTCGTGGAGGAGGATGTATTTATATTCCTCCTCCCCAAGCTCCGAGGGGAGGTAGATCTTCGGGCGCAGCAGTCCCATAACGAAGGGTGTCGGGATATGGTCAGCAAGGAAGATATTCTCCCGCAGCGGCGAGGCGGTCAGAAGCCTTCGCCGCAGCCGCAGATACGACGCACCGCCGTAGACCGCCATCGCCAAGGCACCGACAATCCACACCCATGCGGCTGCGCTTGCACCCGTTTGCACCTTTTCCGGCACAGCGGAAGGTGCGGCGCCTTGCGTCTGCACCTCGGGCGACAGATCGCCAAACGCCATAGGCGGCGCGGCGACGGGCGTATTCTGCGCCGCCGCATCCTCTGCGTACAGCGTCTCGTTCTGCTCCGACGGTGCGTCAAAGGCGGCAAAAAGCGACACGTTCGACTCGATCGAAACGGGGCAGAGCAGTCGGAAAAGAACCGCCGCCCACAAAACGTAGGAAAAGAGCTTCGGTGCTTTCCGCAGGAAAAGCCGCGCCAGCAGCACGCATAGAATAACGACGCTGCCCGCTTTTGTCATGTCAATGACCTGCATAAAAACCGCATCGAGCATATCCTCACCTCCGCAGTCCGTCAATGATTTCCTTCAGCTCCTCGACCTCTTTGTCGGAGAGCGCCTTTCGCGAGGTAAACGCGGCAAGAAACGCCGGCAGCGACCCGTCAAATGTCTCTTCGACGAACTGCTCGCTCTGCATGGCATAAAATGCCTCACGCGAGAGAAGCGATGTCACCGTACCGCCGCTGTTTTGAAAAATGCCGCGCTCGCAAAGGCGTTTTAGAACCGTGTAGGAGGTCGTCGGTTTCCACGAAAGCTCCAGCTGTGCGAGCTTTACGAGCTGTCCCGAGGCGATCGGCTCGTTCTCCCAGATGATGTCGGCAAAGCGCCCTTCCAGCGCACCCATTTTTGTGTTTCCCATAGGACCCTCCTTGTCTACACATTGTAGAGTTGCCTATACTCTACAATGTGTAGAGCCGTTTGTCAAGAGGACGTTTCAACAGCGAGCTTCTTTTTTGCCTTTTTTCATTGACGCAGTGCCTGTCGAGGGGATTGTTTCGCGCTTCCGAGCGCGAGCTTCTTTTTTGCTCCCGCCCAAAAAAGAAGCCAAAAAATGCGGCTCAAAAACCCATGGTTTTTGAGAATTTCCTTTGTGCGTTGACGTAGTGCCAAAAGGGGATTGTTTCGCGCTTCCGAGCGCGAGGTTCTTTTTTGTCACTGAACAAAAAAGAACCCAAAAAAGTCAGTTTAGAAACCTACGGTTTCTAAAGATTTCCCTTGCGCTATATTGTTCATGCGTCGCTAAAACTCGGCGCGTGGGGTTCGACCATTTCTGCGCTTGCGCCGCGCTTCGCGCTCGATTGGGTGGTCAACGATACAGAGTGCGTTTTTAGAACCGCGCCTACTGAAGTTTCAGCCCCGATAGTCTGGAGGGTAACCACCTCCGTCCACGCAGCGCCATCTTTACTCAAACCATGTAGGCGCGGTTGGAGAAACGTAAGCAGTATCAGCAACCGACAATCCAGCGCGTAACGCGCGGAGGAAGAAGCAGAGACAAATCCGATGCCGTTCGCCGTGGCTTATATGAGCAGACGCAGTATAGCGG